>DAICZA010000009.1 GCA_027311385.1 bacterium | reverse complement strand
CATGACTACGAACACCGCGCACAGTACGACCGCTTCCTCAATTATGTAGTTGCGGAGTATGAAGGTCGTACTCATACCCAGGCAAAAGTATCCGAGCCCGAGGTAGTGGAGGACGCCCGAAGTGACTGCCCGTTCTGCAACCGGACGCTTGCACGTCGCCAAGTAAAATGCGGTAAAGAAAGCGGCCACACCGACTGCGGCAACGATGTAGCACCCATAGAGGGCAACCGCTACCCACGTCATTACCTTCATTTCCCCGAGGGCTGCCGAGCCGCCCGCCGCGAGGGCGAGTACGGCAACCGCTATTGTGGAAATCGTAAGGTTCAAATCAAACAACTGCTTCGTTCCCATTTCCGTTTCCCTTTCGCTGTGTCCCGCGCGGCGCGCAGGTTCTGGGGACTATTATGACCGAAGCTGGCTAACTTGTCAAATCCTCGGAAAGAGGTTGTCGGGCTTTTTGTTTTCAAGAACGGCCTTTTTTATCAACTCATTTGTCTTCGGCATAAACGGATTCAGGAGGCGGCCTATCCGGTAGAGCTCGGTAGCGAGTTCAGCGATAATCGCACGACCTCTTTCGGCATCTTCCTTCACAATAGTGAAAGGCTTCTCGGCGGTAATGCGTTCATCCAATGCTTGAATGCGCGCCCATATCAAATCCATTGCGCGGTTAAACTCAAAGGCATTGAGTGCATTCCAATATTCATCCGGGAAAGGCGATGTTTCCGGTCGTGCGACCGGCTCAGGCAGATGCGTCTCCGCAAGCTTCATCACCCGCGCGACGAGATTGCCGAGACCATTCGTGAGATGGGCGGTGTAGTGCTCGTGAATGGCATCCAGCGTGAGGTCGGAATCCTCAAACGGGCTCGTGTGGCGCAGGAGCACATAGCGTGTCGCATCGGTGCCGTACTTCTCAACGAGCTCAAGCGGATTAATGACGTTGCCGAGCGACTTGCTCATCTTCTGCCCGCCGGAAGTAATGAAGCCGTGATAGAAAACCGTGTCGGTATTCTTAATGTCCGCAGACATAAGCATCGCCTGCCACATAAGCGACTGGAAACGCACTTGGTCCTTCCCTGCCATTTGAAGCGTCGTTCCTTCTTCCCAGAACTTCTTGAATGTTCCCTGTATGTCCTCCGGCCAGCCGAGCGTGGAAATATAGTTCGTAAGCGCGTCAAACCACACGTACATCACCTGTGAATCATCATCCGGAACCGGGATGCCCCACGAAAGCCGCGCTCGCTCGCGCGAAATACTGAAATCCTCCAGTCCGCTCTTCACAAAGTTAACCGCCTCAACGCGGCGCCACTCGGGGACGATAGAGCCCTCTTTCTCCAAATAAGCAAGAAGCTGTTTTTCGTAGTTTGAAAATTTGAAGAAGTAATTTTCTTCGGAAACTTCTTTAAGCTCGGCGTTCGGATGGAGCGGGCACTTTCCGTCAGTGATTTCCTTTTCGGTCTTGAAGGCTTCACAGCCGACGCAGTACAGGCCGGTAAATGTTTTCTTCTCTATGTCACCTTTCGCGAAACACCGGCGCCACATTTCCTGTGCCGCTTTAATATGCGCCGCATCGGTGGTGCGAATGAATGTGTCGTTGGAAAGATTGAGTGCGTCCTTCAGTTTGCGGAATTCAGCGGCATAGTGGTCCACGTATGTCTGCGGTTCCTGTCCGGCTTTCTGCGCCTCCTCCAGCAGTTTCTGTCCGTGTTCGTCTGTCCCGGTAGAGAAAAACACCTCGTCCCCCGCGAGACGCCATGCACGCGCGAGTACGTCCGCCTGTACGATTTCAAGCGCAAACCCGATATGCGGGTCCGCATTTACATATGGGAGCGTGGTAGTGAGGTAACGCGCACTCATAGACGGTTACGCGCGGTGCGCGTGTTCGCGGCGCTTGTGCTTGTCAAAGTCGGTGATGAACTCCAGCACGACCGCCGCGACCGGCACCGAGAGCAGGACGCCCAGGAAGCCCGCAAGGGTGTAGCCCGCGATGAGCGCCACGATGACGAGCAAGGGCGGGATGCCGACAATCTTCTTCACGATAAGCGGGTAGATTAGGTTTGACTCAAACTGGTTCACTACGATATAGAGGCCGGCGACAATGAGCGCGAGCGGGAGGCCGCCGTTAGAGAACGCGACGACGACCGCCGCCGTACCCGCGATAAGCGAACCGAAAATAGGAATGATTTCCGCAATCGCGGTAAAAACCGAAAGGAGGAGCGCGTACGGTATCCCGATGATGAGGAGGCCGAGGTAGACGAGGATGCCGACAATGACCGAGAGCAGTATCTGCCCCTGCATCCAGAGCCCGATTTTCTTCTGCGAGCGCTTCCAGAGGTCCACGGAGTACTCTTCGTACGCGACCGGCATTACCATACGCAGGAAGTCGTCAACGCCGGTGTCCTGGAGCGCAAAATAGAACGAGAGCACGATGACGAGCGAGAGCGAGAAGATGCCGCCGAAGAACGTGATGAGAAGCTGGAGCGCGCCGCCGGATGTCGCCGTGAAGACATTCTGGAGCGAGAGCAGGGTCTGTACAAACGACGACGACCCCTGCTGACCTCCGATGATATTACTCGCGCTGGTGATGCCCGGGAACGAGGCGGTTGCGTTCAGCGTATCCAGATATTTCGGCGCGGCGGAAAGGAAGCCCGCCGCATCCGCGATAATGGGCGGAAAGAAGAAGTAGACGAGCGAGAAGACCGAACCGAACACAAGCACGTAGACGAGGAGCGCGGCGAGGAAGCGCGGAATGCGGCGGCGGATGAAAAACGCGACGCCGGGCTCAATGGCCGACGCGATAACGATGGCCGTGAGCACGAGGAGCACGAGGTCGCGCAGAAGCCAGAAGACGTACACGCCCGCGGCGATAAACAGCGCCGCGAAAACGGTGCCCGGCGTGATGGAAACGCGGATTTCCTTGTCCATTAAGGGCATCCTAACACATTCTTTTATTCAATTGCGGCGCGGATGCGGGCGGCGACTTCGGCGACGGTGAGGCGTTCCTGCTCGCCGGAATCGCGGTGGCGGAGCGTCACGGTGTCTTTCAGCTCAGGCGTTTCGCCGAGGGTATCAAAATCTACCGTGACGCAGAACGGCGTGCCGATTTCGTCCTGGCGGCGGTAGCGCTTGCCGATGTTGCCGTTGTCGTCCCAGGCGATGGCGGGGTGCACTTTCTTGAGCTCCGCGCGCACCTCGTGCGCTTTCTCTACCAGTTCCGGCTTATTCTTCAGCAGGGGCGATACCATCGCCTTCACGGGCGCGATTTTCGGTGCGAGTGCAAGGTACGTGCGCACTTCCCCTCCCATGTCGTCCTCGCGGTACGCGCTTGCGAGCACGGCGAGTATCGTGCGATCCACGCCCAAGGACGGCTCAATGACATGCGGTATGAATTTCTTCTCTTCGCCGACCTGTGGGTCTTCATTGAGATAAGCGAGTTCAACGCCGGACGCGTTCGCGTGGGCCGCAAGGTCAAAGTCGGTGCGGTACGCGAGTCCCCAGAGCTCTTTGCGGCCGAACGGATAGTCAAATTCAAAATCAATCGTACGCTTGCTGTAGTGCGCACGGTCCTCTGCGGGAACTTCCAGTTCGTGTACGTGTTCTTGCGGCAGGCCGAGTGCTTCGGCAAAGAGATGCATCAGCTTGCGCCATTCCTCAAACGCCTGTTCCCACGCGGCGGGCGATACGAAATATTCCACTTCCATCTGCGAGAGCTCGCGCAGGCGGAAAATGAAATCGCGCGGCGCGATTTCATTGCGAAACGCCTTCCCTATCTGCGCGATGCCGAACGGCAACTTCGGATGCTGGGAATCAACGACATTCTTGAAATTCGTGAAAATGCCTCCGGCCGTCTCGGGCCGCAGATACACCGTTGCGGACTCGTCTTCGGTCGCACCCGCGTGCGTCTTGAACATCATATTAAACTGGCGCACCTCCCCGAGCGCGCCGCCGCACTCGGGACACTTCCCCGCGTCTTCAAGATGGTCCGCGCGGAAACGCTTTTTGCACTTCTCGCATTCTACGAGCGGGTCGGAGAATCCGGCGACGTGGCCGCTCGCTTCCCAGATTTTCGGATTCATCAGTATCGCGGCGTCCACGCCGTACATATCGTCGCGGTCGTCGCGGAACATCGTGAGCCAGAGCCGCTCAACGTTCTCTTTCAAAAGGACGCCCAACGGGCCGTAATCAAACGTACCTGCAAGCCCGCCGTAAATCTCGGAACCCGGGAAGACGAACCCGCGGCGCTTGGCGAGCGAAACGATTTTCTCCATCAGGTTCTGGTCGTTCATAGGGCTACTGTACGTCAAAAGTGCGACAAATTCTATTGAACAATGGAGTTAGTGGAGACATACCCCGGGTCGCCCTGCGTTTCGGTCGTCGCCGGGTCGGCGGTCGCGGAGACCTGCACGCCGGCGAACCGGTCGTATCCCGTAAACGAGGCGGCGCCGGTGAGCGCCGGCGCACCGCCCTTCTGCGAGGTGGAAGGCGTGAGCGACACTTGGAACGCCCCTTGCGCATTTCCTCCCTGGGTGAGGTCGCCGACGCTCCATGTCACCGTGCGAGAACTGTTGTCATAGGAGAACGAGCCGGCGCCGGCCGTGGCGCCGGTATAGGTGACATAGCTCGGCAGGGTCGCCGAGACCGTGCCGCCCGCGACCGCGCTCCCCTTGTCCTGAACGCCCCAGACAACGGTGTAGGTCGTCGCTTGGCCGGCAACCGGCGGGATGGGACCGACGGTGGCGAGCGGTCCCGAGGTGTGGAGCGCGGACGCCGAGAGCGCGACTGTCGTCGTGACCTTCGCCGTCTGTGTCGCGAACGCGCTTACCTGCTCCGGCACATTCGTCTGCCCGAGGCGCGTCCCCGAGACCGATATCCCGAAGGTGGCGGCCGGCGAGGCGACTGACGCGCTGGTCGGGAGCGTTGAGAACGTAAACACGCCGACGCCGGTGGCGCCGGGCGAAAGCAGCGCGAGCGACGGGTCGGTGTCCTTGCTGAAAATGACGGTATGGTTCACCGAGTTGTAGAAGCCGTTCGTCGTCTGGACGCTGTTGTAATCAATCGCGGCACCCGAGAGTGCGATAGAAACGGATGCGTTCGTGATGCTGGTCGGCAACGTATTGGTATATGACAACGTGACGTTCTGCGGACTCCCGGGCGCGAGGACGACGTTCGGCGACGAATTCCCGTTGATGGCGAGCGTCGTGTTGATGAAAGGGGCGGTGATGGAAACAGCCGCTTGTTGGGACATATAGGTGACGGCGAGCGATTGGTTGCCCGGCGTATTTGCAGTCCCGACGGTAAAGGTGAATACGCGTTGTTCACCATCCTGCCCCGCAAGTGTCCCGGTGAGCGTAATGGTCTTACTCGCCCCCGGCGCGAGCGTCCCGAGCAGGAAGCTGGAATTATTCAGCGGGACTGAAGACGAGGTGACTTGGAACCCGAACGGGAGATTGCCGGTGAGGACGACATTGCTGAGCGGAACCGTCGCGTTTGAATTGACGATGAGGGTGAGCGTGAGCGGCTGGCCGGAGACGGTTTCCGACAGTGTCTGTACGGAAACGGAAAGCGGTGTTGAAGACACGGTCAGGGAGTAGGAAGATTTCTTCACAAAGACGGCATTGGACCCGGCGGTGCCGTACGAAAAAGATATCGGGAGCGTAAGCGCTTGTCCCGAACTGCCGAACAAAACGGCCTTCACCGAACGCGTCACCGTCTCGCCGCTTCCGATGGTGCCGAGATTTTCGGTGTAGGTCGGATACGTTGTCAGCACATTGGCTGCGCTCCTCGTGCCGTTCGGGAAATCAATCTCAACGGTCGCGTTCTCTATGGCGGACGAGTTCGTATTGGTGATGGTGAGCGAGAGCGGGACGATGTCGCCGCCGGCGATGGTGGTCGGTCCTTGCACATTGACACTGACTTTGTCCACCGAGACCGAATTACCGCCGACGTAGAAGACATAGACGGCGATAGCAAGCGAGACGAGGAAAAAGGCGAATGCGGCGCCGAGGAATATGCTCGCGAGCCGCACGTGCCGTTTCCCTTTGTGCGAGGCTATCTCTTGGAGCGGCTCCCCGGCCCATTCGTGCGGCAGTTCCTCCTCATCCGGAGCGGGGAGCGGCCGGCGCAATCCTGCACTGCCGGTCGCGGGAGTGTAGAGATGCTCGCGCGCGCGTTCAAGCGAGCTGGTGTCGTCTTCAGAAAACTGCTGGGGCATTAGACCGTAGTATACAAGAATTTAGAGGCCCGAGGCGGCGATGCCGTGATTGATGCGGGCAACGTACTCTGCGCGCGCCGCGCGGACCGGCGCGAGCACTTCGGGCGTAAACGCCGCCGCCTCGCCCGGAATCTCCCCCGCATCCAATCCGAGTACTGCGAGCACCCGGAGGGCGGCGAGCGCCTCTGCGGCTTCATATGAGTCTTCGGGGAGCGTCGCGAGTGCTCCAAAAAATCCGGTGGTGATAGCAAAGAGCGCGGGGTCGTGCACCTCGCCGGCGACGAGCCGCACGAGGAGACCGGAGACGCGCGCCGCAGCGGCGCGCGCCGCAGCGCGTTCTATACGCGTAAGCCAATTCGTCTCCAGCACGGCGCCCGCCACGCGCCACCCCTCCTTCCCGCGCACAAGCACCAGTGAGCTCTCGGCAAACGTCGCAAGCGACGCGGCGAGCTTCGCGCCGGAACGGCGCACGCCCTGCGCGCGGGCGCGGACGAGCCCGAGCTCGGGCGTGAGTACCGTGACATACGCGTTTGCTTCACCGAGCGGGGAACGCGCAAGCACAATGCCGCGGGTTTCGTATTTATGACGCATCGAGAATGAGATTGAAACGTTCTGGACCGTTTGGTAATTCAGCAACGAACCTACCATCACCGGCCAATTCATAATGCGCTTTATCTTTCGGCGAAAGGCCGAGTGTCTTCCGTGCATCAGCGACTGCGCGATCAAACTCACGCTTGGTTCCCTCTTGTATGAGTTCGGGAGTAAGTACTGTGTCGAGCGCAAGCTCTTTCCCTACAATCACTTTCTTTACATTCACTTCCTCGGCGAGAATGCGTGCAAGTTCCTCAGAAAGAGCTTCCGGAACGGCGAGTGATGCGAGCGGCTGGCGCACCTTCATGCCTGCTTTCTGCCGCGCTTGCAGCGCCTCGGACGCGAGCGCGCGCACCTGCGCCATATCGCGAATGAGTTTCTCATCCGCGTCTGGACCAAACAAACGCCACCGCTTTTTGCTCTCCGGCCATTCGGCGAGATGCACGCTCTGGACGTCATCTTTGTCGCGCACTCCCTGGAAGACTTCTTCCGCAATAAACGGCATCGCGGGCGCTATGACAACCGCGAGCGTGCGGAGTACGTGCCGCAGTGTGGCGAGCGCCGCTTTTTTGTCGGCACTTTCCTCTTTGAACCGGTCGCGCGAACGGCGGACGTACCACGCGGAAAGGTCGTCTATGAACGCCGCAAGCGGCCGCGTCGCCTTATCCAATTCGTATTTCTCGTACCCGCTGGTCGTTTCTCTGAGCAATTCCGCGAGGCGCGCACGGATCCACCGGTCAAGGATGTCCGTGCTCGTATCCGCACGCTCCGTCCCATCTTCGTAGAGCTTGTAAAACGCGAGGACGTTCATAAGCCGGCCGATGTTCTTCTTCGCAACCTCGTCAACGCCGCTTTCCAAAAACGCCAGGTTCTCGGCCTGCATCACCGGCGACGAAAGCAGGTAGAAGCGGAGTGCGTCGGCGCCGTACTTCTCCACGATATGCATCGGGTCGGGATAATTCTGCAGACGCTTGGACATCTTCTTGCCGTCCTCGGCGAGCACCGTGCCGTTCACGATGACATTCTGGAACGCATTCTTTCTAAACAGCGCGCCCGCGAGCACGTGCAGGTAGTAGAACCAGGCGCGCGTCTGGTCAACACCCTCGGCGATGAATTGCGCCGGGAACGCCGCCTCAAATTCTTTCTTATGCTCAAACGGATAATGCTCCTGCCCGTACGGCATTGAGCCGGAGTCAAACCAGGTATCCAGCACATCCGGCACACGCGTGAGTTCGGCGCCGTCGTCTCCCACGAGTACGACATCGTCAATGTACGGCCGGTGCAGGTCAAGCTCGTAGTCCTCGTCGTGCGGAAGCGGGACGAAGACGAGTTCGCGTACCTCTGCGAGCTGCGCAGCGAAGCGGTGGTCCTCAATTGCCGCCCCCGACTCTTCACTGGTGTACCCGCGTGCGCCCGCTTCAAGCATCTGTATAGGGCCATCATGAGAAACGATTAGTATCCTCGTGTCAGCATGCTTCCCTTCAAGTTCGTAAAGTACGCTCATCAGGCGCCGCTTTGCATCGCGCCACGCTTCGGCGCCGCGCGGTGTGGTGGTCATCTTATCAGCGAGGCGCGAATACACCTTTTCATATGTATCTATCTGCATCCCTTCCATATCCCCGAACCGGTTCTCAGAGAGACGTTCATCGAAAATGATGTGGTCCTGATCCAACCCCAATGCACGAGCCATGATAGCCGCGGTGTCTCTGGCGCGCCGCAGTGGCGACGCATAAATATATCCAACGCCCTTCCCCGAGAGCTTTTTCGCCGATTCCTCAACCTGCGCCTTGCCGCGCGCCGTTAACTCATTTGATTCGTTTGCAACGCCATTTATACATCCTTTGACATTCAAATCCGCTTCGCCGTGCCGCATCACGAAATACGTGTTGCCGCTCTTCTTCGTATGCGCCTTGAGCTCGTCCACCGAGCCAATGACAATCGTGTCCCCTTTTTCATCCTTCCAGAGCGGGATGACGCTCGCCCAGAACCGCTGGCGGGAGATGGACCAGTCGCGCGCACCTGCGAGCCAGTTCCCCCACCGGCCTTCTTTGATGTGCGCAGGCGACCAGCTGATCGCTTTTGCATTCTTCAGCAAATTGTCTTTAATCTCCGTGACCGCGACAAACCATGACGACGTCGCGTAATTGAGAAGCGGCGTGTCGCAACGCCAGCAGTGCGGATAGGAGTGGGTAATGTTCTCCTTTGAAAAAAGCGCTCCGTGCTCCTGTAGGTATTTGAGCACGGCAATGTCGGTACCAAGCCGCACACTGTCGTCGTCAGAGCGCGGCTTCACCTCCATCCCGGCAAACGCTGTCACCTCCGGCTTCATCGTCCCGTCTCCGTTTACGTGCTGGACGAACGGCAGGTTTTCCTTCTTTAGCAGTTCCCAGTCGTCTGCGCCGAACGCGGGCGCTTCGTGCGCGATGCCGGTACCGTCTTCTGCGGTCACAAAATCCGCTGCGTATACCTTCCATCCGTTCTCGCGGTTCTTCAGGCTCGTATCGTTCACGTAGTAATCAAACGGCGGTTCGTACTCAATACCGACCAAATCTTTCCCTTTTATCTTTTTTTCAAATGTCTGCGTGAGCATTTGGCCTGCTCTTTTTTCAGACGAAATTACATGAGTTGTTTCTGTTTCTCGCCGAACCACATAATCAATGTCCGAGCCAACGGCTAGGGCGACATTCCCCGGCAGCGTCCAGGGCGTCGTGGTCCATGCGAGAAAATACGTATTCGCCGGCAACCCGTGTTTTTCCGGATTTTTCACTTTAAATTTAACCGTTACTGCGATATCTTTCACGTCCTTGTACCCCTCAGCGACTTCCTGCTGAGAGAGCGTCGTCTCGCATCGCGGACAGACGTGCATTGAGCGGTAATCTTCGTAGACTAGCCCCTTGTCATACATCTGCTTAAACACCCACCACACGCTCTCCATATACGGCCGGTCCATCGTGACGTACGCGTGCTCCATATCGGCCCAGCGGCCAATCCTCGGGATGAACGTCTTCCAGTAATCCACGTAGGTGAGCACCTGCGCGCGGCAACGCTCGTTGAATTTCGCAATGCCGTATTCCTTGATGTCTTTCTTGTGCTTGAACCCGAGTTCTTTCTCTACGATGTTCTCTATCGGCAGTCCGTGGCAGTCCCAGCCCCATTTGCGCGGCACGTGGTACCCGCGCATCGTCCAGTAGCGCGGGACCGCGTCTTTGATGACGCTCGCGACGATGTGGCCGTAGTGCGGCGTGCCGGTGGCAAACGGCGGCCCGTCATAAAACACGTATTCGCCCTTCGGGGACTTCTTGGCGAGGGATTTCTCAAAAATGCGCTCGCGCTCCCAGAACGCAAGCGTTGCTTCCTCGCGCTTGGCCGCTTCCGACTTTTCGGGCATATCCGCCATAATTCTCATATCGTAGCGTTTATGCGCCAAAAATGGAAACGGCCGTGGAAACACCACGGCCGTTTTTGGCTAACTGACGGCTAGCACGCCCGCATAGAGGGGGCGACCCGGAAATACGCCTGTCGGCGTCTTTTCGCTACGCGCCCGGCAAAGGGTTGCCGCAGCATCTTTCTTGCGTAACGAATGACGTACTCGGGAATTCTTGCCAGATTTACCACAACCTTGCGTGCGCTTTCGCGTGCCCGACGATAGATATCCTCGACTGAACAGCGGCAACGCATCGCAGCTGCCGTTACGATTGCGGCACGGTTTTCTTCTCTGTGTCTCTGACTCATCAATCCCTCCAAACATGAGTTTGGACCGACACATGTACGGTCCGCAAATGAATCTAGCGCTTAAACCAATCCGGTGCAACTCACATCCGCTCCGGCGTGGGGATACCGAGGAGCGTGAGACCGTTCGTCATCGTGTGCGCAAACGCGCGCGTGACACGCTGTTTATACGCTTCCTCGGGACTGCCGAGCACCTGTTCTTTCGCATATAAAGAGTTCCACTCGCCCGCGAGCTCGGTGAGATACGTCACAAGCAGATTCGGCGCAAGCTCGCGCGCGGCGCGCGCGGCGACTGCCGGATAGTGCAGGATGAGCCGTTCAATCGCGTACGGCTCGGCGGGCTCTTCCGTCCCGCCCGCCCCGGTCTCCGCATACGCGAGGATTTTCCGCGCGCGCACCAAGGCGTACTGCAGGTACGGCCCCGAGTCGCCCTCAAGCGAGAGCGACTTCTCCTCGTCAAAGACGATGTCCGAGCCGGGCGCCTGCCGCAAAATCATATATTTAATCGCACCGACGGCGACCTGCTCGGCAACGAGCGGGTCCGCATTCTTCTCGCTCGCCTTTTCTATGACACTCCGAATGAATCCGGCCGCCGTAATGACGTTGCCCTCGCGCGACGACATCTTGCCGGAGGCGAGCTTCAGGAATCCCGTCGCGACGTGTGTCGTCTTGGTAGCGACGAGCGGCGCAATCTCGCCGAGCGCCGCGAGCACCGTCTTGAAGCGGCCGGTCTGCTCGTTGCCGGTGATAACAATTGACGCGTCTGACGGCCAGCGCTCCTCCTTGAGGAACGCGAGACCGATGTCCTTCGCCTCGTACGTGGGCGTGTCGTGCGACGTGATGAACACCATCGTGTGCACGCCCTTCTTCTCGCCGTCGTAAATGACCGCGCCGTCGCTTACCCGGAATACCCCCTTCTCCAGCCCGTCGCGCACCACGCGCACGCCGGATGCGGTCGTGTCGCTGTCAAAGAATTCAAAATCAAAATGCGTGCCGAGCAGTTCCCAGATGCGGCGGAACTCTCCGACGGACACGGCGCGGCCCTTGCGCCAGAGCTCCATCAGTCCCTCGTCCGTGCCGGCATAGAGCGCTTGATTGAGCGCGTCTATCTCGCCCTTCGCGACGGCGTCGCTTTCGTACGCCGCGGAACCGGCAACATACGCCTCGCCGATCTCGCTCGCGCTCGTGGGCTCGCTCGTGCCGTTCTCGCGGAGCCCCCAGAGCGCTTTCGCGACGTTCGGGCCGATGTCGCCGCCGAAAGTATCGCGCGCAACCGCCGCACCGGCGTTCTCCACGAGCCGCGCCACCGCCTCGCCCACAATCGTGCCGACCAAGTGCCCGATGTGCATTTCTTTGAACGCGTTCGGATTGGAGTACTCAACGATGACGCGCTTCCCCGCCTCCGCCGTTCCCTTCCCCCAATCGCTCCCCTTGGCATCCGCCTCGGCGACCGCGAGCGCGACGACCTCGCGCGCGAGCGTGATGTTGATGAAGCCGGGACCGGCGACGGCCACATGGCTCACGACCTCGCCGAGCATTTCCGTAAGGTGGCGCGCGAGCGAGTCCGCGAGCTCGCGCGGGTTCTTCTCTAGCTGTTTTGCCGCCGCAAGCGCGGCATTCGTTGCATAGTCCCCGTGCGCCGCCACGCCCGGCCGCTCCACGACAAACGCGACATCCGCGGCGCCAAGCGTCGCAAGCGCCTCGTTGACCGCCTTTCGTATCCGCTCTTCCATAGGGCGAGTATATCAATTAAAAAAACCCGCCGCAGGTGCAGGGGTTATGGCGCGAGCGGGGCGGCGCCTGGCACATTCCAAGCAAATGAACTTGAGAACGACACTACGCCGGGTGCCAAGCGGGCACCGTACCCCTCCTCGCAAGAGCGAGAATACTATCTTCCGGAAATCCTGCAAGTAACCAGATGGCTCGGGAATTCTGCCGCTTTTATTATAAAATTCCGGCGCGCCAGAGGCGCGCCGGTCGGCACATTGCCGAATCACACGATGAAGGCGAATTCCGGAATGACCATCTTTGCCGCGAGAAGAAGCATGACCGCTCTATGCACTTCCTCCGGTGCCCGCGCCGCATCAATGAATTCAACCGGCGCGAGCTTCGCGAACTTCTTGAAACCATTCCGCACCCGCTCGTAATAACCGATATCGCGATTGTCGAAATGGCTTTGCTTCCGATTCGCGTCCCGCAATGCCCGCTCGCGTGCAACTTCTGCCGGTAGATCGAATATGACGTACAAATCCGGTTTCCGCCGCCTAATGCTGTCGGCGAATACCAGCTGTCGCATATACGTAAACGCAGGCAAGAGTTGTTCGTTTTCTTCGCCGCAGAGCTGGAACGCGTACGTTGATGAATCGCCGCGGTCAGAAAACACATGTTTCCCCGACTGAAGCGCCGGGAGAACAAAGTTCTCCTGAAGCTCTTCGCGTGCCGCCCAGAAAAGGAAGAAGTTGTTAAGCGCCGTTGATTTACCCGCGAGAGGATTATCGACCAGGAGCTTGCGTATCTCTTCGGCGAATGGCGTTCCGCCCGGTTCTCGGGTGAAAACCACCGGCGACGAACTCAGCTTCCCGCGCAACAGGGCATTTGCGTGCCCTTCCCGCTCCCGTCCATTCCGTCAAACACCACGTATTTTGCATCGTTCATTTCAGAATTCCCCCTCAGAAAGTTGAACTTCTGCAGGGAACACTACGCGCGGAAAGCATAAAAGGCAAGAAAAGACCGTGCCGGCGCAGAGCGCTGGCACGGTCCAAGTGGTATTCCCCGGAATTCAAATCGCTCTCTTGAAATGCTTAGAGAGCTGCGCAACACGCTGGTCGGTGTAATTCGACGCGGCGGCATCATATACGATTTCGGGGATTTCCTTCATATACTCGTAGCGAATGCGGGCAACCGTCTGACCGTCTCGCACGAGCATATCTTCCTGCGGAATGACTTCAAGCGTAATCGGCCGGCCGCATTCCTCACCGTTCTTACCGTATCCCCACCCTGGATCGATGTAGCCAGCCGCATGCGACCGAAATTCACCGAGCCGCGGGTCTATGGCACGCAGTTCCGCCGAGAGATACGGCGGGACCATAATGCGCTCCCGTGTCGTGAGGATGTAGAAGCCGCCTTTACGCAGGATATATTTCCCGTTCGTAACGCTGATCGGCTTGAAGAAGTCGTCGGGTTCGTAGAAATTACTCCTGCTCATATCGAGTATCTTCCGCGTCCCCCGGCACTCCCACCCCGTCACCTCGCCGACGTGAAGCGTGAGCAAGAATGAATCGGCGTGCCGGCGCGTGTCTTGGAGCGACATTTTCTTGCCGTCCTCGCTGAAAAGCAAACCGGTCCGCTCCATCGCGAGCTCGGTGTGCAAATCATCGAGAAACGACTTGCCGTCAAAGAAACGCATTTGCGACACCGCAAGCCCCGGCGTGAGCAAGACCGGAAAGTAATCGGGACGCGCGAGCACCCACGTTTCCCCAGTCCACCCCGGACCAATGAGTGCCTCGTACATATCGACTTTGTCCGCCACGGTCCGACAGAAAAACCCATTTCGTCCTGTCGATGATTTGGGGTTTGCGTATCCATACACGACGCTCGGAAGTTTCCACTTCCCGGCGACGCGAATAAGATACGGGACGCCAACCTCAAGCGGATTGTCAAAGTTGTGCGGCGTTGCGCCGACGAGCGGCAAGAGATCCCGCACCTTTTCACCACGAAGCGGCAAGAAAATGCTTTCAAGCCGATACGCTTCATCCGCGAGCGGCAGATCAACTGACGCCGGATTGAGGTAGTTTTCCTCAATACCCGTGATATGACCACTCGTGCATAGTTCCCGAAGCGTCTGCTTCGGTAACACTCCTATTCCTGACATGAAAGTTTTCTCCTTCCGTTGAATTTGTGTACTGCGACCCGCGATGACTGTACGCGCCAGAGACGTAAAATGCAACTCATATAAAAAAGCGGCAGCCGAAGCTGCCGCTAGTTCTATTGCCTTTTGCGTTTCAGTCCTTCTGGACGATGTCCTGAAGCCCGCGCTTTACATCAAACCGCCCTTTCTCGCGGTCAACATATAGCTTGAGCCCAAGGTAACCGAAACGCTCCAGGAGCACATCGGACTTCCAGAGTGCGACCTCGTGAAGCGTGGGATGGACTACTGCCTGTGCACGCAATTCAACCACATACACGAGCGCTGGGAGGTCGCCCGTCACGCGGCACGGTACACACATCCCCATCGGAAGGTAATACTGCCGCAACAGCTCATCTTGCGAAAGCGCGTCTATGCTGTTGAGTTGCCGCCACACGAAACCTCGCGCCGCCCGTGCATCGCTTTCGGGAAGTGACTCAAAATACCAGGGATGCATACCGAACTTGTCTGAGAGCATAGGCATCCGCTGGATGACCGAACGCTGGCGTTGAATATCCCGGAAGGAACCGAAATCAAGCAGAAACTCGAATTGCATCGTTCCCGCTTCCGCCATTTGTTTTGGTAACTCCGTTTTCGGTGGGCGCTTCTCGAGCAATTTCCTGTATTCACGCTCGAGGAGCCTTCTGTCGATGGCATCGCGAGTTACCCACGGACCTCTCGATGTGGCGATGAGTGAATTGCCGTTGCCTGCTTGATTTTTTCTCGGAAATGCATCACCAGAAAAGTAGTACCCAGTATCCATCCAGTAGCGATTGTAGTTTTCGGTGTCCGGATAGCGTTTCTGTCCGAATGAACTGGGGTACGCTTCTTTGAGCGCATCTTCTATCGCTTCGGCAACAGCCTGTACTTCGATAAGCGGATGGTGCCGTAGAAGCGCGATGTGGTCTGCCGCTTGGCGCAAATTTGAATGCCAAGATAGGTTGGTAGACGCACCGGCCGGAAGGAACCCGCGCAAAATGTCGAAACCCCGCGCGTTGATTGCTTTCTCGTAGACCTTTTCGTCTTCCCCTTCCATACGTGGAAATTGCTGGCGCAGATACTTCCGCACCGGCTCTTGAGACTGCAGGTAGAACGTACGCCACAGCCCGAGTACCTTCCGCGAATCAAAGGAATCAAGCGGGTCAATAAACTTCTGCGTCGAGAAATCAATGTAGCGCGTTGACGCCTCCTGGCCCGAGTAGAGCAGCCAGTCCTGTATCGCCTTGGCAACGAGCATTGAGACGCCCTCGATGAAGATCGTCCCGGTGCCGCAATCGCCGATGGACTTGTGCCCATAGCCGACGTAGAAGCTCTGCATGAACTTCTCGGGTCCTTTCATCGCGAGCGTCTTCAAGTGCTCGCGGATGCCGCCGACCGAACGCGAATGAAGTGCCTGCAACATCGCTTCCGCCTCTGGCGTAATGATTGCACCCGTATTGAGAACGAGTACAAAGCCACCACCAGGAAGATCGCGTGTCGCGTGCTTCAATTCCAATATCCTCGTATCCATTTGTACCCCTTCTCTGGTTGATTTGTGTGGAACTTAAACCCGGGCAAACTGTACGCGCCGGGGGGATGAAATGCAAACCGGCGCGATGGCAGAGCCGGCGCGCCGGTTTGTGTTACGAAATTCTTATTTGACGTCGATTCCTTACAGGAACTGTACACCTTGTGGATATTTTTATCCGCTCCGCTCTAAAACTATCTCACAAGGTCGATAGACGTCTATTTGACGTCTATCCCCATTGAGCGCGCGGTGCCGGCGATGGTGCGGGCGGCCGCCTCGGGCGAGCTCGCGTTCATATCCGGCATCTTCTCTTTCACTATTTCGTCTATCTGCGCCTTCGTGATAGTACCCGCCTTTGATTCCTTCGCCTTGCCCGAACCCTTCTCAATGCCGACGGCTTTGAGAATCAGGCGCGACGCCGGCGGATTCTTCATAATAAAGGTGAACGAGCGGTCGTCGTACACCGAGAGCTCAATCGGGATGATGGTCCCCCGCTTGTCCTTGGTCGCCTCGTTGAACTGGGTCACGAACTGACCGATGTTCACGCCGGCGGGGCCGAGCGCGGTGCCGACCGGCGGCGCAGGCGTCGCCGCCCCGCCTGGGATCTGGAGTTTTATCTTCTTAGTGACAGTAGCCATAATGGATGTGACTCTACCTTAGAGTTTACGAACTTGCAAAAAGTCCAGTTCAACCGGCGTCTCGCGGCCGAACATAGACACCATCACCTTCACCTTGCCGCGCTCCTCGTCAATGTCGCCCACCTTGCCTTCCAAGTCCTTGAACGGGCCGTCGGCAATGACAATCGGGTCGTCCTTCACGAGGTCAATGCGGTGCTTCGGCGCCTCCGCCGTCATCCGCTTCATGAGCGAGTCCACTTCCGCCTGTTCCATCGGCACCGGAGTGTTACCAGAACCGACAAAGCCGGTCACGCGCGGCGTATTGCGCACGACAAACCACGAGTCGTCGTCCACAATCATCCGCACGAGGATGTAGCCAGGATAAATCTTCTCCTCCTCCACGGCGCGCTTGCCGCTTTTGACGCGGATTTTCTTTTCGGTCGGCACGACGACGTCAAAGATTTTATTTTCCATACCCAAGGATTCAATGCGCTGCTTCAAATTGCGCTCAACAGCGTTCTCATAGCCGGCGTAGGTGTGGATGGTGTACCAGCGCGCGTCCTCCTTCCGGGGCGCAGTTTCATCAACAATCTCTTTGCGCACGGAGGGCGCGATGTCCGCCATACCGACCTCTTCCGGATATTCCATCTCGCCCGTCTGTGGATTCTGGTTTTCGTCCATAGAAGGAAAATTATCCGCCCGCGACGTGACTCACGCCCAGGCCGAACACGAAATCAAGTATGCCGACCAGAATCGCGATAGCGACGGAAATAAGGATGACCACGAACGTATGCGCGGTAGCCGTCCGAGAGGTCGGCCAGACGATATGGGCGAACTCTTCGCGCACATGCTTCAGATACGTAAGGGGTGAGATCATACGAATCGGTTTAGTAAATAAGTAAGCTTGTTTCCAGCGCTCGCTGGTAAATAAAAAAGCCCTGCGGGCTTTCGACACCGGCAGTATAGCACCCCGTAAAAATGCGTCAACGCCCCCGCCGCGGGAGCGGCGGGGGCGTCTTTCGCGCCTCCCTATTACCGAATCTCGTAGGTGATGGAGACCGATGCGTTGTAGGTGTTCTCGCCCGTCGGCACGTTCGGCGTTGACGCCGCCTTATCTGCGACACCTGCGCTCATCGCATACACCGGGGACGGATAGCTGCCCGACGACTCGGAGAAATTCACAATCTTGCCGAGATGCACGCCGAGCTGCTTCGCCAGGAGATCGGCCTGCGTCTTTGCTTTAGTAATCGCATCGGCGCGCGCGGCATCATACCCGGCGCTCGTGTCGTCAAGCGTGAAGTTGGGACCGTTCACGTTCTGCACGCCGAGTTTCCCGAGGCCGGCAAGCAGCGCGCCGACTGCCGTGAGGTCGCGTACCGTCACCTGAATCGTCTCGGAGACCTGGTAGCCGGTCACGGTGGGCGAATTCGGACAGAGGACGCCTGTCGGGCAGCTCCGATAGGAGTACTGCGGAGAGATGTTGTAGGAGAGCGTGGAGACATCTTTGTCCGCAACACCCTGCCCTTTGACGAAATCAATCGCGGCGTTCGCTTGCTTGGTCGTCGCGGCCTGCGCATCCGCAACGGCGGCCGCGGTGTTCTGCACGGTGAATGACACGCGCGCGACGTCCGGCGGAAGCGTCGCCTTCCCGCTGCCCTGGACTGTGATGGTGTCGGTCGCCGGATTCCCCGGCCGGCCGAAATCTTGCGCCGCCGTTATCGTCTGTGCGAGCAAAAAGAGCGCAAGAATGGCAAGCGCTCCCGTGAGTGCGATGCGCACGCTCCCGCTGCTAAAAATCTCATCAAAAGGATTGTTGTTCATAGCGAATTGGTTATGCGTTCCTCCGGTAACAATAGCATTATTGTCCTTGGAGCGTAGCAAGGAGCTTCACCAGGCCGGCGTAGGCCGGAAGCGCCGTCGGGTCAAGATTCGGATTCGTCCAGTTTGCGACGTTCCGGTCAATCGCGTCAAAGCGCAACACATCCGTCGCGCGGGCGAGATAGAACGCCGTATCAATGACGCCCTCAAACCGCTCAATGGAAACGACGGTGAAGCGGTGGTTGCCGATGACCGTGGACGTGAATGACGTTGCGCTCACCGGCGCGCCGGACGTGCCGCTAACCGCCGTCTGCTGGATGGTCGCGAGCGCGGTGGATGACGCGGCAATCGCGTACTGGCGGATGATGATATCGGCGCCGTCCGTTGACGACGCGGTAGACGGCCCATAGGCGGCGACGCTCGCCGGGTCGGGGAGTGCGGCGGCGGACAGTCCCGTGGGAAGCGCAAACGATATGTTGACATTCGGGAGCGTGACATTCGGCGGCGGGCATACCGGGAACGTGCAGGAGATGCCGGTGCGTGTGACCGACGTGCCGTCGGGGCAGATTTCGGCATCAAGCGGGCAGGCAATCGGCTGCGAAGGATGTTCAACCGCATTCCGGTACACGAGCCCGCCGACACCGACGAGGATGATGAGAAGAATGCCGTAGAAGAGGCTTTTCATAGGGTGATGATATCACGTGCGCGGCGCGCCTATGCATTGAGCTCTTTTTCAGCCCGATTCGCAAGATCCATAAACACATTTATCTCCTCCAGATTGAACTGGCGCGGTTTTGTGTCCTTCACGCAGAAGACTCCCACCGGCTGTCCGGTTTTCTGGTCAAGGAGCGCCATCCCCGCATAAAACCGGATGTAGGGAGCGTTCACGACCATCGGGTTATCGGCGAACCGCGGATCTTTCAGAGTGTCCTCAACAACGAAAAGGTTCTTTGCTAAAAGTGCGTGTCCGCAGAACGAAACGTCCCGCCCGCCCTGTTTCTCGTCCAGCCCCTGGCATGATTTAAACCACTCTCTATCGGCGTCAATGATGGTGATCGTCGATATCGGCACCTTCAGCTTCGCTACTGCTTCCTCCGTCAGCCGGTCGAATCGCTCCTCGGGCTTCGTATCCAAAATCGCCATCCGGTGGACGGCCTCGAGTCGCTTCGCTTCGTCTCCCGGAAGAGGTGCTGTTTGCATCTCCTATAGTATACCCCTCCTTGGGGCGGCTAGAGAGAATTGAACTCTCGATGCCGGGACCACAACCCGGAGTTTTACCACTAAACTATAGCCGCCATGAATTTCTCACGCTCCTCCTCATAATGGTGTACCAGAAAGTGACAATTATGACAGAGCCACGCGAGATTCTTTAGTGTATTGTTTTTTCGGTTTTTGTCTATGTGATGAACGGCAAGAGCACGTGCGTCGGCCATCTTGCACCTGCGACAGATTTTAGGGATTCTATTCCGATCAAGCACACTCCGGTACGAGTTCATCCCCGTCGTGAAATTCGCATGTTTTTCACCGACAAAGAATTGATTGCGCCATCGCGTTTGGCAACTTTTACTACAAAAGAATAGGCCGCTTTTAGATCTCTTGAAATCCTTTCCTTGTTTATAGGTTATCTTGCCA
>DAICZA010000008.1 GCA_027311385.1 bacterium | reverse complement strand
GCATCGGCATATTTGCTGACCAAGATATAAAAAAAGGAGATCTAATTTTCACAGCAAGCCCGATTTTGGATGTCAACATAACTCAAGAACAATTTGATTCTTTGCCGGAAACAGAGAAGCAAGAGGTCAAGTATTGGGGTTTTTGGATTGAATCAGAGAAAGTTTGGCATGTAGATTTCGATAATATCCATTTCATAAATCATTCATTCACTGCAAATACCACACAAGATTTTTCTCATCCAGAAGCGTATCTCGTCGCAACGAAGGATATACAGAAGGGGGAGGAACTTACCCAAAATTATCTTGAATTTGAAAGTGAAGAAGATCTGAAAAGAAGGGGCATTGAATTGCAATAATGAAATTTCACCTCATCACCTTGTTTGAAGACGCGTGCGACGCGTACCTTTCGGCGTCCATCGTCGGCCGCGCCCGCAAGGAGAAAAAGATTTCCGTCAGCTACCAGACCCCGCGCGATTTCGTAGACAATAAGTGGGGCAAGGTGGACGAGCGCCCATACGGCGGCGGCCCTGGCATGGTCATGACCGCGCTTCCGGTCGTCAAAGCCGTAGAGAAAGCTTTGAAACTAGGACATCGGATGTCCAACCATAAGAAGAAAGTTGTGGTGTGGTTTAGGCCGGGGGCGAAGCAGTTTACGAACAAAGACGCGGATGCGCTCGCGAAGTACAGCGACGTGGTGCTGGTCTGCGGCCGCTACGAGGGCATTGATGAGCGCGCGCGAAAAATCCTGAAGACGCTCGTAGCCGGCTCGCCCGCCCAAAGGGTTAGGGTGAAGGAATTCGCCGTTGGCGAAGCGGTATACACCGGCGGGGAAGTCCCGGCGCTCGCGATAGTGGACGCCGTCACGCGCCGCCTGCCGGGCGTGCTCGGCAAGGACGCCTCGGTAGAGGAGCGCCGCATCGCCTCGTCTGCCGTCTACACCCGACCCGAAACGATTTTGTATAAAAAGAAGAATTATAAAGTTCCGGCAGTCTTGAAAACAGGGCACCACGCGAAAATAGACACCTGGCGGAAAGGGAAATAACGTCTCCCGAGCATATATACTGTGTGCATGAACGTACGCTTTACTTACGACGAGAACAAAGATATTCAGTGCCTCCTTGAATACGGCGCTGGTTCGCAGAACAGCCCTAAAAGGACGAAGGCATACGAAGATCTTCTCGCGTATACCGACGGCCTTTCCGATACCGAGAAGGTCAGAGCGTTCGTCCGCGATTACATCAGCAAGCATTCCCTTGATCTTCTCGCGATAGCGACACGGTTGCAGCAGGATTGGGACGGCATCAGTGAAAGATTTGAAGAGCGCGTCGAGCACATATTCGGAGCAGCTCTGTCGGGAACTTTCACAGCGTATGTGACAATAGCGGGGCGATACCCATATAACCTCAAGGAGCATTATTTCTTCGTCTCGCCAGCTGCATCAGGCGCAAATCGTACCGCGATGCATGAACTATTACATTTCTATACATGGGAAGCATTCGGGGACTATGTACGGAAGGGAATCATCTCGGCGCAGAAATATAATGATCTGAAAGAATCACTCACTGTCCTTCTGAACTTAGAATTTTCCGACCTCCTGAGCGGCGATGTTGACAAGGGGTACCCGCAACATACCGAACTGCGCGCAAGGGTCGCTGCTCTCTGGAGCGAGCATAAGGACATCCGGAAAGTTTTCAAATCTCTGATAGGAAAAGAGTGACGATTCCTCAAGACCGGTCATCACGCCAAGATTGACGAGTGGCGGAAGAAGAAATAGTTTTCCACATTGCTGTACGACTGCTCCACTTTGAGCATGTCATAATTAATACCAGCTAGAACGCGTCTAGCTTCCGGCCGTTAAAATTACGAAGACCTCCAATCGCTTGGAGGTCTTCGCTTTGACCCATTAAGAGTCGGTTTTACACTACGAACGCATTTGGTCCTCTGACTAGGATTCTCTCCTGCGATGAGGGAATGATACGAGATACGCAGCACTCCTTTTTCATGTTCACTGACCGTACTGGGCTACAATGGCCTACGGTGTCTAAGTGTAGTCTGCACCTAGCGACTCAAGGCACCCCTCAAAAAGTTGGCCAACATCGAAATGTAGGTTACCTAGATAAGGCCCTCGGCCGTTAAGCTTCGGGTAAATATATTCTACTCCATAGGCCCCGGGATACGTCAAGATGTGGATAACTTTTTTCGGGGCTTGCGGGAAATGGCGGGGGGTGATAGGTTTAGGGGTACTAGATACGAGTGAGTTCCGGAGGGCGGGGGAGTTCAGATTCATACGGGAAACAGAAAGAAACGCATAAGCGCAAGCGGATTTATTTCCGTGCGTTCGCATTTGTATATGTTCCAGGGAACCGTTCAATTACTTAACAGCCTTACGCCATCCTCACATGCGCAAAAACCTCGTCCAGAAGACTTTCGGTTCGTTCCGGGCTCCCAAGGTGCCGTTTCCGGACCTCGTCGGCCACCAGCGCGGCTCGTTTGACTGGCTCCTCAAAGACGGCCTCGCCGAGCTTTTCAAGGAGTTTTCTCCCATCACCGACTACTCGGGGAAGAAGTTTGAATTGCGGTTTGAGAGTTTTGAAGTGGGCGAGCCCAAGTTTGACGAGCAGTTCGCGCGCGAGAATGCGCGCACCTACGAGGCGCCGGTGAAGGCGACGGTGAAGCTCGTCAACAAGACGTTCGGTTCGGAGAAGTCGCAGGAGATTTTCCTCGCGGATATGCCGATGATGACGCCGCACGGCTCGTTCATCGTCTCGGGCGTAGAGCGCGCCATCGTCCCCCAGCTCGCCCGTTCGTTCGGCGCGTTCTTCGTCTCGGAACTCATCCGCGGCAAGCAGTACTTCGGCGCGAAGATTATTCCGCTTCGCGGCGTGTGGATTGAGATTGATTCGGAAGCGGACGGCGCGATTTTCGTGAAGATAGACCGCAAGCGCAAGTTCCCCATCACCCAGCTTTTGACCGTTTTCGGCGGCGGCCTCGGCGAGGCGGTCACGAAGCATTTCGCAAAAGACCCGCTCGCGCTCGCAGCCATCAAGGCGACCCTTGAACACGACGAAGCGAAGTCGGTGGAGGAGGCCTACATTGAAATACACCGCCGCATGCGCGACGGGGACTTGGCGACGCCCGAGAACGCGAAGAACTTCGTGCAGTCGCTCTTCTCGATGGAGCGCTACGACGTGGGCAAGGTCGGCCGCCACCGCTTGAACGCGCGCTTCGGCCTGCCAACGACCGAGAAGGCGCTGGAGAAGCGCACGCTCGGCCTCGCGGACTTCGTCCGCATCATTTCCGAAATTACCAAGCTGAACGCGGACCCGTCGGCGCGCCCGGATGACATTGACCATCTCGGGTTCCGCCGCGTGCGTTTCGTGGGCGAGTTGCTCCAGGCGCGCATGCGCGTCGGCATGAGCCGGATGAAGCGCAACATCCAGGACCGGATGAGCACGATTGAAAGCGAGACCACGCTCCCGATGGCGCTCGTGAACCCGCGTCCGTTCCACGCGTCCGTGCACGAGTTCTTCACCGCCAACCAGCTCTCGCAGTTTATGGACCAGCAGAACAGTCTCGCGGAGCTGGAGCACATGCGCCTCTTCTCCGCGCTCGGTCCCGGCGGGCTTACTCGCGAGCGCGCGGGCTTTGAAGTGCGCGACGTGCATCCGTCTCATTACGGGCGCCTCTGCCCCATCCACACGCCGGAAGGTCAGAACATCGGCCTCATTCTCCATATGGCGACCCACGCGCGCACGAACGACTTCGGCGTCATTGAAACGCCGTATGCGCGCGTCAAGAACGGGAAGGTGACCGACGACATCGTCTACCTCAACGCGCTTGATGAAGAGCTGGAATACATCGCGCACGGCGCCACCAAACTGGACGACGCCGGCCGCATCGTCGTTGACCACGTGGAAGCGCGCTACAAGGGCGACCCGATTATCGTTCCGCGCGAGAAGGTCACGCTGATGGACGCCTCCACCTACCAGATGTTCTCCATCGCGACTTCTATGATTCCGTTCGTGGACCACGACGACGCGAACCGCGCCCTGATGGGTTCCAACATGCAGAAGCAGGCGACGCCGGTCCTCATCCCCGAGGCCCCGCTGGTCGCCACCGGCATTGAGGCGCACGCCGCGCGCTCTACCGGCCGCCTCGTGCTTGCCGAGGAATCAGGCGAGGTGACGCACGTGGACGCGCGCAAGATTGTCGTCACGAACAAAGAAGGGAAGAAGAAAGAGTATCACCTCCAAGGGCTCACCCAGACCAACCAGAACTCGGCGTTTATGCAGCGGCCGTCGGTCACGCTTGCCGACAAGGTCAAAAAGGGCGACGTGCTCGCGGACAACTCGTCCACCGACCAGGGCCAGCTTGCGCTCGGACAGAACGTGCGCGTTGCGTTTATGAGCTGGAACGGCGCGAACTACGAGGACGCCATCATCATCTCCGAGCGCCTTGTGGAGGAAGCGAAGTTCACGACCGTGCACATTGAGGACTTTGATTGCGTCGTACGCGACACGAAGCTCGGTCCCGAGACGACGACGCACGACATCCCGAACGTCGGCGAAATGCGCCTCAAGAATTTGGACGAGGAAGGCGTCATTCGCATCGGCGCGGAAGTGCGTCCGGGCGACATCCTCGTCGGCAAGGTGACGCCGAAAGGCGAGACCCAGCTTACGCCGGAAGAGCGCCTCTTGCGTTCCATCTTCGGCGACAAGGCGAAGGACGTGAAGGACACCTCGCTCCGTATGGAAGGCGGCAAGCAGGGCCGCGTCATCGGCGTGCGCGTCTTCTCCCGCGAGAAGGGCGACCAGCTGGAGAGCGGCATCATCAAGAAAATCGTGGTGACCGTCGCGCAGGTGCGCAATGTCTCGGTGGGCGACAAGCTTGCCGGCCGCCACGGCAACAAGGGCGTCATCAGCCGCGTCTTGCCGGTCGCAGATATGCCGTACGACAAGGACGGCAATCCGATTGACCTCATCCTCACGCCCTTGGGCGTGCCGAGCCGTATGAACCTGGGGCAGATTCTTGAAATGCACCTCGGGCTCGCGGCGCACACGCTTAATTACCAGGCCATCGTGCCGCCGTTTGCCGGCGCGACCCCCGACGAAATTCGCGACGAGCTTGAAGCCGCCGGCTTTGACCGCGGCGGCAAGATGCAGCTCTTTGACGGCCGCACGGGCGATGCGTTCGCGCAGACTATCGCCGTCGGGTACATGTATGTGCTCAAACTGCATCACATGGTGGAGGACAAAATTCACATGCGAAGCATCGGTCCGTACTCGCTCATCACGCAGCAGCCGCTCGGCGGCAAGGCGCAGAACGGCGGCCAGCGCTTCGGCGAAATGGAAGTGTGGGCGCTCTTGGGCTACGGCGCCGCGTACACGCTGCGCGAGATGCTTACCATCAAGTCGGACGACATCCAGGGCCGTTCGGCGGCGTTTGACGCCATCGTGAAGGGCGAACCGATCAGCCACACGGGCACGCCGGCGTCGTTCGCCGTGCTGACCAACCAGATCCGCGGCTTGGCGCTTGACGTTGAACCGTTGAACCTGCCGCCGGAGCCGGAGCAGGAACAGTAATTTATTAATCAAAATCTAATCGCAACCCGTATGGCATTCACTCCCCGCAAACTCCCGCCGCGCGACACCTGGAACGGTCTTCGTCTCACCCTCGCCTCGCCGGAGCGCATCCTCGCGTGGTCCAGCGGCGAAGTCACCAAGCCGGAAACCATCAACTACCGCACCCAGCGCTCCGAGAAGCACGGGCTCTTTGACGAGAAAATCTTCGGTCCCGAGAAGGACTACGAGTGCTACTGCGGCAAATACAAGGGCATCCGCTACAAGGGCATCGTCTGCGATAAGTGCGGCGTGGAAATCACGCGCAGTATCGTGCGCCGCGAGCGTATGGGCCACATTGAGCTGTGCACCCCCGTCGCGCACATCTGGTTCCTCCGCTCCGTGCCGAGCCGTATGGCGCTTCTCCTCGGCGCATCCGCGACCGACATTGAGAAGGTGGTCTACTTCGCGGGCTACATCGTCACCAAGATTGCCGAGGAAGAGAAGAAGCGTCTTCTGACCGAGCTTGAGAGCGAATATAAGTCCAAGTACAAGTCGCTCGGGAGCGACAAGGAGCGCGATACGCTCAAAGAGAAGATGACGCTCACCAAGGCCGAGATTGAGGGCGTCGTCGTCGGCAAGGTGCTGGACGAGCTGGAGTACCACCGCTTCTCGGTGAAGTACGGCGGTCTCTTTGAGGCGCGCATCGGTGCGGAAGCTATTTATGACATTTTTACAAAACTCGACCTCAAGGAGCTGGAGAAGACGCTGTCGGCGCGCTACCAGCACGCCGGCGCCGCCGAGCGCGAGAAGCTCGCGAAGCGCCTCTCGCTCATCGCGGGGATGATTGCCTCGGGTGTCCGCCCCGAATGGCTCTTCCTCACGCGCATCCCGGTCATTCCGCCGGCACTGCGCCCGATGGTTGCGCTGGAAGGCGGCCGCCATGCGACCTCCGACGTGAACGACCTCTACCGCCGCGTCATCAACCGCAACAACCGCTTGAAGAAACTCATTGATATCCATGCGCCGGAAGTCATCCTGCGCAACGAGAAGCGCATCCTGCAGGAAGCGGTGGACGCGCTCCTGGATAACTCCATCAGGAAGAGCGGCGCCTCCGCCGGCGCAATGACGATGGCCCAGCGTCGTCCGTTGAAGAGCTTGGCCGATTACCTGAAGGGCAAGCAGGGCTACTTCCGCCAGAACTTGCTCGGCAAGCGCGTGGACTACTCGGGCCGTTCGGTTATCGTCGTCGGTCCGGATTTGGAACTGGACGAGTGCGGGCTCCCGAAGCACATGGCGCTGGAGCTCTTCCGCCCGTTTGTCATCGCCGGCCTCCTCGAGCGCGAGCTCGCGTTCAACATCCGCGGTGCCGGCCGGCTCATTGAAGACGGTGTGCCGGAGGTGTGGGAGCTCTTGGAAGAGGCGATTAAGGGCAAGTACGTGCTCCTCAACCGCGCGCCGACGCTTCACCGCCAGGGCATCCAGGCATTCCGCCCGCGGCTCATTGAAGGCGACGCGATTCAGCTCCATCCGCTTGTCTGTGCCGCATTCAACGCGGACTTCGACGGCGACCAGATGGCCGTGCACGTCCCGCTCTCTGAGGAAGCGCAGTGGGAGGCGGCCAACATCATGAGCGCCAACAAGAACATTCTCAAGCCGGGCAACGGCGAGATGACGGTGCTCATTCAGAAGCCGCTCGACATCATTCTCGGCGTGTACTGGCTCACCAAGGCAATTGACGGCGCAAAGGGTGAAGGCGACCACTTTGCGTCGCCGAATGCGGCCATCCTCGCATCGGAGTATGGCGCCATTGATGTGCGCGCAAAGGTTAAGGTGATGCCGGTTGAGGGTAAGGAAAAGTATGCGCAGTTTGAGAATCACCCGTTTGAGACGACGGTTGGTCGGCTCCTCTTCAACACGGTGTTGCCGGCCGATTATCCGTTTATCAATGAGACCATCACGAAGAAGGTGCTCGCGCGGGTTATGACCGAGTGTGCCACGCGGTATGGGTTTGACGCTGTACCGAATATCGTGAATAAGGTGAAGCGTTTCGGTTTTGACTATGCGACGCGTTCCGGCATTTCCTGGGCAATTGACAACATCTCCGTGCCGAAAGAGAAGTCGCGCATCATCGACGAGGCAACCGCGAAAGTCACCAAGACACAGGAAGACTTCCAGAATGGTCTCCTCTCCGAGGAAGAGAAGCGCCGTATGGTCATTGAGATTTGGCAGGGCGCGAAGCAGGAAGTTGAACATGAGGTCATTACGGAGCTTGACCCGATCGGTTCGGTTTCCGACATGGTGAAATCCGGCGCTCGCGGTACGCTCGGCCACCTGACGCAGATGGCGGGTATGAAGGGTCTCATCCAGAACACCGCCGGCGAAACAATTGAAGTGCCGATTATCTCCTCAATGATTGAGGGGCTGAATCCGATTGAGTACTTTATGAGTACGCACGGCGCCCGCAAAGGGCTCACTGACACGGCGCTTGGTACCGCGAAAGCCGGCTACCTCACTCGCCGTCTCTTTGACGTCGCACAGGATTCCATCGTGACCGAGAAGGATTGCGGCACGCACCGCGGTGTAAAGATCAACCGCGTGAGTGCTTCCGGCATCCAGATCAATTACGCAGAAGCACTTCGCGGCCGCGTGCTTGCCGAAGACGTGAAGGACGCCGACGGCACGGTGCTGTTCAAGAAGAATCATTATCTATCCGAGGGCGACGCCACGGCACTCGCCGCCTCAGCGGCGGTAACGACAGTCGTCGCTCGCTC
Organism: bacterium; assembly: GCA_027311385.1. GTDB lineage: Bacteria > Patescibacteriota > Minisyncoccia > Phycocordibacterales > Phycocordibacteraceae > C7867-001. The sequence goes on along the minus strand of DAICZA010000008.1, from coordinate 11,963 downwards.
ACCGATGTCGTGCGAGACGCGCTATGGCGTCTGCCAGACCTGCTACGGTATGGATCTCACGACACAGGAACTCGTTGACTTGGGCGAGGCGGTCGGTACCGTCGCGGCGCAGGCCATCGGTGAACCGGGCACTCAGCTCACGATGCGCACCTTCCACGCCGGCGGCGTGGCGAGCGTGGGCGGCGACATCACGAGCGGTCTCCCGCGCGTGGAGGAAGTGTTTGAGAAGCGCTCGCCGAAGAATCCGGCGGTCATCAGCAAGTCCGACGGCATCATCGTGGAGATAAAGGAGGAAGGCCGTGAGAAAGTCATCGTCGTCGCGCCGACCGCGGGGCAGGGGAAGAAGGACGGCTCGTCCTACGAATACCTCGCGCCGTATCCGCGCGTGCCCTTGGTGAAGGCGGGCGATTCGGTCGTGAGGGGACAAATTCTCACCGACGGTTCCGCCGACTTGGACGACCTCTTTGAGCACGCGGGCCGCGCAATGGTGCAGGAGTACATCATCACCGAGGCGTCCAAGATTTACGAGATGCAGGGCGCGCCGGTCTCGCGCAAGCACTTGGAAGTCGTCGTGAAGCAGATGTTCTCGCGCGTGAAGATTACCGAAGCGGGCGACACCGACTACTCGGTCGGCGACGTCGTGGAGGATTGGGAAATCGTGAAGTCGGTCAAGGAGATGGAAGACGCGGGGAAGATTATCCCGCAGTCCAAGGAAATCGTGCTCGGCATCAAGGAGAGCGCGCTCTCGCGCCGCTCGTTCCTCTCGGCCGCCTCGTTTGAGCAGACGACGAAGATTCTCATCAACGCCGCACTGCGCGGTTCGGTGGACCGCCTGCGCGGTCTCAAAGAGAACGTCATCCTCGGCCGCCTTATCCCCTCCGGCACCGGCTTCTCGGGCAGCAAGAAGTTCGCGCACATCGCGAAGCTCCAGGCCGAGCGGCCGGCTCCGGCGCAGTACGAGTCGCGCACGACCTCGTTTGCCCCGCGCCAGACGAGGGCGCTCTAGGTTTCGTTCGCAGTTTGTAAAATTGGACAGCAGAAAACGGCCCCAGCGGGCCGTTTTCTTATGCTCCGGCGTTCATCTTTTGGCATCGCACCGTCGGAACGGTGCGCAGAGCCGATGCCAAAAGACCGTGCATGAACGCCTACGCAACTATCCAATTTCACAAACTGCTCACTCCAGTGGATACGTATAAAAAGTGTAACGGCGCGGAACCAATCAGGTCCGCGCCGCCTGCGCTTCTGCAGTCAATGAGGAAGCAGAAATATTGCCAGCGTGGCGACTGCCGCCAATCCGACAATGAAACCAATACAGACCAGGGCAATGCCCCTTGCGAGATGGTGATGGTTATTAGTTCGTGCGTATATTCCTATGTGTCTTGCTCCCATAATGATGGTGGCGTTCGCGACTAATGAAGTCACGACAAGCAGTGTAAGCATCGGAATCCCCTATGGTAATGCGGTGGCAACCCGCAATTTCAGCCTACGGCTAGATTCACACATACACGTGTCTTTGTCAAATCATCTAAAAACACGGTAGAATCAAGCCATCATGGCGGGGGACACGGTACAGCAAATCAAGGAACGATTGAGCATACAGGACATCATTGCGCCGTATGTGAAGTTGCGCCGCGCGGGGCGCTCTATGGTCGGCTTGTGTCCGTTCCATAAGGAGAAGACCGGTTCGTTCCACGTTTCGCTTGAACGCGGGACGTGGCACTGTTTCGGCTGCGGGCTCGGCGGTGACGGGTTCTCATTTATTGAAAAGATAGAGGGCGTTGATTTCAAGGGCGCATTGAAAATCCTCGCCGAGAAAGCCGGCGTCCAAATAACCTCCATATATGGAGGTAAAGACCGCGAGGATGTGTCCAAGAAGGAGCGGCTCCATGCACTGATGAGCCGTGCGGGCGAGTGGTACGCGGGCAATCTCTCCGGAAGTCCCGCCGAGACCTACGCGAAGAAACGCGGACTCTCGGGCGAGACGATTACCGCGTGGCGGCTCGGCTTTGCGCCCGAGGCGTGGCGTGCGCTTCTGGAAGCCCTCACCGCCGAGGGGTTCTCCACACAGGAACTGCTTGCCGCCGGACTCATCAAAGAGGCGGACGGCAAGCCGGGCACCTACTACGACCGCTTCCGCAATCGGCTCGTGTTCCCGATACGCGACGCCGCCGGCCGCGTGGTCGCCTTTACCGGCCGGGCGCTTGCCGCGGACGAGCAGGCCAAGTACCTGAACTCTCCGGAGACCGAGCTCTACCACAAGTCTGACATCCTCTTCGGGATGGACAGGGCGAAAGACGCGATTCGCACGCGCGGCTTCACGATGCTGGTGGAAGGGCAGGTGGACGTGCTCCACGCGCATCAGGCGGGCTTCCAGAATGCGATAGCGCTCTCGGGCACCGCGCTCACCGAGCGCCATCTCGCGCTCTTGAAGCGCTACAGCGAGAATTTGATGCTCGTCTTGGACGCCGACCCCGCCGGGCTCAAGGCGACCGCGCGCTCGGCGGCGCTCGCGCTCCGCGCCGGTCTCCGGGTGAAGGCGGCGCGGCTCCCGCAAGGGAAGGACCCGGCCGACCTCATCAGTGACGACCCGCAGGATTTCGCGAAGCGCGTGACCGACGCGAAGCCCATCGTGGAATTCTTCCTCGCGGAGCTCGCGGCCGAGGAGCACGACCCGCACCGGCTCCTCCGGCTTGCCGAGGGCATCGTGCTCCCGCTCCTCGCCGCCATCCCGAGCCCGATGGAGCGCGAACATTTCATACAAGCGACCGCCCGCGCGCTCGGACTCTCGGCCGAGGCTGTGCGCGAATCGCTTAAGCGCGCGCCGAAAGACTTTGCGGCCGACCGGGGTACTACAAGTGTGCAGAGGGAAGTTGCGCCGAAGCGTGTGCCGTCCGAATTGCGTGCGGAACAGCTCATCGCCGTTGTCCACGCGTACCCTGAAACGGCGCTTGCAGAGCGCCTCAAATCGGAGTATTTTAGAATCACTGAGGCTCACGAGCTGCCGCCAGCCGCGATTCCGGAATCAGCCCTGTTCTTCGCGGAACAGACATTCGGCGAGAGTCCGGACGAGGCGGCGGGAGACGAGCTTCTCCACGCCTTTGAAGAAGCGGTTATCCGCGAGGCGTATCAGGAGGCAGTAGCGAATTTGCGCAGGGCGGAGGCGTCAGGAGACGCTTCCGCAGTCAGTGATGCACAGAATCGGTGCACGACGCTTTCAGCGCGCCTCGCCGTGCTTGGCGCCTAGCCTGTTCTCATTTTCCATTCCATTTTTTAGTATGGCCAAAAAATCCAGTACCAAAAAGAAAAAGAGCGCACCGAAGTCCGCAAAAAAGCGGGCGGTGAAGCGCGCCGCCACGCGTACCGCAAAACGCGCACCGGCCAAGAAGAAGGCGAAGAAGGTTGTGCACGCCAAGGCGAAGCGCACCAAGAAGCAGGTCGTGCGCGCCGCCGTGCGCGGCGCGCGTGCCAAGGCAAATTCGCAGAAGGCGCTCTCCGCCGAAGCACTCATTGAGAAAGGCAAGGAGCGCGGCTACGTCACCTACAGCGAAATCCTGAAGTCGTTCCCGCACGTGGAAGACGACGTCAGTTTCCTGGAATCGCTCTACGAGCGCTTCGCGGTCGCGGGCGTGGACGTGCTTGAGGGCGGGATGCTGGAAGACGCCGCCGACGAATACCTCGCCACGCGCAACATCAAAGACCGCCACTCCACCGGCTACGACTCCATCCAGATTTACCTCCGCGAAATCGGGCAGTACCCGCTTCTGACCGCCGCCGAGGAGCGCGAGCTCGCGAAGCGCATTGAGAAGAGCGATGCCGAGGCGCGCAACATCCTCGCGCGCTCTAACCTGCGCCTCGTGGTCTCCATCGCCAAGAAGTACGTCGGCCGCTCGCCCGACCTCACGCTCCTAGACCTCATCCAGGAAGGGAACCTCGGTCTTTTCCGCGCCGTAGATAAGTTTGACTGGAAGAAGGGCTACAAGTTCTCCACCTACGCGACCTGGTGGATACGCCAGGCGATTACCCGCGCGCTCGCCGACCAGTCGCGCACCATCCGCATCCCCGTGCATATGGTGGAGACCATCGCCAAGTACAAGCAGGTCTCGCGCCGCCTTTCGCAGGCGCTCGGCCGCGAGCCGCAGGCGGAGGAAATCGCGATTGAGATGGGCGTGGAGCCGGAGAAGATTTACCAAATAGAGAAGATTAATCAGGACACGCTCTCCTTGGAGAATCCGGTCGGTTCGGACGACGATGAGAAGTCCACGCTCGGCGACTTCATCCCCGACGATAAGATTCCTTCGCCGGTACAGGAATCTTCGGAGCGCATTCTCTCGGAACAGGTCAAAGCGATACTTGCCGACCTCTCGCCGAAGGAGCGCAAGATTTTGGAAATGCGCCACGGGCTGATGGACGGCATCTATCACACGCTTGAGGAGGTGGGCAGGGAATTCGGCGTGACCCGCGAGCGCATCCGCCAGATTGAGGCGAAAGCGCTGGAGAAAATCCGCACACATGATAGGGCTCGACATCTTAAGAGTTACTAGACTCGCCCTAGCAGTACTTCTTGTTTTCTAATTCGCTACATCGCTCATAAGAAAACAATGTCGCGCACGACCGCGCACTGCATCTGAAGTCGTATTAATTCAATGAAAAGGCGCCCCCTCGGGCGCCTTTTTTCGTATCGGCTATACTGCTCCCATGAAGAAGAAGGCGTCCAAGAAGCCGCCCATCAAGCACTGGAGCCACTCCAGTCTGATGGCGTTCCTGCGCAATCCGCTCGCGTGGTACAAGCGCTACGTGGAGGAGATATACGACACACCGACGACGCCGGCGGCGGTGGTCGGCAGCGCGGGGCACCTCGCGCTGGAGCACTTTTATAGCGGCGCACCGAAGGACATTGCGATACAGAAGGGTCTGGAATACGTGCGGGGCGTCGCGGATTTTGAGCTCAATTTCGGCGCGGCGAAGTCGCGCAAGGCGAAGAAGGAGAAGCGGAAGCATATGGAAGAAGAGTATCTGCGCGCCATCGGCTACTACCTCGCGCGCCCGCCGCGGCACACGGTGCTCGGGGTGGAAGTGCGGGGCGTGGTAGAGGTGGAGGGGCTCCCGCTCCCGATTAAGGCGATTTCAGACCTGGTGGTGGCGTCAAGGGTGGAGAAGGGCGCGGTAGACATCGTAGACCACAAGTTCGTCGCGTCGTTCAGCAAGGGCGGCGCAGGGAAGCCGCTCTTCATCATCCAGGCGATTTTCAATTATTACACCGTCCGCGAACTCTTCGGGAAGCCGGTTCGGCGCTTCATCGTGTACGAATGCAAGAAGACGAAGAACGCCGACGGCTCTCCGCAGATGCGGCGGTACGAGATTGATTTCAAGAAGCACACGGAAGATTTTAAAGTCTTCCACCGGCTCATCAGCGACGCGACAGAGGAGATAGCGCGCCGGCGCGTGTACCTGCCGAACCCGTCCGATATGTTTGAGGGCGACAACTCGTTTGCTATCTACCGGCTGGAATTGGTGGATGAATAGTCACAGGCGGAAGTGTGATTTTGTAGCCGCATAATTTCCTGCTGGAAATTTGCTCTGGCTCGCGCCGTCACGCCCCGCACGCTCCAAAATCGCACTTCCGCCTGCGTCCTCAAAGGGTACCCACTTACTAATTCCCGAGTGCGGTGTCCACGAGTTGCTTCACTGCGTCGTAGGAGTAGGCGCCGTTCATCACGACCGGCGGCTTGCCGGGCGTCAGGATGAGTGAATACGGCGTGCCCTGTGCGCCGATATCAAGCGCGTTCTGGCGGTCGGCCAAGATGCGCGCAGTAAGCGTTGTTGAGGCGGTCGCGTAGCAGGTCGCGAATGCGTCGCCCGAGATGCCGGCATCGGCGGCAATGGTACCGTACTGCGACGGCACGACCGGCTGATTGGAGAAGAGCGCGTCCGCGAACTTCCAGAACGCGTCGTTGCCGCCGACCTGGGCGGCGCATTCGGCGGCGCGCGCGTGGGAAAGTGCGTTCGGGTGGATTTCACTGAGCGGGAACTCGCGGAAAACCCAGGCGACCTGGCCGCTGGCGCCCTCGGTCGCGACGATTTGGCGGAGCGTGTCGCTGAACCCCTTGCAGTACGTGCAGTCAAAGTCGGCGTATTCCACAATCATCACCTTTGCCGCGGGGTTGCCGAGGATGTGGTCGGCGGAGCTCACCGGCCGCACGAGCGCGGGATTGCCGTTCGTCAAACCCGCCGAAGGACTTCCCGCCGTTGAGAGATACACCGCCCCCGCCACGACGATGCCGCCGACAACGATGGCAATGGGGACGGTAAGAGAGGACTTCATACGGCAAGCGTAGCACTAAAACAACAGCGCGTGGAGTGCTTTCGCATCCACGCGCTTCGGCGTTGCCCGTTAGCCGAATAACCGGGCTAGCCAATAGAACTGCCATTTCCTGCGATACCTCTTGATGCGCCACAGATAGTATCGCTCGCCGGCAGAGGCGAACAAGGCAACCAGAAGGTAGGCGACGACGATTGTCGCCGCCACGTACCCGAAGGATATGCGCAACCAGTGCATAGCCGCCGGCTCAAAAAGCAGTACGCCCCACAGGAACAGTGCCGCTTCAATGAGCAACGACCACGACACTTTAATCCCTTCGGTGTCGTATTTGTATCCGATCTCAAAACCGGCCGCGATTGGCATCATCGCCATAAGTGCCAACCCCAATACCTCTATAATTGTCATTCCCGTCTCCTTTTTAAGAACTCCGCAACATCCGACAAATGCCGGTCCTTTACTACCTGTCCGCCAGTATGGGCACCACCCTGTCGCGTGTCAACTGTCAGAGCGGGAAGGCGTGGGTCATCGCCGGCATTGCGGCGGCCTCCTTTTCCCAGTGTGCGGTGTCCAGCTTGATGTCGCGGATGTCGCGCAGGTCTTTGTATTTCAAAACGCCGTGGGTAAGCGCGTAGTCGTAGAGCTCGCGGGTGAGCCGTACGTCCTCAATGCAGTACTCGGCGACTTTGTCTTTCTTGCCCTCTTTCCACCACTGTCCGGCTTTGAGCCCGTCGCCCTTTTTCCCCTTGCCGAGCGTCGCCTCCGCAAGCGACTGGAGCCGGATGCGCCGGCCGAGCACACTCTGCACTTCGCTCAAGAGGTCCAGCGAGCGCAGGTGCCCTAGGTCGCCCGGGTAGTAGCGGTTCAGAAGCGGGATATCAAACGTGTCGGAATTGAAGCCGATAAGCAGGTCGGTGTGCTCCAGGATTTTCCAGAGTTTCGGCAGGTCTTCTTTGAAATAATGCGTGTACTCGCCGGTAAGCGAGTCGTGGATGGCGACGACGGTGATTTCCTGCTCGTTTACATCAATGTGGCCGCGAATCAGCGAATCGGAGATGGACTCAATATCAAACGTGATGGCGCGCATCCCGTTAGAAATAGAACACGAACGCACTCATTGCGCCGCACTCTATCCGATTATGAAAACAAGTTCTCGCCATGGCGTTGTCATTATATACCACGTGTTCGTGATTTCTAACGGGACGCATACCTAACTGCCGGAGCGGAGCCGGAGCGGGAGGTCGCGGAGCGGGAGCCCTTCCTCCTCGCCGGTGCGGAGTATTTTCATCCGCACCGTCTGGTTCGCTACTTCGTCGGCGCCGTAGGCGACGAAGAACGGGATGCCGCGCTTCACCGCGTCTTTTATCTGGTCGCCGAGCGACTTCTCGGTGAGGTTCACAAACACGCGGGAGCCCTGCGCGCGGAGCGTGTCGGCGAAGGCCTGAGCGGCGGGGATGTCGCCCGCGCTCGGTGTGCCGAGGTAGAGCTCCGGCACGCCGCCGTCTCCCTTCGGCAAGAGCCCGTGCGTCTCCAGGAAGTCGGCGAAGGTGACGTCGCCCATACCGAAGCCGACGGCGGGAACGGGGTCATTGCCGAAGAGCGCGACGAGCCGGTCAAAGCGGCCGCCGCCGAAGAGCGAGCGCGGGTTTGCCGGATTGGTGTCAAATATTTCAAATACGATGCCGGTGTAGTAATCAAAGCCGCGGGTCAGGGTCGCGTCAAAGACGGCATTGCCGACGCCGCGCCGCTTGAGCGCGTCTATCGTGTCCAGAAGCGCACGTTTCTCGTGTGCGAGCTCGGGCGAGGCACCCGCCTCGTTCTCTACGAGCTCTAGCGGGTCTCGCGGTGCGATACTGCTCCGCGCCGCCTCAAACGCCGCCGGGTCCATCTTGGACTTCTTGTCCAAGAGATGCAGGTATCGCTTCGCCGCCTCGCCGGTGAGCCCGGCGGCGGCGCACGCGGCGGTCAGGAGCGCACGCGAGTTTACGCGGACGATGTAGTCGCTCTCTTTCGCGCCGAACGCTTTGAGGAGTTCAGACGCGATGCGGATGATTTCAATGTCCGCTTCGTTTGCCGCAATGCCGACGAGGTCTACGTTGAGCTGGTAATGCTCGCGCAGACGGCCTTTCTGCGGCCGTTCGTAGCGGAAGACGTTCGGGATGGAGAACCACCGGAGCGGCAGCGCGAGCTCGCGGCGCTTGCCCGCGACCATCCGCGCGAGCGTGGGGGTCATCTCGGGGCGGAGCGTCACCTTGCGGTCGCCGCGGTCGGTAAAGGTGTACGTCTGCTCGTTGACTATCTCCTCGGACGTTTTCGCTTCGTAGAGTTCGGCGCGTTCAAGCGGGGAAGCGTTGTATTCTTCGTAGCCCCACTTCGCGAGCGTGGCGCGGAACTGCGCAAACATCGCCGCCATCTTCGCCCAATCGGCAGGGTAGAAATCGCGGACGCCCTTGTACGGGTCGGTTGAGAGATGCTCGGACATAGTCCGATTTTATCACGAGCGGGCGACAGGTGCGTAACGGGTTGACAAATGATTCCGTAAGAGCAGTATGGGAATTGGGCAGAGGGCGGTATGCAGATAGGTCTGCCCAAGTACATTCACTCAACAAAAAACGAAAGGTAACGAGATGAACCAGTGTCCAGTATGTGAAGATGTGGTTGGACGCAAGGCCGCGACCAGAATCATTGGCGGCGTTGAATGGCGGTTCCACTGCAGTCTGCTCTCGGACTGTGCAAACCAGTTCAACAAGATGCACTCGGGTGAGCAGAAGGAGGTGATTGACCGCGCCATTCAGCGCCGGCGGCAGGTGCCCGCCGACCAGCAGGCTCAATTCACATGGAAGGAGGTGATCCAAGTCGCCGCTAGCTAGGCAGGGCCAATCCCCCCGCCACTTACAGGTATAATTGTTCACCGGTTCTCGTTACCGGAATTCAAAGGGACGGCATTGCGCCGCCCTTTTTGTTTTTATACGCCCGTTCCCGCCGGCTTGGTGGAGACGTATTTGAGTATGATGTCGCGCATCTGCTCGGGGCGCGGGATGCCGCGCATATAAAATTCCTCTTCGGCGCCGGCGCTCTCAACCTTGATGTCGCCGATGCCGAGCAGTGACGGGAGGATGCCCACAACGTCGGTCGTGACGTCCTGCACGCGCGAGAGGAACAAGCTGGAGACTTCGCGGTTGAAATAGCCGTGCTGTTTGATGTCTACGATGCGCTGGTTGGTGAGCACCCAGGCGTTGAGGAAGTATTTGGTAAAGGAGCTCCAGGCGAGCGTCCAGGTGACGAGGAGCCACACGCCGAGCGCCGCCCGGGCGAGTATTGAATTGTGGTAATCCAGGAGGGCAGCGTAGGGCGCGCCGCCCTGCGCGAGCGTGAGCAGGTTCGGGAGCGCAAACGGGATGGCGGCGACGATGGCGTAGGGCAGGAGCTCGCCGAGGAAGAGGAACCAATGCTTGCGCGATTCCCTCACGACGTGCTCATTCGGCTCTAGTTCAAATTCGTGCATACGGTTACGGCAGATAGCCGGCGAGGAAGAGTGCGTTGCCGGAGAGGGCGTACGACATGAGCGAAAGCGAGATGATGATGTGTGCCGCCATCGCCGGGAAGGCGACCCACGAGGCATGGGAATACTTCAGCCAATGGTAGATGGCGACGATGGTGAAAAGCGTCCAGAGGGCGAAGACGGCGTAGAGTCCCCAGGTGACGAGGAGCCCCGCCGAGAGCCCGGGAGGGAGGTGCGAGAGCAGGATGGTTGGCGGCGCAAACGGCTGGAGCGGCTGGTCAGGCATTAGGGGAATGATACAACGATAACGCGGGGTTTGCCGTACTGGTCGGTGCGTATCTCGGCACGGAGGCCCCGTGCCGCAAAGAGCTTCTGCGCATCTGCGGCGGCCGCGCTATCGCACTCAATCCATGCGACGCCGCCCGGCGCGAGGCGGTTCGGGAGCTCCGCCGCGATGCGGCGGATAATGTTGAGCCCGTCTTCGCCGGCGAGGAGCGCAAGCGGCGGCTCGTGGTCGGCGACGCTTCTCGGGAGCTCACGGGCGGCGGGGACGTAGGGCGGGTTTGCGGCAATCACATCAAATTTCAAAGCACCGAATGGCGCGAAAAGGTCGCCGATGCGCACGTCCGCGCGCGACTCATCCAGATGATTCTCGCGGATGTTCTTCCGGATGGTCGTCTCGTGTGCCGGGTCAATCTCGCCGAAGTACACCTGCGCGTCCGGCAGTTTCGCGAGCGCCGCACAGCCGATGGCGCCGCTCCCCGCGCAGATGTCCAAAAATTCCAACTTGGCGGTTGAACCGCCAAGTTGAGGTTCACTTGGCGGTTCAACCGCCAAGTTGAGTAAGAGCTGCTCCGTCCACCACTCGGTCTCGGGGCGGGGGATGAGCGGGTGCGAGTCTAAATAAATATTCAAACCGAGGAACGGCTGGTAGCCGATGATGTACGCAAGCGGCTCGCCTGCGGCGAGCCGCTTGCGGTCATCCTCAAATGCCGCGCCCGCGCGGCCGTCTGCCTGAGCGAGACCGCTCGCAGTCAGGCCGTACTTTTCCTCCAGGAGCCACTGCTCGTCGCGAGTCATAGGTAGACGCTACCATATTTTGTCGGAGGAGATGCTTTTATAGGTTATACAGAGATATGCACAGCTTTTGCACTGTTTTATCCGCTGATTTTGCTTGACTTCCCAGAAACACCGTCCGAAAATATAGGGAGTTCATCCTCAATTGGGAAGAACCTTACCTACTTCACCGGTCCGTTACATGCGACGATACACCGCTCGCTACCTAGGACCACTTTGTACAACGAGGCTCATTCCCGGAAGAGGGTGAACGGGCAGGAAAAGCCCCCACGCGGGACTTTTCCGTTTCTAACCGATCAAGTTTTCATACGAGAATAGTCGCGTTATACAAAAACAAAAACACCCGCGCGTGAGCGCGGGTGTTTTTGTTTTCAGCGCAGAGGATTAGTACCCCCCGCGGCCGTAGCCGCCCTGGCCGCCGTAGCCGCCCTGGCCGCCATTGCCGCCGCCGAAACCGCCTTCGCGGCGCGGAGGCCGGTCGCCCTGCGGGCGGGCAAACGAAACGGAGAGCGTACGCCCGTCCATCTCCTTGCCGTCCCAGCGGTCGATAGCCGCCTGCGCTTCCGCCTCGGTCGCCATCTCCACGAAGCCGAAGCCGCGCGAGCGGCCCGTCATCCGGTCGCTGATAATGCTCGCGGACACGACGTTGCCGGCCTCACCGAAGGCCTTCTTCAAATCGTCTTCCGTGGAGCGGTAGGGAATTCCGCCTACGTAAAGCTTGTTCCCCTGTACCGAACCTTCTGCTGGACTGTCCATTGTGTATTGGATCTAACTGATTAACCTCGCCGAAACTGAACACTTGCGGCCTTGCGGCCGAGCGAAGCTCGAATACTCTGCGAGTGCGAAAAGTATGCCAGAAATATCAATAAAACACAAGTAGAGTGAGAGTACGGTGTGGATAGCCACCCAATACAAGGTCTCACCTTGTATTGGGTGGTAAAATGTTCGCAATGAATAGGAAGATCTCTTTTTCGGAAGGAGAGTATTACCACGTTTACTGTAGAGGGGTGGAGAAGCGAGATATTTTCTTAGACGATAAAGATAGAGAGCGCTTCCAGGCGCTTTTAT
>DAICZA010000007.1 GCA_027311385.1 bacterium | reverse complement strand
CGACTTCCAGAAATTCATTCAAACACCCTATCAGAAATTCTTGCTCTCTGCCTTCTCTCTCCTATTCTCCTTTCTTTTTCAGATACACCTTCCCGTCAAAACGCAGGTCAAGGTAGTCCACCGAACCGTCGGCGAGATTGAAGTCGGCCTGCGCGGAGGAGAGCGCGGCATAGGCGTGCTGTTCGTCGCCGAGGACATACGTGAGGTACGTTCCGCTTGCGAGATAATCGCGCACCTCGTCGTTAGTGATAACAACTGACGTAGCCGGCGAGCCGAACGGGGCGAGTTGCCGCGCGAAGTCAAAGGCGGCGGGGAGTTTCGCCGCATCCGGAAGCGTCTCGCCGACGGGTTCGCTGCTGGTCGCGGAACCTTCGTACAGAATAAACGAATTTACCGGCCGGACGTCGCTGGTGCTTGTCGCATACACAAAACCGCTTGCATCAAAAAGATAGCAGTCAGCGACAGCCGGCGTGCTCGTCGCAGGGGCGCTTGATGAATCAGGCGGCGCACCGCACCACCGCGCGATAGGCACGCGCTCGTCCACCCGGATGGAGAGACCGGAGAACCCGTCGCGGAAGAGCGCCACGGCGGCAATCTCCGGATGTGCGCTCATAATGGCGGCGCGGATGCGCGACGCGGGGAAAAAGAATGTGGAGTCGCGCGGGATGAGACCAAGATACTTCCCCTGCATCGCCGTTGTCGCATACGCGGCGAGCGACTGGTCGGCGCCGTAGACGGTGATGTGCGAGATGCGCGTCGCGCCCTGATTGAGCCCGTACACGATGCCTGCGCACACAAGAACAAAAAGGACGGCGAGCGCGATGGAAGCGCGGCGGCGGCGGCTCCTGCGCCGCGCCGCGAGCCGGGCGCTACCGTGCTCCGCCGATGACCGACTTACCGACATACGGCACAAGCGCGTCGGGTACCTTGATGGTGCCGTCCGCTTGCTGATAGTTTTCAACGATGGAGACGAGGATGCGCGGCGTCGGGATGGCGGTGGAGTTCAGCGAGTGCGGGAAACGCATATTCCCTTCCGCATCGCGGTAGCGGATGTTGAGCCGGCGCGTCTGGAAATCGTGGAAGTAAGATGCCGAGCTTATCTCGCGGTACTTCTTCTCTCCCGGCACCCACAACTCAACGTCATATTTCTTAACCTGTCCGAGCCCCAGGTCGCCGCCGCAATTCGCGACGGTGTGATACGGAATCTTCAAAAGTTCTATGAACTCCTCGGTATTGCGGTTGAGCCATTCGTGCATACGGACGGACTCGTCGTGTTCCGCCTTGCAGAGGATGACTTGCTCCCATTTGAAAAATTCGTGCACGCGAATGAGCCCGCGCACGTCCTTGCCGTGCGCGCCCGCTTCTCTGCGGAAGCAGGGCGAGAACGCGAGAAACTTCACGGGAAGCTTCTCCATATCAAGCGTCTCGTTCATGTAGTAGCCCATCGTCGCGACTTCGCCGGTGCCTGCGAGATACTCACCGTCCTGCGTCTTATACAAATCCTCCTCGCCCTGCGGCAAGTAGCCGGTACCCATAAACGGTTCGCGGCGCACCAAGCTCGGCACGCTCATCAGCGTCATCCCCTTTCCGCCGAAATGTTTGAGCGCCAGCTGCCACACCGCGTTCGCCAAGAGAACGCCGTCGCCCTTGAGGAAATACCCGCGGAAGCCGGCGACCTTTGTGCCGCGTTCAAAGTCGGCCATATCAAGCGCCGTCATCAGTTCAATGTGGTCTTTCGGCGTAAATGAGAACTCCGTCGGCTCCCCCCACTTCTTCACTTCCAGGTTATCGGCGTCGCTGTCGCCGTCGGGCACGGACATATCGGGGATGTTCGGCACAGAGAGCATCAATTGCTGCCACTCCGCCATTACACCCTTCAGGCGCTCTTCGGCCTCGGCCATACCGGCCTTCAGGTGCTGCATCTGCTCAATGAGTTTCTCGCGCTCCTTGCCGCTTGCAATTTTGATTTCGTTACTGCGGCGATTCTGCTCCGCGCGTTTCATATCCAGCTCCTGCCGGATACCCTTGCGCTCGTCGTCCACCGCAATGAGACGGTCAATGTCCACCTCAATCTTCTTCTTCACCGCGCCGGCTTTTATGACATCGGCGTTCTCCCGTATGAAATGTATGTCCAACATAGTGCTCCGTATTATACTGCAGCTATGGAAATCCGCGAGCTCGCGCGCGAGGAGTGGCCTGCACAACTCTTGGAGATACCCCAGCCGCCAAAACGACTGTGGATGCGGGGAGCGCTCCCGCCTGCGGGAACGAAATTTCTTGCTGTAGTCGGCTCGCGGGCGCTTTCGCGCTACGGACAGGAAGCGTGCCAGATGCTCATCAGCGGGCTCGCGGGCTACACCATATCCATTGTGAGCGGCCTCGCGCTCGGCGCGGATGCGTGCGCGCACAGAGCCGCGCTCTCCGCCGGGCTCCACACTATCGCCATCCCCGGCTCGGGACTTGACGATGCGGTCATCGGCCCGCGGACGAATTTCGGACTCGCACAGGACATACTTTCTTCAGGCGGCGCACTCGTGTCGGAGCAGGAACCGATGCATAAGCCGCGGCTGGGAGAATTCCCGTCCCGAAACCGCATTATGGTCGGCATAAGCGATGCAGTGCTTGTCATTGAGGCGGGACCGAAATCCGGCACGCTCATCACCGCGCGGCTCGCCTCTGAATACAACCGCGACCTGCTCTGCATTCCCCACCGCATTGCTGACCCGCACGCCTTCGGCTCGCACCTCTTCATCCGAATCGGCGCCGCGCTCGTCGCCGAGCCGCTCCACATATTGGAGGCGCTCGGGATACCGCCGCGCGAGGCCGGCGAGCGTGGCGCCGCCCCGAGCGACCTTGAGGACACGGAACTGGTTGTATGGAGTATGCTTGAGGAGCCGAAGACGCGCGACGAGATACTCCGCGCCGGCGGAGCCGGCGCGGGCGACCTCCTCACCGCGCTCGTCTCGCTTGAACTGCGCGGCCTCATCAAAGAGGAGTTCGGCGCGTGGCACCGCCTATGATTATCTACTCCTGGAATATGCTGTTTCGTACCAAGAAACTCGACGAAGCGTTCGCGTTTGTCGCGAATGCACAGTCCGATATCTTCTGCCTGCAGGAAGTGCCGGATGCATTCCTTGAGCGATTGAAGACACTCCCCTACCACCTCGCCGAGGCGATTGATGTGGAGCGTCTCTTCAGTCCCGTGAAGCGCTTGCACCTCGTCATACTGTCCCGCCATCCCATCATTTCGTACAATTCATTCCTGTTCCCGGAGTACTGGCCCACGCTCCCGCTTCGCACTCGCCTATTCGTCCGCCTGATGCGCCCCATGCACTGGACCACAATCCGCAACCGGAGCGGCCTGTACGCAAACATAGAAACGAAAAAAGGTCCCGTCCGCGTGTTCAATCTCCACACTGCGCTTACACGCCCGGACTTACGCGTCCGAGAATTCGAGCTCGCGATGGCGGAGCGCGACCCGTCCGTACCCACTATCGTGTGCGGCGATTTCAACACCATTGAGTCGCCGCGCATTTCCATACTTAATTGGTTTCTCGGCGGTTCGCTCATGGATGTCGTCCGCTACAAACGCGAGCGTACGCAGATTGAGAGGCACTGCATTGAGCACGAACTCCATAATCCGCTTCGCGGCAAAAGTACGCACGCGTTCGCCGACAGCCAGCTGGACCACATCCTCGTATCGCATTCGCTTTCCGTCAAAGAGGCGGCGATACTCCGCAAGCGGTACGGCTCCGACCATCATCCGATACGCGTGGAAATCTCATAGCCGCACTTGACCATATATAGGTATGCGCGTTATGAGTTAACGTGTGGCCAAACGATTACTTATTGTGGAGTCGCCGACCAAGGCGCGGACCATCGGGCACTACCTGGGCAAGGACTACACCGTCCTCGCGTCGGTCGGGCACGTCCGCGACCTGCCCAAGTCCAACAAAGATGCCGTTGATATTGAAGACGGATTCACCCCGCGCTACGTCATCCCCGCCGAGAAACGCGAGGTGATAGAGAAGATTGAACACGCCGCCGCAAAGGCCGATGAAATCTATCTCGCGACCGACCCCGACCGCGAGGGCGAAGCGATTGCCTGGCACATCAAGGAGGTCGCCGGACTAAAGTCGCCGAAACGCGTCGTTTTCCATGAAATAACGAAAGACGCCATTGAGGAGGCGCTCGCCCACCCGCGCTCAATTGATGAGAACCTGCGCCGGGCGCAGGAGGCGCGCCGCGTGCTGGACCGCATCGTGGGTTATGACCTCTCCGGCCTCATCTGGAAGAAAGTGCGCTACGGACTCTCGGCCGGACGCGTGCAGTCACCCGCGCTGCGCATCCTTGCCGAGCGCGAGCGCGAGATAAAGGCGTTCATCCCCGTCGTCTATTTCGTCCTCTCCGCACTTTTCAAATCAAAGCAGGGCGACATCGGCATGACCTGCACGGAACAACCCGCGACGAAGGAAGAAGCCGAACGCATACTGGAGGCCGGACGGGGCGCGAAGTGGCGTGTCGGCGCCGTTACCGAAAAAGCCGAGGAGCGCAATCCGCGCCCGCCGTTCACCACCTCTACGCTCCAGCAGACCGCGTCCACCCGGCTGGGCTTCGCGCCCTCGCGCACGATGCGCGCCGCGCAGAAGTTGTACGAGGCCGGCCACATCACCTATATGCGCACCGACTCGGTGAACCTCGCGAAGGAGGCAGTGGCGAAGATGGCCGGCGTCGTGGAAAAGGAATTCGGTAAGGATTACCTGCACGTGCGCGCCTACAAGACCACCAGCAAGAACGCGCAGGAGGCGCACGAGGCCATCCGACCGACCGACCCCGCGCACGAGCGCGCCGGCGCGACGCCCGACGAGACGGAACTGTACGCGCTCATTCGCACGCGCGCGCTCGCCTCGCAGATGGCCGCCGCGAAGATTATGCGCACGAACATCACGGCAAAAGCGGATGCGGAACAGATTCCGCTTTTCACTGCAAACGGCTCCCGTATGCTCTTCCCCGGCTGGCTCGCGCTTGATACGGCGGCGCGCGGCGAAGACGTAGAGTTGCCGAAGCTCGCCGTCGACGACCCGCTCACGCTCCTGTCGCTCTCCTCCGAAGAGAAGCAGACCGAGCCGCCCAACCGCTACACCGAAGCGGGGCTCATCAAGGAACTGGAGAAGCGCGGCATCGGCCGGCCGTCCACCTACGCGTCCATTATGAAAACTATCGCCGACCGCGGCTATGTAGAGAAGCTCGGCCGCGCGCTCAAGCCGACCGCGACCGGTATGGTTGTCTCGGGCTGGCTGGAGGAGAACTTCCCGACCTACGTAAGCGATACCTTCACCGCCGAGATGGAAGACGAGCTGGATGAAATCGCGCGCGGCGAACGCGGCTACACCGAAACGCTCGCCGCGTTCTACGGCCCGTTTGAGAAAGCCGTGCGCGCAAAAGATAAATTGCCGAAGGCGACCTCGCTCGGCGATGTCCCGCCGGAGTTCCCCTGCCCCTTGTGCGGCGGTCCGATGGAATTCAAGCTCGGCCGCGGCGGCGTGTTTATGAGCTGTAAGAAGTACCCCGACTGCCTCGGCGCGCGCACCGAAGAAGGCACCGAGCTCAAAAATGATGAGCCCATCGGCGTCCACCCCGAGACCGGCGCGCCCATTTACCTGAAGACCGGACGATTCGGGCCGTATGTGGAAATGGCGTTGCCGGAGGAAGCAAAGAAGGAAGATGAGTCAGAAAACGGGAAGGAGGTGAAAGGAAAGAAAAAGCCGGCAAAGAAAGGCCGCGGACGGCCGAAAATCGCAGCCAAGCGGGCAAGCGTTCCCGCCGGCACCGACCTCGCGAGTGTGACGCTCGCCGACGCGGTGAAGTACCTCTCGCTTCCGCGCGAGCTGGGGATGCACCCGTCTACCAGTAAATCGGTCTTCGCATCCACCGGACGCTTCGGACCCTACGTGGGCAGCGACGGCGAGTTCCGCTCGCTCAAAGCGAAGGTCGGCGACCCGTACACCATCACGCTTGACGAGGCGCTCGCGCTCCTTGCCGAACCGAAGAAACCGCCCAAGGGCGTAGAAGTCGTCAAAGAAATCGGCAAGCATCCGCGCACCGGCAAAAATCTCGTGCTCTATAAATCCAAGCAGGGGCTCTTCCTGAAGAAAGGCCTCCGCCGCATCTACCTGCCGGAAAATACCAACGCCGATTCTTTTACACCGGAAGAAGCCGCCGAATACCTGAAATAAGAGACGGCCCGGGGAGACGGGCCGTTGGACGTTGAATGTAACTGTTGATTGTGTTCGTTATTTCTTTTTTTCTGGTTTGAGCGCATCTTGGCAGGCTTGCATCACGGCATCCACGCGTTCCTGCGGATACTCCCGGATCGCTTCAGCCAGTCTCTGCATGCGCTCGTCTCCGGTCTTTCTGAACCTGTTGAGAATGTAAGAGTTGGTTCTTACTTCTTCTCGCCAGTCGATGTAGTCCCATATGTCGGGATACTTCGGGTCATCGGGCTTAACCCCTTCCGCATGCGCCTTATCCATGGCAGCGACGAGCTTAAGGGCGGCTTGCTGCAAATCGAAATCCGCATTCAGCCTCCCGAGCTCTGTTCGGTGCCACGCAATGACTTTCTTTCTGCAATCAGCGTAGTTGAGTATCAAACCCGCCTCTCTCCGAAACTTCGATTTTGGTAATCTCTCGACTACCCATACCACGCAACGTGCAAAGAACATGGTCGTTTCTCCTCTGGTTGACGAGCGGACCTACTGTACCACTTTTGTGACAAAAACAAAGCAAACGGTGTATAGTAACCTCCTATGACCACCGTCAAGGAGATTGTCGCCCTGATGGAAGGCGCATCGCCGGAGGATATCGCCTTCGTGGAGAAGGCGTACGAGTATTCCAAGAAAGCGCACGAGGGGCAGACGCGCTATTCGGGCGAGCCGTATTTCGTCCACGCGGCCGCCACGGCGAAGATACTCGCCGAATACGGTATGGACGCAACGACCATCGCCGCCGGTTTGCTTCACGACGCGGTGGAGGACGGCCGCGTCTCGCGCACTGATATGGAGAAGGAGTTCGGCAAGGAACTGCTCTTCATCGTGGACGGCGTGACAAAGCTCGGCACGCACAAGTACCGCGGTGCCGAACGTCACGCAGAGTCGCTCCGCCGCCTCCTTGTCGCGACCGCAAGCGACATCCGCGTGCTTATCGTGAAGCTCGCCGACCGCAAGCACAATATGCAGACTCTGGAGCACGTGCCGGAGAACAAGCGCGGCCGCATCGCGCTGGAGACGCTGGAAATCTATGCGCCGATTGCCGACCGGCTCGGTATGGGCAAGATGAAAAGCATCCTGGAAGATTTGGCATTCCCGTTCGTGGACCCGGATGCCGCACGGCACACCGCCGAAGTGCGCAAGCTGAAGACCGAGGAGACGGAGGACGGGCTCACGAAATTGCAGAAAGAATTGAAACAAGAACTCACGAAGAAAGGGCTGACCATTCTGCGCACCGATATCCGTATGAAAGGGCTCTGGAGTCTGCACAAAAAGCTGGAACGGAAAAACGACGACATTAACCTCATCCACGATATCGCCGCGCTCCGCATCGTCGTCCCGACGATTGAAGACTGCTACGCGGCGCTCGGCGTTGTCCACGCGCTCTACAAGCCCCTGCCGGGCGAGTTCAAGGATTACATCGCCTTCCCGAAACCAAACGGCTACCGCTCGCTCCACACCACCGTCGTGACCCACGATGCGGGCATTGTGGAGATACAGATACGCACCGAAGAGATGCACCGGGATGCGCAGTTCGGCATCGCCTCGCATATGACCTACAAACAACTCGGCAAAGGGATTGAAAAGCTTGGTAAGGAGGAACAGAAAAGCCGCTTCTCATCCCTTTCCTTCTCCTGGGTCCGTTCGCTCATTCCCTCGCTGATGCGCGTCTCAAAGAGTGACGGCGGCGCAAAGGGCGTGACCAAGGTCCCGCCGTGGCTCGCCGAACTTGCCGACGCGCACTCGGAGGTCGCCGGCTCGCAGGAGTTCGTGGAGGGGCTCAAAGAGGACTTCTTTTCGCATCGCGTGTTCGTCTTCACGCCGAAAGGCGATGTGATTGACCTGCCCGCGCAGTCAACGCCGATTGATTTCGCCTACGCGATACACAGCGGCCTCGGCGACCACCTGCAAGGCGCAAAAGTGAACGGCAAGCTCGTGTCGTTTGATACCGAACTCGGCAACGGCGACGTGGTAGAGATTATCCGCCGGGACTCTGCACACCCCTCGGCGAAATGGCTGGAGATCGTGCGCACCTCGCTTGCGCGCCGGCACATCCGTTCCGCACTCGGGATGAATGAGCAGTCAAAACCGCCGCGGCGTCAGCGGCGCTTCTGGAAGAAAAAAGCGAATTAAACCGAAAAATTACTAACGGAGTAGAGCTCGTCGTCGTCAACTTCCTCGGGCGCCGCAGGAGGAACGGGGTCGCTTGAAAGCTGGGTGGTGTTGGGGAATACCGGCATTGCCGCTGTTGCCGCCTCGCTCGCGCTCCGCTCCGCGGCGAGCGCATCAACCAGCTGCTGGAGGTCGTCCGGCGAGAAGAAATCAATGCGGAGACAGCCGCCTTCGGCGTTGGTCTCTATGATGACGCGCGTGCCCAAGGTCTCGGTGAGCGACTTCTCCAGCTCCACCATTTCGGGCGTCTTGCGGTGATACTTGTGCACGCGCTCCTGCGCGATAGAGCGCGCGATGCGCTCGGCGGCGCGGACCGGCAGTTTCTTCAGAAGAATTTCCTTGAAGAGCGTCTCGCGCTCTTCCGGGTGGTCGTTCAGCGTCATCAAAGGCCGCGCGTGCCCCTCGCTGATTTCCCGCGCCACGATGGCGTTCTGCATATGCTCGGGCAAGGAAAGGAGGCGCAGTGAATTGGAGACGTACTCGCGGCTCTTGCCGATTTTTGCCGCACACGCGGCATGCGAGATGCCGAACTCGTCTATGAGCTTCTGGAGCGCTTTCGCGCGGTCAATCGCGTTGAGGTCCTCCCTCTGGAGGTTCTCAATAATGGCGAGCTCCAGCTTGGTGAGATTGCTCTCGCCGCTGCGGATGACGACCGGCAACTGCTTCAGCCCTGCGAGCCGGCTCGCGCGCAGACGCCGCTCGCCGGCAATGAGCTCATACACGCTTTCCAGCCCGCTCCCATCGGCCTTCTCCACCTCCGTGCGGCTCACCACGAGCGGCTGGAGCACGCCGTACTGGCGGATGCTCTCCGCGAGCGACGCGAGCCCCGCCTCGCTGAATTCTTTGCGCGGCTGGTACGGGTTCGGCACGATGCGGTCCACGTCAATCCAAAAGACCGAGTCGTATTTGGTCGGGACGTACCCTGCGTCGTCGTTCATTGTATGAATTTTAACACGACTTCGCGCGGTGAAAAATACGCAGCAAAATGGTAATGTGAACACCAGGCCGGGATGGCGGAATTGGTAGACGCAACGGATTCAAAACCCGTCGACGCAAGTCATGAGAGTTCGATTCTCTCTCCCGGCACCGCAAACAAGAAGTGGACTTCATGAGTCCACTTTTTGTTTTTCTAGAACCTGTCCAGAAATCTTCAGATGCGAGGCGCGGGATGTTGGTTTTCGTAGGCGTACCCGAGGTACGACGGAGAAAACCAACGGGACCCGCAACAAAGCAGATGAGGTTTCTGGAAGGTTCTACAACTTCCCCACCAGATCCAGCCCCGGTTCAAGCGTGTCGTCGCCCGGTTCCCAGGACGCGGGACAGACCTGTCCCTTGTGCGTTTCCACGTACTGCGCCATCTGTAGTTTGCGCAATGCCTCCGCGCCCTTGCGCCCCATAGAGTTGTCGTTGATTTCCATAGAACGGAGAACTCCCGCCGGGTCAATGATGAAGGTGCCGCGGAGCGCGAGCCCCTCGTCCGGCGTGAGCACCGCCTCGCCGCCCTCCACGAGGACGCCGAACGCGTACGCGAGCTTGCCGGAGGGGTCGGCCGCCATCGGATATTTGATCTCTTTGATGCCCGCCGACGTATCGTGCCATGCCTTGTGCGTGAAGACGGTATCAGAGGAGACCGAGATAATCTCGGCGTTCGCCGCCTGGAATTTCGGATAGAGCTTGGCCAGCTCTTCCAGCTCCGTCGGGCAGACGAAGGTGAAGTCCGCCGGATAGAAGACGAGCACCGCCCACTTCCCGCGCAATTTGGAAAGACTCATTGTCACGACTTTCCCGCCGTGATACGCCTCAAACTCAAAGTCTGGGATGGTCTCGCCCACCTTCACCTGCGACGTATAATCGCGCACCGCGTCGTGGAATTCGCCGCAATTTTCGCAATAGTTGCTCTTGGTTTCTTTCATAGGCTTTTGGGTTACGTGTAGGCGCATGATACCATCGCGCTTGATGGCAACACAAATCCTCTGTATCGCGGGACCGACCGCCTCGGGCAAATCCGCACGCGCGGTTGAGATTGCTTTGAAGGGTTTCGGAAATCCTTCATCAAATGAAGGATTTCCGAAACCCTTCATGGGCGAGATTATTTCGGTTGATTCGCGACAGGTGTACCGCGGGCTGGATATCGGCACCGAGAAAATCACCCATGAGGAGATGCGCGGCGTGCCCCACCACCTCATTGATATCCGCGACCCGCGGGAGAACTATTCCGCCGGCGATTTTGTCGCGGACGCGACGCGCCTGATTGAAGAAATCTCCGCGCGCGGGAAAGTGCCGATACTCGTCGGCGGGACGCATTTTTATTTCAACGCACTGTTGCATGGGCTGCCGGCGCGCGTGGATGCGAACCCCACACTTCGCGAAGAACTGGAGAAACTCCCGACCGAGGAACTGTACGCGCGCGTCCGCTCCGCGGACGCGCGCCGCGCCGCAGAACTTGACCCGCACAACCGCCGCCGGCTCATCCGCGCGCTGGAAATCATCGCCGCCCTCGGCGCCGTTCCAGCGCGCCAAGTTTTAAATGTTAAACATTTAAAACGGTACGGAGTAGAATGGAGTATCAGCAACCCGCCGCGGGAGGAACTGCGGGCGAGGATTGATGCGCGGCTTGCGAGCGCGATGGACCGCGGGCTCGTAGACGAGGTGCGCCGCGTGCGTGACGTGGTCGGCGACACGCGCCTCAACGAACTCGGGCTTGAATACCGCATCGTCGGGGAATTCTTGCGCGGCGAGCGCGACGAGGCATCGCTCCTCCCCACCCTCTCGGCGAAGCTCTGGCAATACGCCCGCCGCCAGCACGCGTGGCTGCGCAAACTCCGCGATGAGGGAGTTACTGGAGGCGTTCAGAATGTCTCGCGAGCCCTGGCGCGAGACGAATGAACGCTCTCTAGCTCATGCGCGGCGGAGGCCGCATCCTTATCCAGCAAAGAACCCTGGTCCCCGCCGTCATCGGCGGGGTTCTTTATTGCGGCAACACCGTCGCACCCGGACAGAAGCTGAAGCCGAGGTTCTTTCCGGCGTAGAAACTATTCGTGTGGACATCGGTACCGACGTAATAGTTCAGGCTGCACAACTGGCTCTGGCTGATACCGAGCGCTGAGAGCAGGAAGTTCTCTGCCGCCGCACGCGTTTGACCGAGCGGTTCTTGCTCAAGCGCAATGGTGAAGAATTGTGCCGGCGTGCGGTACCCGATCGCATATCCGTTTGTTGATGAGCCGGTCAGGTAATAGTCGTCCGCATTTACGGGGTTCGGGAGTGTCACACCATTATGAATGAAATCGTTGGTGACCACGGTACCGCCGTTTTGGGTGGCTACCGATATCTTCTCGGAGGTTGTCAGTGTTGATGAACCGGTTGACGTGGTCACCGGAGTGATTGAGCCGCTTGCAGGGAGCGTCACGGGCGACTGTTGGGTGGTATGCGACGGCGGCGCCTTCGGAGTGAAGAGGAAATACCAAAGAATGCCGACAACAATCGTCCCGAGGAGTGCCAGCACTATCCATCCCGCGAATTTGATTTGCATAGTAAAAAATTAATTAGCCGCCATATTGACTTTGGCAACTCAACATATATTGATCGGTTGCGTATGCCGCTTGAAAACTTTGCGTGTTCAGAAGACAGGCGGCGGCGGCGGCACTACAAGCGACATTTCCCGCGGCATTCTTGCAATTCGTCAGTGCCGTCCCGGAAATCGGAAACCCGTTTGCATCAAACGCTTTTTGACAATCAAGCCGAACGCTTCCGTCAGTCGGTAATCCCGCGGCTGTATAACATGCGGCATTTTCGTAGCACGTATGATTACTTGATAAAAGCACCTGGTACGCCCCCGCCGCGGTTGACGCTTTCCCCTTGCCGGCGTCTTTGTTCCAGCTGTAATTCAACGTATACGGGGGGTTTATTCTCCCACACGTGCTCTCACCTTGTGCGATGCACGCGAGTAAGTTCGCGTTGGTTATGGAAACATTCGGCACGGCCGCAACGATGGTTGCCGGATTACACGGATCGCCCGGCGCGGTTGAGATTGATGTTGACAGCGCCCCTCCCGTCGCGGTCATTCCCGTCACCGGCGCCTGGTTCAGGCCGGCGTTGGGGAGTGCGCCCGCTTGCGGGAGGCACATATCGCTCGTGCTGCCGTAGATGAGACTTGACCACGTCCCGAGAACCGTCGTGCCGCTCTGCGCCGACGGGTTATAGAGCACCACCATAATCGCGTCCACAATCAGCCAGCCGGCAAGCGCGATGACGATGCCGACGATGGTGTTGGTGAGGATTTTCTTGGCCTGAGCCTTCCCGCTCGCATTCACCGGATTCACGACGAAGAGGAAGCCCGACCATGCAATCATCAGCGGTGCGACGAGGACAATGGCAAGCGTGATGAGAAGGCTGATGAGATTGTTGATGACGGTTATGAGCAACCCCCAGCTCGCGGGGCAGACGTTATAGTTTTCAGGGACGACGGGGCCGAAGAACGGTATCGCCGCGTGCGCGGCGAGCGGCACCGCGAACGAGCCCGCCACAATGAGGAGCGCAATCAGAGGAATACGAGAACGCATATGCCTATCATACCGCGCGCCGGCTGCCGGCGCGCGGCTTTTCCCCCATCAATCTATCTGTTACTCTGGCTACACGGGTCCATCGTATAATGGTAGTACATCGGTCTCCAAAACCGACAGCCCAGGTCCGATTCCTGGTGGGCCCGCAAAAGACACAAACACCTGCCCTTCGGCAGGTTTTGTGCTTTTGCGGGGGCCGGAGCGATGTTCGGCGAGTACGCCGAACCCGCGAGCCGGAGTCGTGGAAATGCGGCTACGGCCGCAACGACGTCATATTGATAAGCGCTTGGGTCGTGCTGGCGTCGCTGGGGAATGAAATAGTTGCCGCGGCCTGCGCTTGCTCGGTTGAGGTCGCATTTCCCGCCGTGTAGGTGACGGTTATGCTGCATCCCGCGAGAAGCGCGAGGTCACTTTTTGTAAACACGAACAGTGACTTCGTCCCGTGTGCGGAGGCGATGCTACTCACGGTAGTGTCCGGCGTGTCCAGAGCCGGTATCAGGCAACCCGATACCGACTGCGTGGCGGAGAACGTATCGGCGTTTGTAGATGACCATTTCAGTGTAAAGGTTGACGCCGTTGCGACGGTTGACGTGGCATTGTTGATAGTTAGTGTCGCCGTAGGAGACGGGGCGGTAGAACCGGCGGTTAAGGAATCCAACGTGGAGGAGCCCGCCAGGA
Organism: bacterium; assembly: GCA_027311385.1. Taxonomy (GTDB): domain Bacteria; phylum Patescibacteriota; class Minisyncoccia; order Phycocordibacterales; family Phycocordibacteraceae; genus C7867-001. The sequence continues at coordinate 7,771 of DAICZA010000007.1, read as the reverse complement.
ATGCCGGCGCCTGCGCGGCGGAGGATGAGGCGGTCAGTTCGGACGGCGTACCGGTTGCCGCCACGGGCAGTGTGGTAGGCACTGCCGGCGCCGGCGCCGGCGAAGAAAAGACGCCGAGGTAATACGCCGCAAAACCGCCGGCGGCGATGATGAGCAAAGCGGCAGCCGCCGCAATCCACACCCCGGTATGGCTTTTCGGACCGGTCGGCGGGACAGCGGCGGCAGCGGTAGCGGTAGCGGCAAGGCCGGGCGGGAGGATGACATCGCGCTCAGGCATCCGAATGACGGGCTGCTGCGAAGCGATAGTTGGCGCTGGCGAAGCGGCCGGTCGCGCGGGGGCCGGGCGCGAGACAGCCGGCGGCGTACTCGGTTGTGCGGCGCTCGGTTGCGGCGATTGCGCGTTCCCTACCCCAAGGAACGCATCGTTCATATCTTGCTCATTCCACCCCATTGAAGACAACAGGGTTTTGATAGCATCCTTTGTCATTCCCGCTCCGAGTTGCTGACGCACGTAGGCGGTGAGTTCCGGCGTAACCATATGCACGTATTAAAACATACGGAACGGGTATTCAGGCACGCACCGGTGTATAACGAAACGAAAAACCGCCCGAGGGGGCGGTTTTTCGTTTCAATTAACCTCCTTTACCCTTCCACTTTATCTCTTTATATACCGCGCGCTTGCGCGCAATAGGGTCGTACTTCGTGACCTGTATCTTACGTTCCACGGTCTTCTTATTCTTGCGGGTAATCAACATATGCTTAGAAGCAGATGATTGTATCCGAATGAGGCGGTCTTGTGACATACGAGAACGGTAGCAGAAACGCCGTGATTACGCAACGGTTGCCTCTTTTACCCGCGCCTTCTTCGGCGCGCGCTTCTTCACGTCAAAATGCGGCTCGCCGTTCCTGATGGACACGGTGACCGTGCCGCCTTCCATCAATCCCTGGTCCACCATCAAGGACGCGAGCGGCGTGAGTATCTTGTCCTGGATGGTGCGCCGGAGCGGGCGGGCGCCGTACTGCGGGTTGTAGCCCTTCTCGGCGAGCCAGCTCCGCACCTCGGGAGAAAAGGCGAGCGCGATGCGCTTCTCCCGCAGCCGCTCTACCACCTCCTCCACCTGCGTGTCCACGATGCGCGTCAATGCTTCCTTGGCGAGCACGTCAAAGATGATGATGTCGTCCAGCCGATTAAGGAACTCGGGGCGGAAGTGCTCCTTGAGCGCGTCCATCACCTTCTCCTTCGTTTCCTCATAGCGCATCGCATCGGTCGCACCGGCGGTGCCGAAGCCGATATGCGCGAGCCGGTCAATGAATTCGCCGCCGATGTTGCTCGTGAGCACGATAATCGTATTTTTGAAATTGACCTTGCGCCCCTTGCCGTCGGTGAGGTGCCCGGAATCCAGCACCTGAAGCAGGATGTTAAACACTTCCGGGTGCGCTTTCTCTATTTCATCAAACAGCACCACCGCGTACGGGCGATGGCGGATGCGCTCGGTCAAGGTACCGGATTCTTCGTAGCCGACGTAGCCCGGCGGCGCGCCGATGAGCTTGGCCACCGAATGCTTCTCCATAAATTCGCTCATATCCACGCGCACCAGCGCCTCGGGGTCGTTGAACATAAACTCCGCAAGCTTGCGCGAGAGCTCGGTCTTCCCGACGCCGGTCGGCCCGAGGAAGAGGAACGAGCCGATGGGGCGGTTCGGGTCGCTGATGCCCACGCGCGAACGCTTCACCGCGTCGGTGACCTTCTTGACCGCGTTGTCCTGGCCGATAATGCTTGCTTTGAGCGAGTCTTCCATGCGGCCGAGCTTCGCCGCCTCTTCTTCAAGCATGCGCGCGACCGGAATGCCCGTCCAGCGGGAAACGACCGCCGCGATATCTTGTTCGGCGACTTCTTCGTTCAGGACGCGGCGCGATTTCTGGAGCGTCTTCAGCCGCTTCAGCTTCATCTCCAGGTCTTTCTGAATGTGCGGAATCTTGCCGTACCGGATTTCCGCGACCGTGCCGAGGTCGGCGGCCATTTCCGCATTGTCGGCCTGCACCTTGAGCGACTCCAGCTCGGTCTTATCGGCGCGGATGCCGATGAGCACCTCCTTTTCGTTCTTCCACTTGAGTTCCAGCTCGCTGGTCTTTTCCCGGAGGTCGGCGACTTCCTTGTCAATGACCTTGATGCGCTCTTTGATTTCTTTCGCGTGCTCACCCTCCAAATCTTTCTGGAGCGCCTGCCGTTCAATCTCCAGCCGGCGAATCTTCCGGTCGGTCTCCTCCAACAAGGGCGGCTTGTTTTCCAGCGCGATGCGCAGCCCCGAGGCGGCCTCGTCAATGAGGTCAATGGCCTTGTCCGGCAGGAAGCGGTCGCTGATATAGCGCGCAGAGAGTTCCACTGCGGCGACGATGGCGCCGTCGGTGATGCGCACGCCGTGGAAGAGCTCGTATTTGTCGCGGAGTCCGCGCAAAATGGCGATGCCGTCCTCCACGGTCGGTTCGGATACAAACACGGACTGGAAGCGGCGCGTGAGCGCGGCGTCCTTTTCTATGTACTTCTGGTATTCCTTCAGCGTCGTCGCGCCAATGACGCGCATTTCGCCGCGCGAGAGCGCCGGCTTCAGCATATTGGACGCGTCAAGCGCGCCTTCGGCGCCGCCTGCGCCCACGAGCGTGTGGAGTTCGTCCACGAAGAGGACGACCTTCCCTTCCGCGCGCTCCACTTCCTTCATCACGTTCTTCAGCCGTTCTTCAAACTCGCCGCGGTACTTGGTGCCGGCAATCATAAGCCCGAGGTCAAGCGAGAGCAGTTCTTTGCCCTTGAGCGACTCGGGAACATCATTCGTCGCCATACGCCCGGCGAGCCCCTCGGCAATGGCGGTCTTCCCCACGCCGGCTTCGCCGATGAGGACGGGGTTGTTCTTGGTGCGGCGCGCGAGAATTTGGATGACGCGGTTTATCTCCAGGTCGCGGCCGATGACCGGGTCAAGCTTGTTCTCGGCGGCGAGCTTGGTGAGGTTGCGCGTGTATTTGGCGAGCGCGCGGAAACGCTTCGGCTCCGCACCCTGGCCGTCTTTGGAACTCTTCAGTTCTTTCAGTATGGCGAGCGCCGCGTCGCGATTGATGGAAAAACGCGCGAGGATATCGCCCGCGGGGCCCGGGTGCTCAATGACCGCAAGAAAAAGGTGCTCGGTGCCGACGAAGGTGTCGTTCATACGCGCGGCAATCTTCCCCGCCGTCTCAAGCGCCTGTGCGAGCTCCGGTGTGAGATAGATCTGGTACGACGGCGAGAGCACCGACGCGGTCTCGGGCGCTTCCAAATGCTCCAGCACGGCGTCGGCGAGCATAATGGTATCCACCTCCATACGGTCCAGTATGGAGAACACAAGCGACTCCTCTTGGAGCACGAGCGCGGCGAGCAAGTGGAGCGGCGACACGTGATTCTGTCCGCGTTCTATCGCGAGCTCATGCGCGCGGCGCACCGCTTCTTTGGCTTTAGTAGTGAAATTGGTAAACGGAGGCATAGCTATGAACTAGTACCGTGCCGCGGCGGTAGAAGTTGCAACGGCGGCTGTCGTTGAGGTCGCGTTCAGAAGCGCGGTGATGGTGGCGGCGCTGATGAGGAACCCGGGTGCCGCTCCCGAGCTCACGCCGATGAGATTGCCCGAGAGGTCAACGGCGGCACTCCCGACGCCGATGTCCGGCAGGGTCGTGTACACACCCTTGGTACTCACCCGCGAGACGATGCCGGTGGAAGCGGAGCCGTCGGCACCGAGCGCAAGCACCGTCTCACCGAGCTTCAGGGAATTCGTATCAAGCAGTGTCGGCGAAGTCATATTCGGCAATACGGCGTCGTCGGCGAAACCGTAGACCGTGATTCCCTTCCCGGCATGCGAAATGGATGCGGCAACATAGGAACCGTCGGTGAATTCAATGAGTGCTTCCTGCGGGAGCGAGTCCTGCGCCGCCGTCGCGACGGCGCGCGCTTTCGGAATGTAGGTGCCGACGCTCACCGCCGGCGTAGACGTCCCTGTGTCCGCGGAGTAAATAGCGACCACGCGCGCCGCATCCGCGCCGATGGCGGCCGTGACGAGGTCCTGATTTGACGGCGCAGGCGCCTGCACGGGCGCGGCGGCGGGCGCGGCGGCAGCGACCGTCTCAATGGTGTGCTCAACGACGCGGTTCACGGTCTGGGTCACGAATGCCGGCGCGTGGTCAAGCAGGGAGACCGTCAGGATGCCGGTCGCGACCGAGGTCACGAAGTTCACGAGAATCGTGAGCAGGATGAGTTGAGATTTGGAGAGTTCCTCTATGTTCATCCCGTTAGAGGTAGGAAATCAAAGATTTCCGTACGCTATTAGCGCCCATAATAAATATGTTTCGACCATGACCCATAAGGTCTCGTTCACTTCGCTGTTTATGACCTCTAACGGGATTCATACCACTATAATGCTACCCGAGCCTAGTACTGTCAATAAATGCGACTGCCCGTACCAACACCCCTGCGAAACGGCGGAGTTCGCTCGGGCGGACCCCTCCGCGAGGACGCGGAGCCCACGAGATGCGCAAGGTCGCGCGGGCGCGCTCGCGGTCGCCGGTCAGGGCGAACACGGCGCGCGAACCCTCCTCCGAATCGGTCTCGCAGGCGCTCCGCGTGGCGACCGCGAACCCGGCCTCGTCAAGGAGTGCGACGAGGTAATCCGTATCCCGTCCGGGGAGCGATAGGTTGAGGATATGCGGCGCCTGCGCGCGACCTTCGTTTATATATACGTCCGGGATGGTGCCGGTGATGCGCGCCGTAAGTTGTGCCCGCATGCGCATGGCGGAAGCGCGAAATGCATCGCGGCCATGCGCGGCGGCGCCAAGCAATGCCGCGAATTCCCGTGCGAGCTCCGGCGCTTCGCTTCCGGGCCGCACACCGCGCTCCTGTCCCCCGCCGCGATACAGCGGAGCGAGCGGAATGGTGCGGTGCGCAACGAGCGCGCCGATGCCGCGGACGGAACCGACTTTTGACGCATCAAAGGTGAGCAGGTCGGCGTCAAAGTGCGCGCGGGAAAACTTCTCGGTCAAGGGCGCCTGGCTCGCGTCCGCGTGAAGCGCTATCCCTCGCTTCGCTCGGGATGGCTCGCGCAGAGCGCTCGCCACCTCGCGCGTATTCCACACCACGCCCGTCTCGCCGCACACCGCGTCCATAGAAACAAGCACGGTCTCCGGTCGGAGCATCTTCGCGAGCGCTTCGGTGTCAACACGCGCATCGCGTATCGGCAACGCTTCAATGTCCGCGACTCCCTCCTCCGCAAGCATTTTCATCTGCTCCACCACCGACGCGTGGGCGCTCGGCAGGTAGAGCATATGGATGCGGCCCGAATCCCGCGCGCGGAGCGCGCGGGCGTACCCGAGAATCGCAAGCGCATTGCTCTCGGTCGCGCCGCTTGTGAAAATGACATCATCGCTCTGCACCTCAACAAGCCGCGCGATAGCCGTCCGCGCGTCTTCCAGCACCTGCTTCGCGCGCCGTCCATCGGAGTGCGGCGACGACGGATTCCCGCTCATCCCCGCGGCGCTATCAAGATATGTCCTCCGTTTCCAAAACATGCCTTCATTCTAGCAAAGATTGTAATTATGCCATTTTTGTGATGAAATAGAGCCATTATGGCGCGGACGACTCGGCCGCCCGTCATTGCGGTGATGGGCCACATAGACCACGGCAAGTCTTCCCTTCTGGATTACATCCGGAAGGCGAATATCGTCGCGGGCGAAGCGGGCGGCATCACCCAGCACGTTGCCGCGTACATTGCCGAGCACAACGGCCGGCTCGTCACCTTTCTGGACACGCCCGGTCACGAGGCGTTCAAGGCGCTGCGGGCGCGCGGCGCGGCCGCGGCGGACATCGCTATCCTCGTTGTCGCGGCCGACGAAGGCGTGATGCCGCAAACGCTTGACGCACTCGCCGCCATCACCGACGCAGGCATCCCCTACCTCATCGCTATTACAAAAATAGACAAGAATAACGCGGACATCGCGCATACGAAAAACTCGCTCGTTGAGCACGGCATCTACATTGAGGGATTGGGCGGCGATATCGCCTATGCGCCTATCTCGTCAAAAACCGGCGAAGGCATCCCCGAGCTTCTTGACCTCGTCCTCCTTGCCTCCGACCTTGCCGAACTCACCGCCGACACCTCCGCGAGCGCCACCGGATTCGTGCTTGAATCCACCCAGGACCCGAAGCGTGGCGCCTCCGCAACGCTCATTATCAAAGACGGCACGCTCGCAACAGGCGGGTTCGTCGTCGCGGGCGACGCGTACGCGCCCGTCCGTTTCATTGAAGACTTCCGCGGCGCGCGCATTCCACACGCAGGACCGTCGGAGCCGGTGCATATTTCCGGATTCAGCAAGCTTCCCGCGGCCGGTTCCCTCTTCAGCGTTGCAAAGAGCAAAAAAGAGGCTGAGGCGCTCGCCGAAGAAAACGCAAAAGCGCTCGCGGCGGCTCCGGAGCGCACCGCCGCCGCCGAGGGCATCACCGAACTGCCGCTTATTGTGAAGGCGGATGTCGCCGGCTCGGTTGACGCAATCGTGCACGAACTCTCGAAAATCACGCACGAGCGCGGCGCTGTCCGTATCATCGCTTCCGGCGTCGGCAGTGTCTCGGAGAATGATGTGAAGACCGCCCACGCCTCGGGCGGCGTCATCATTGCGTTCAACGTCGGGACGGACGCCATCGCCGGCGACCTGGCACAGCGCGACGGCATCGGTATCTTCTCGTTCTCCATCATTTACGAACTCTCGGAAAAAGTGCAGGAACTGCTCACCGCGCGCGTCCCCGCCGTCGCGGCCGAAAAGGAGCTTGGGCGCGCGCTGGTGCTGAAAGCATTTTCTTCAAGCGGAAAGAAGCAGGTCCTCGGCGCGCGCTACGCGTCGGGCGTGCTCACCGTCGGCGACCGCGTCAAGCTCCTGCACAAGGGTGAGGAAATTGCGCGCGGCAGTATCGCGAACCTCCAGCAGGCGCGCGCCGACGTGAAGGACATCACCACCGAGGGAGACTTCGGCACCGAAATAGAATGCCGAGCGCACGCCGCCTACGGCGACGAGCTCGTCGCGTTTGTCGTGACCGAAGTATGAATCCCGTTAGAAATAGCGGACGCGTGGGCGAGCATGGGGTCATTGGCTTCGCCGTTTCCAGTCGGGCACTATTAAACAACACCACTGTATGGTAAATTCGCGCCCTATTTCTAACGGGATGAAAACCGAACCGAGCAAGCAAAGCGGCCGCGCGGAGGAGCTCGTCGCGCACGCGGCGGCACAGTTTATCCGGCGGGAAGCCGGCACCGAATCGCTCATCACGGTCATCCGTGCGCAAAGCGTCGCGCACGGCGACCGTATGCTGGTGTTCGTGAGCATCTTCCCGGTGGAGAAAGCGCATGCGGCGCTCAACTTTCTGGAACGCCAGCGCGAAGCGTTCTCCGATTACCTGAAACAGCATGTGCGGATGCGCCTCCCGCGCATTGACTTCCTGCTGGACAACGGCGAACAACTTGGAGGCCCGAGCGGGATTGGCCACGAATAATTCTCTCGCCGTCGCTCGAGAATTTCCGCGGCCCCGCCTCGCGGTTCCGCCTGCTGGCGAAACATCGCTGCGGCATTCAATTCCCGCCGTCGGATGCGAAGCATCCTCCTTGAGGCCCGAGCGGGAATTGAACCCGCGCATAACGGTTTTGCAGACCGTCGCGTTACCACTTCGCCATCGGGCCGTACTTCGAGAATAACAGAGATGATAGTATCATCA
>DAICZA010000006.1 GCA_027311385.1 bacterium | reverse complement strand
GATGTTCGAGATGACCAAGCTCGTCTCGGCGCATTTGAAATAATCGACCGCGACAAGAAGAAAGAAAGACCCGCGCGCCGAAGGCGCGCGGGTCTTTCTTCTTGTGGACCATAGCGGAGTCGAACCGCTGACCTCGTCAATGCGAATGACGCGCTCTACCAGCTGAGCTAATGGCCCGACGTAAAAATAAAAAACGGAAGAGACGTCCTGTGTCGGGCCGCCGGGAATCGAACCCGGTCTACACGAACCCGAATCGTGCGTACTACCGGCATACTCCGGCCCGACACAGAACACCTCCCGTCTTGTGGTCGGGAATAATTTGCTCGTCGTCACTCGCAAATTTTCACGACCCTGCCTCGCGGTTTTGATGAAATAGTGTCCCACACTATTTCATTGACTCAACATTGCTCCGGCTCGCACAGGCAACGAAAAAGCAAAGCAGTTTGCTTTTCCCTTGCCTGTGCGCTCTATAGGATTCGAACCTATGACCTTTCGCGTGTGAAGCGAACGCTCTAACCAACTGAGCTAAGAGCGCGTGCACGCCTTACCTTACCAGATATCGGGCTAGATTCCCAGATTCGCGAGCGCGTTCTTCGCCTCCTGTATCGGGAGTGCGAAGCCGATATTCTGCGACCCTTGCACCATCGCGACGTCAATACCAATCGCGTCGCCATTCAAGTCTACCAAGGGGCCGCCGGAATTCCCGGGATTAATGGCCGCGTCGGTCTGGATGACGCCCTTCAGGGTCTCACTGCCGCCCTGGTCGTTGCTCGCCGTAATGCTCCGGTTGAGCCCCGAGACAACGCCGACCGAGACCGAATTGTTGTATTGCCCGAGCGCGTTCCCCACGGCGAATACCGACTGTGCGAGCTTGAGCGACGACGAATCGCCGAGCGGCACTGTCGGGTAGCCGCTCCCCGAAATCTTCACGACCGCGAGGTCTTCGGTGGGAGAGCGCCAGACGACCGTCCCGACTTTCTGCGCGCCAGTTGAAAGCAGGACGGTGTAGGTGGCATTCGTGTCCGGCACCACGTGCTTATTGGTGATGATGTAGCCGCTCTCGCGCACAAGGAAGCCGGTGCCGGCGGAGACCTGCTGGGTCGTCGTGCCGACCTGCTGGTAGACGGGCACCTGCATACCGAACCCCTGGAAGAACGGGTCATTCCCGAACGGATTCTCATACGTCACCTGGAGCTTCGGCACCTCCTGGCTCTCCACAATGGACACGACGGCCGGCGTCACCGCCGCCACGGCATCCTGGAGCTGCTGGCTCTGCGACTTCTGTGCGATTTGCTCGCGCCGCGCGAGCTCGGCGATATTTGCCGCCGTGCTTGAGGCGGTCAGATTGACCGAACTCGCAATTTCGCTCACGGCCGACTGCAGTTCCGTCACCGACTGCGAGAGGCGCATCACTTTCTGATTTTCATACACGAGCCCGCTCACGAGCGCCACGACGACGACCAAAACCACGAGCCAGAATATATCGGTTTTTCTCATAGGCGTATACGCTTATACCGTTATATCCCTAGTATACGCCCGACGGAGCAAATTTGTTGCGGGTGGGCTTCAGATTCCGCTAAAGAAATGATAGTCTGGTGGCTACGGGCCGTTAGCTCAGTTGGTAGAGCACCTCGTTTGCAACGAGGGGGTCGCAGGTTCGAATCCTGTACGGTCCACAAAACAAAAGAGCCGGATGCGAAAGCATCCGGCGACTATTGTTTTGTAGGGCCGTACAGGATGCGAAGAGACGGAGCGGGCACCTGCCCAGCAGGGCAGGTCGCGAGTCGCGGACACGACCAAAACCGAGCGACGGCGAGGTTTTGCGTTGCGGAAGAAAAGCGTAATCGCGGTCCGGTACGGTCCACTTAGGCGTCAAAGAATTCATTCCAGTGCGGCTCAATCTCTCGGATGAGTTGCTCCAAAAGTTCTCGTACTTGTTCTTGGCTCTGTATCGTTTCCCGCTTGAGCGCATAGAGTTCCTTACGCGGTACCTTCATTTCCTTCCACGCGTGACCCTTTTGGAGGTAGTTGGTAAGCATGGGAACCAATTTATCTACGGCATAAACAAATAGTGCCTCCGGGCTTCCCCGGCTTTCGTACTGTTCAATACTTTCATGCAAACTTTTGAATTCCGGGAACTCGCGGGCAATGCGCAGACGTGCCTCTTCTTCGCGCCGGTGTTTTGTCTCCTTGCGTTTCTGGTCAAACACATACGTATCTCCGGCGTACACTTCCACGAAGTCATGCACGAGGCCGTATTCGAGCAGCTTGTTTGTATCAAGCCCGAGCTCAAGTGAATCGTTAAGGTACCAACAAAGCAGTGTCAGCGTGTATGAATGTTCAACATCATTCTCCTTGCGAGCCAAATCGGGTGCAAACATCACCCGCTGCACCGACTGGAAAGTATGAAGAAGGCGCATAAATTCTGTGGCGCGCTTTATATCCGGTTGTTTCATTGCATTATCTTTCGAGCGCCAGATTGACCAGATGCGCGAGGAAATCGGGAAAGGAGACGCCCACAGCCGCGAGCGACTTGGGCAGGAGCGATTCGGGCGTGAGGCCGACCGCGGGAGCGCTGTTCGTTTCCAGATAGTAAATGCCTTTCGGCGTGACAATGAAATCGCTGCGGGAGTAGTGCCGCTGACCGAGCGCGCGATGCATCACTTTCGCCATCCGCTGAAGCTCTTCCGACTGCACGCGGGTGAAATTGCCCGGGCAGATCTCGCGCGTTCTGCCGGAATATTTCGCATCGTACGAAAAGAAATCATCTCCGGGCGGAATAATCTCTATAACCGGAAGCGAATACAACGCCTCGCCGCGCAAGCCCTCCACGACGCCGGCAGTCGCCTCTCTCCCCTGAATATGTTCTTCCACGAGAACGCCCGACGCTCCTTCGGTAAACAACTGTTCAACGGCGGCAAGCACCGGCGCGTAGCCGCCGGCAATGGACACACCGACCGATGAGCCCCAACCAATCGGCTTCACGACGACCGGCTGGTGGAGCGTGCGAACGATGTCGCTCGCCTGCCGTCCGGAATCTTCAGCGCGCTCAATAAAATGGAAATCGGGAGTGAGGAACCCTGCCTCCCGCGCATGCGCCTTCGCGATGACTTTGTGCATCGCGAGGTGCGCGCCGTATGCGTCCGGGCCGACGTACGGGACGCCGAACCGCTCCAGAAGCCGCTGGACGTCGCCCTCTTCGCCGTATTCGCCATGGAGCGGGAGGAGCGCGACGTCAATCTGGCGCAGTACGCGGTCGGGCGTCGTCGCGCGGCCGCGGTCGTGCCAGACGCCCTCTTTATCAATGTAGATATCGCGCACGGCATAGCGCTCCTCGGGCAGGTTCGCAATGATGGCAGCGCCGGACTTAAGCGAGACCTCGTGCTCGCGCGACGGCCCGCCCCGCAGTACCCCGACGACGGTTTGCATGAGCCCTATTGTAGCAGGTTCATTTCCGCAGTGGACGCGATCGGGCGCGGCGGTGGCGGGCAAGCGAGAAACGGTGCGCCTCGGCGTTCACGAGGACGGCATCCGCTTCAGAAATGCCCGCCGCGCGCGCGCCGATGACTTCTCGCGGACGATGCCGCTCGTCCTTTACTACTGCCGCAACCGGTATGACAATTCCGATTTCTTTCAGAACTGATTCCGCCGCTTTCTTCTGCGTGCGCCCGCCGTCCACCACAATAGCGTCAGGCAGCGGCCATTCCGGGTGACGCAAGCGGCGCGAGAGGATTTCTTTGAGCGAACCGATGTCGTCATTCTTTTTAAATCCGCGGATGTTGAACGTCCGGTACTCTTTCTTCACCGGCACGCCATCCGCCACGACCGTCATCACACCGACGGCGTTCGTGCCCGAGAGATGCGCGGTGTCGTATGCTTCAATGCGCGCGCCGCTTGCGGCGCGCGTTCCTTCCAGTTGCTCGTCCTTAATGAGCGACACGTCCTGGATGTGGTCCAGTGCAAAAAGTTCGCGCCGTGCGGCCGCCGCGTCCTCAAACCGCTCTTCCTTCGCCACCGCACGCATCTCCTTCTCCAGCGCCACGCGCAATTCCTTCCCGCGGCCGGCGAGAAACAGCATCACCTTACGGATGGTGCGACGGTATTCCTTCGCATCGTATCCGCGCGGATACTGCCCTATCTGTGCATTAAATTCTATCTTTGCCGCCTGATGCTTGCTCTTCGTTCCGACCGGCTTCGGCGTATCAAAAAACGGGAAAATGCGCCGGATGAGCCGCAAACCCTCCCTCAACTGCGCGCCCGACGGGAACGGTCCGTACACCGCCCGCAAGGTGACACCTCTACGCGAAGTGTCACCTTGCGGAGGTTGTATCGCCTTATCCTTGAAATCAATGTCTTTCCCGCGCACAGCGAGTACGCGCGGGATGTCTTCATCGGTTATGACGGCGTACAGAAACGTCTTGTCGTCTTTGCCATCCACATTTGCGTGCGGTGCGTACTTCTTGATGAGCGCCGCTTCGCGCACGAGCGCTTCAAGCACCGTCGGCGTCGTCTCGTACGCGACGCGGTCGGCCTTGGTCACCATATCCACAATGCGCGGCCCGCGCGTCGCGATGAGGTCATCGTCAAAATACGAGCGCACGCGGTCGCGCAAGCTCGTCGCCTTGCCCACGTACAGCACCTTCCTGCCCTGCTTAAACAGGTACACCCCCGGCACATCCGGCAGATTATTTTTCTGGAGTTCGCTTTTTTGCATGGCGTCGCAATACTTTATCAAGATATTCGCCCGTGTAGGAGCCTTTGGTATCGGCGACTTCTTCCGGCGTGCCCTTGGCGACGATTTTGCCGCCGCCCTCCCCGCCTTCGGGGCCGAAGTCAATGAGATGGTCGGCGCTTTTGATGACGTCCAGATTGTGTTCAATAACGACGACTGTGTGGCCGCGTGCGACGAGCTCCTGAAGTATTTCAATAAGCTTTTTCACGTCCTCGTAGTGGAGACCGACGGTCGGCTCGTCCAAAAGGTAAATGGTTTTCATCGTCTGCGAGCGGTAGAGCTCGCTCGCAATCTTCACACGCTGGGCTTCACCGCCGGAGAGCGTCGTCGCGCTCTGTCCGAGCGTGAGGTACTGCAAACCGGTCGCATTCAGACTCATCAGGCGCTCATTGATGGCGGGAATGTCACCGAAGAATTTTTCCGCTTCTTCAATCGTCATTTGGAGCACGTCGTAGATATTCTTCCCGCGGAACGTCACTTCCAGCGTCTCTTTCATAAAGCGCTTTCCCATACAAATGTCACACGTGACGTACACCGTCGGGAGAAAGTGCATCTCCACCGCGATGGAGCCGTTGCCTTGGCACGCCTCGCACCGGCCGCCGGGGACGTTGAACGAGAAGCGGCCGGGCTTCCAGCCGCGCGCCCGCGCCTCGGCGGTGGCGGCGAAGAGGTCGCGGATGTGCGTGAAGGCGCCGGTATAGGTCGCGGGGTTGCTGCGCGGCGTGCGCCCGATGGGCGACTGGTCAATCAAGACCGCGCGCCCGAGGTATTCGGTGCCGGTGAGCGACGCGACGTGTTCCAGCGGGGCTTCGCGGCGCGCGAAGCGTGCCGCGATATTGCGATGCAGAATGTCATAGAGAAACGTGGACTTCCCGCTCCCCGAGACGCCCGTGATGCAGACGAGCTTGCCTAAGGGTACGTCAATATTCTGATTTACCAGATTGTGGAGCGTCGCACCGCGCACCTTGATGGAGCCCTTCTCGCTCGTACGGCGCGTCTCCGGCGCGGGGATTTCTTTCTCCTCGCGCAGGTACGAGAGCGTGACGGAACCGGACTCGTTTTTCTTCGCGGTGAGCAAGTCGTCCAGCCAGCCGGATGCGACGACCGTTCCCCCATGAATGCCCGCACCCGGCCCGATATCCACAATATAGTCAGAAGAATAAATCGTGTCCTCGTCGTGCTCCACGACGATAATCGTATTCCCGAGTTCTTTCAGTATGAGCAATGTCTGTATCAAACGGTCGTTGTCGCGCTGATGGAGTCCGATAGTCGGCTCGTCAAGCACGTAGAGCGCGCCGGTGAGCCCGCTCCCGAGCTGGCTGGCGAGCCGGATGCGCTGGGCTTCCCCGCCCGAGAGCGTCGCGGCGGAGCGGTTGAGCGTGAGGTAGTCCAGACCGACGTTCAGCATAAACGAGAGCCGGGCGTCAATCTCTTTCAGAATCGGTGCGGCTATATCAAACTTCATTTCCGAGAGCTCAATAGAATCCACGAACTCCTTCGCCTCGCGGATGGACATATTCGTGAAGTCCACAATATTCACCCCGAGCCCATGTTTGGGTTTCCGAAACCCTTCATCGGATGAAGGGTTTCGGAAACCCTTCATTCCTTCGCCTTTCAGGTAGACGCGTAGCGCTTCGGGACGCAGTCGCTTCCCTTCGCAGACCGGACACACGTCGTCCGAGAAAAGCGATTCCGTCCCGAGGCCGTGGCACGCCGGACACGCGCCGTACGGCGAGTTGAATGAGAACAGACGCGGCTCCACTTCCGGAAATGACGCGCCGTCCTCCGGGCAGATGAACTTTGACGACAGGGTCTCGGTCGTCCCGTCGGCATGCTGAATTTTCACGAGCCCGTCCGCCTGTTTGAGCGCGAGCTCCAGCGCCTCGGAGAGCCGCTCGCGCGCGCTCTCTGTGGAGCGGGCAAATTCCGATACGTAAATGGAATCCACGACCGCATCAATGTTGTGCATCTTATTGCGCTCCATTACGATTTTCTCGCGGAGCGAATGCGCTTTCCCGTCCACCACGACCCGTTCGTAGCCCTTCCCGAGCAAGTCGTAGAGCAGTTGGTAGTACTCGCCCTTACGTCCGACGACGACCGGCGCATAAATCGTCACTGCGGTTTTATCCACGGCAACGCCCATAACCTGCGTGCTGGTGCCTTTGCGCTTCGCCTCCACGCGCGCGAAGACCATCTTTATCATTTCCTCCTTGGAGAGCCGCACAATGGGCACGTCGTGATGGATGCAGTAGGGCTGCCCCGCGCGCGCATACAAGACACGCAAGTAATCATAAATCTCGGTCACCGTCGCGACCGTGGAGCGCGGATTGTTGGAGCGGCTCTTCTGGTCTATGGAGATGGCCGGCGAAAGTCCCGCGATTTCGTCCACGTCCGGCTTCGCCATCTGATTGAGGAACTGTCGCGCGTATGCGGAAAGCGACTCCACGTACCGCCGCTGTCCCTCGGCGAAGATGGTGTCAAACGCGAGCGAGGACTTCCCGCTTCCCGAGAGGCCGGTGATGACCGTCATCGCGCCGCGCGGCATCTCCACCGTGATGTTTTTCAGGTTATGCGTGCGCGCGCCGCGCACGCGGAGCCAGTCGCTCCCGTGCTTGTGCTTGTGTTCTTCCTTTGCGGAGGGCTTTTTCATAGGCAATTCCTGCCCGTGGCGGGGCAGGTACGGTATGACTATACCACTCTTCTTTCAGACCGGAAAGCGTTTGGGCTCGCCGGACTTAAAATTCTCCAAACGTCGTCGGCACATTCACGGTCACCGACTTGGTGATGGGGAGACTGTTCGTCTGACAAATAACGGTAAAGGTTGACTGCGATGTTATAGGGACGGATCGTGATCCTGAAAGGCTCACGGATGAAAGACCGGGACCCAAAACTATGCAACTCTCCACCTGAGAAGCATTCCACGTTATCTGCGCGTTCGTTCCGGACAGGACACGCGTCGGAGTCGCACTGAGAGAGACATTCGGCATGAGCACCGTTATCGTTGCGGTATTCGAATTAATGGAACCACCGGGACCCGTGCACAGAACTTGGTAGTTTTGGGTAGAAGTAAGTATTCCCGTAGAAGCACTGCCGGAAGTGGCGCCGCCGGTTGAGAACCCTCCCGATGGCGTACAGGATGTTGTGTTTGCGGAATTCCAGGTGAGTACTGAAGAATACCCTCTGTCGATGGTAGTTGGGAAAGCGAAAAGTGTAGCGGTCGGAGAAAGCGCGCATGAATTCGAACTTTGGCTCCAAATCCCGCCGGTACAGAGATAGTTGCATGAACCGGAATATCCGGAACTGCAACTGCCGGCGGAACTGCCTGAAGCCGTCGCGGGGAGACTGCAATTGCTGATGGTTGTGGCGGTACAGGCAGAATGCGTGCACGAATTTAAGTTCTGACTCCAAACGCCATTGGTGCAGAGGTAGTTGCACGAACCGGAATAGCCGGAACTGCAACTACCCCCAACAGAGCTGCCTGATGCAGTTGTCGGGAGACTGCAGTTGCTGATGGTGGTGGCGGTACAGGCCAAAAGAGCTGTAGTGGCCATCGTTCCCCATATGCCAACCGTGACACTGCCCCAATTTGTTCCCGTCCCGACCTGAGTTGGAGAATTGCGAGCGATTGTATCGCCTAAACCAAGATTCCCATATGAATTATCGCCCCAATCCCACAGCGTGCCGTTGGTCTTTATTGCAGTCAAGGACTGGGGATAGGGATACACCCCTAAACTTCGCCAATCCGTCGCCGTTCCGATCTGGGTCGGAGAGACGGTGACCCCATAGCAAATCCACGAGCCGCATGAAGTGGCAATTGAGGGAGAAATTCTACCCCAGACCCACATGGTGCCGTTTGTCTTTAAGGCCATAGAGTACGTATCTCCCTGGCCAATACTGCTCCAATTTGTCTCTGTCCCAACCTGTGCGGGTACAGAGTGTTGGCCATTACCGGAATAGTCGGCATAGCCTAGACCGAGCTGACCGTAGGAATTGTCCCCCCAAGCCCAGAGAGTGCCGTTGGTCTTTGTGGCCAGGACGGTAAATTGACCCATCGTGGAGACCTTGTCCCAATTCCTCTCTCTTCCGACCTGAGTCGGATAATAGAGACTGATGGCACCATTAGTACTACCTTGGCCAGTCTCGCCAAATATATCACTCCCCCATACCCACAGAGTGCCATCGGTCTTTATGGCCGCAGAGTTTGCGTATCCTCCGGAAATCTTTCCCGTGCCAGCAGACCAATTGGTATCTGTCCCGACCTGAGTCGGTAACGAACGATTGATTGTATCGCCTAAACCGAGCTGGCCATTAGCATTATATCCCCACGCCCACAGGGTACCGTCGGTCTTTACCGCCATAACAGAAGAATCTTCCGCCGAAACACTGGCCCAATGGGTGTCCGTTCCGACCTGGGTCGGGGACCAACGATTGACCGTATCGCCTAAACCGAGATTGCCGGAATAATTATTCCCCCAGCCCCACAGGGTGCCGTCGGTCTTTATCCCCATAACGAAATAGTTGCCTGCCGAGATACTGGCCCAGTGAGTGTCCGTCCCCACCTGCGTCGGAGAAAGGACGTAGTCGCGGGAATAGCCCAGGACCGGGTCATAGCCGTAGTCGGCCCAGCCTAAGCCGAGATTGCCGAAGTAATTCATCCCCCACCCCCAGAGAGTGCCGTTGGCAAGAGCATGCGCTTGTTGAGCCGGGAAAATCCCGACGAAGACGAACAACGCCGCAATTGCAATGATCTTGAAATGAGAGGAATGGTTTGAGTTCATGATCTAATTTTGTATCTCTATTTTTGTAGCCGTACCGGTCGTGAGATGTGCTACGTCTTCCGCAAAAGACGCAATGACTCTGTCACCGATTTTGATATCACTGACGGTGATATTCTCAAGGGTGAAAGGTTCCGGCGGCATCGGGGGAACAGACGGACTTTGCGCTTGTGCTTCTTGGATATTCTTATAAAACGCATCGAGCTCCGCATTTAAAACCGCCGCGTCTTTGTACGTAAATCGCTCAATGACCGTCGATTGGTTGACAAGTACGATCATGCGCGCCGATTGATCGGATTCGGCGGAAACCACACTCGATATTTTTCTAAAATCCTTAAGCGTTACCTCCCGGCCGGAGACCTTCTCCACGATACCGAGCACTCGGTGTACTTCCGTCGGCGGTACAGGCGGTATATTTTGCGTTTGAGATACGGTCTCTACCACTAAACTAACCTTATGATTGATCAGATAGACCATAAGAATACCAATGACAATCATTGCAATTGTCATAACGCCGATGAGAACATTGATGGTTCCCTTGCGTCCAAGTATATTATGTTGTCTATTCAACAACTTCAGTATACCCCGCAGAATCCCCCTCGCTATACATTAAAAGTACACAAGGTGCATAAGTCATCCTATGCCCCGCCGAGCGGTTTGCGAACGCGGGGCTTTTTAAGCTTAGGGCCGGTGCCTTCCAGTTTGTAGATTTCGTCGCGGATGAGCGCCGCGGTTTCAAAGTCCAGCTGTTCCACCGCTTCCGCCATCTCTTCCCTTTTGCGCTTGATGAATGCCGCGGGGTCGTCTTTGTATGCAAGCGTGTCCAGCACCAGGAGCTCGTCAATCGTGCGCTGATGCTCCGTGCGCATAGAGGCCGCGATGTCATGAATTTCTTTCTTGATGGTTTTCGGCGTGATGCCGTGCGCCGTGTTGTAGGCGAGCTGTTTTTCGCGGCGGCGATTTGTTTCGCCGATGGCCTTCTCCAAGGAGCCGGTCATCACGTCGGCGTAGAGGATGACGCGGCCGAGGACGTTTCGCGCCGCGCGGCCGATGGTCTGGATGAGCGAGGTCTCGCTGCGCAAGAACCCCTCCTTGTCGGCATCCAGGATGCCGACAAGCTCCACCTCCGGCAAGTCCAACCCCTCGCGCAAGAGATTCACGCCGACGAGGATATCAAACCCGCCCTGGCGGAACTTGGTGAGGATGTCTATGCGGTCAATCGTCTTCACGTCTGAATGAATGTACTCGGCTTTGATGCCCTTCTCGCGCAGAAATGACGCGAGGTCTTCGGCCATCTGCTTGGTGAGCGTGGTCGCGAGCGCGCGGCCGCCGCGCTTGATGACTATTTCCGCTTCGCTAATGAAGTCCGCAATCTGTCCTTTGTATGGATCACTTAAAACACCACCATATATGGTGGCGTCGATTCCTCCATATATGGAGGAATCGATTACGGCACCTTCGGAGACGGGGCGGACCGTGAGTTCGGGGTCAATGAGACCGGTCGGGCGGATGACCTGCTCTACGACCTGTTCGGAATGCGCCTTCTCATACGGCCCCGGCGTCGCGCTCGTGTAGAGCACCTGCCCGATGCGTTCTTCAAACTCTTCAAACCGGAGCGGCCGGTTATCGCGCGCCGAGGGCAGGCGGAAGCCGTACTCCACAAGCACGTCCTTGCGCGACTTGTCACCAGCGTACATACCGCCGATTTGCGGGACGGTGACATGCGACTCATCAATGACAGTGAGAAATGTCGGGTCGCATCGCTTGAAATACGAGAGGAGCGTGTAGGGCGGCTCGCCCGCCTTGCGCCCGTCAAAGTGGCGGGAATAGTTTTCAATCCCGTTCGTGTACCCGAGTTCGCGGATAAGAGCGATGTCGTGAAGCGTGCGGCGCTTCAAGCGCTCGTGCTCTAGCGGCTTCTCTTCCCTCTTGAACTTGGCGAGCTGTTCCTCCAGTTCAACTTTGATGTCCTCTATCGCGCGTTCGCGTTCCTCAACGCTCGTCACGAAGTGCTTCGCCGGGAAGACGAACACCGACGCGGGCTCCGCCACCTTGGCGCGCGAGACCGGGTCAAGCTGGTCAATACGCGCGATAGTATCGCCTTCAAACGCAACGCGGTACATGACGCGCTCGTTGACCGGCATAAACTCAAGCGAGTTGCCGATGGCGCGCAGCTGGCCCGGATTGAGGTCGGCGTTTGTCCGTTCAAAATAAATGCCGACGAGCTTGCGGATAAGCGCCGCGCGTTCGTCCCTCGCGCCCGCCTCTATCTTCACGTGCACCTTCTCGTACTCCTCCGGCGAACCAAGGCCGTAAATGGCGGACACCGAGGCGACGATGATGACGTCCTTGCGCGTTAAGAGCGCCTGCGTCGCCGCGTGGCGCAGGCGGTCTATCTCGGCGTTTATCATCGCCTCCTTCTCAATATAGGTATCCGAGTGCGCGATGTACGCCTCCGGCTGGTAGTAGTCGTAGTACGAGACGAAGTAATGCACCGCATTTTCTGGAAAAAATTCTCGGTACTCCTGCGCGAGCTGGGCGGCGAGCGTCTTGTTGTGCGCAAGCACGAGGGTCGGCTTGTCGTTCTTCGCGATGACATTCGCCACGGTAAACGTCTTGCCCGAGCCGGTCACGCCGAACAGCGTCTGATGGCGCAGACCGCTCTGAAGTCCCTCCTCAAGTTTCTCAATCGCAGCCGGCTGGTCACCCGCCGGCTGGAATGGGAGGTGTAATTTGAAATTAGCCATGGTAGTAATCGCGTACGAAGTCTGCACGATAGTCGTCAAATCGTCCATCAAGGATAGCTTGGTGCGCACCGGCGACGAGGCGCAGGATGAATCCGACATTGTGCATGGAGCAGATGACGGAGCCGAGCATCTCGCCGGAGCGGACGAGGTGTGCGACGTACGCGCGCGTGAACGGCTCGGTGCCCTGGATAATCGTTTCGGGATCAAGCGGGCTGAAATCGTCGCGGAATTTCTCGCCGCGCAAGTGGACGATGCCGCGCTTCGTGTAAATGGAGCCGTGGCGGCCGATGCGCGTCGGCGCGACGCAGTCAAAGAGGTCTACCCCTGCCGCGATGCTCGCCAAGATGTCGCCCGGCTCGCCCACGCCGAGCCCGTGCACGGGGAGCGTGTCGGGCAATTCGCGAAGCATCGCGAGCGCCGACTCAAGCGAATCATCGCCGTACTTCTTGCTGAAGGACCCACCGAGCCCGAACCCGTCAAACCCCATCTCGGCAATCGTCTTCGCGCTCAATCTCCGCAAGTCATCAAACTGCCCGCCCTGCGCGATGCCGAAAATCGCCTGCTTCTTGTTCGCTGGTATGTTCTGCCGATGTGCTTTCAGGGAGCGCTCGGCCCAGCGGTGCGTGCGCTCCATCGCCTCCTTCTGATACTCGTACGGCTCGGTCGGCGAGGTGCACTCGTCAAAGGCGAAGAAGATGTCGGCACCGAGCGCGTGCTGGATTTCTACCGAACGCTCGGGCGTGAAGCGGTGGAGCGAGCCGTCGTAGTGCGACGTGAATGAGACGCCTTCGTCGTCAATGACGGCGAGCTGACCGTGCTGACTCGCCACGTTCTCGTCATATACCGTAACCGCCTCGTCGTCGGGAGCGTCTTCTTTCACAAATTTAGAGATAGTTTTGCCGAACGCCGCACCGAGCGAGAATACCTGAAAGCCGCCCGAGTCCGTCATTGTGGGCCCGTCCCAGCCCATAAATGTCCCGAGACCGCCCGCCGCCTGTACTATGTTCTCGCCCGGCTGGAGGTAGAGGTGGTAGGTGTTCGCGAGCACAACATCGGCGCCGAGCTCTTTCAAAGCGCTCGGCAAGATGCCTTTCACGTTTGCCTTGGTGCCGACCGGTGCGAACGCGGGCGTGCGGATGACGCCGTGGGGCGTGGTGAGCGTGCCGGCGCGCGCGGCGCTTCGGGACGCGCGCTTTTCTATTTTGAAATCTATCGCGCTCATTAGCGTCTACCCTAGCAGAAATACGAAAACCGCGCAGGCCTGCGGCCTGCGCGGTTTTCGTTTAGAAGTCAGACTTCTGGAATTCGTATTGAAGTCTGACTTCACTGGGCCGATGCCGCCTTCTGCACCTTCAAGAGCTGCACTTGGAACACGAGATTGGAATTGGCCGGGATGCTCGGGGAGGGCGACTGACTGCCGTACGCAAGCGACGCGGGGATGAGGAGTGTGCGCGTGCCGCCCTCCTTCATACCGACGATGCCCTCGTCCCAACCCTTAATCACCTGCCCCGCACCGAGCGTGAGACAAAGACCGGTTGTTGATCCTGTTGGGCAGGTTACTCCAGGAATAGCAAAGGCCGGCTTCCCGACTGAACTGTCGAAGACTGTCCCGTTAGTAAGCGCTCCCGTGTATTCAACGACAACCGTATCGCCTGCAGCGGCAACCGCGCCGGTGCCGACAACGTCGTCTTTCATCCTAAGTTGCGTAATCGGTTGCGTGACGGGGGGCATAGTGGTTGGCGCGGTTTGCGCGGTTGGGCTAGTAGTGGTGTCGGTTGTCGTCGCGGCCTGCATGGGAGCCGCCGCCTCGCCGGACGGAGCGACTGACCCGAAAGGCCAGAGTCCCGGCAGAATGAAATACAGGATGACAACGGCGAGCGCGAGCGCTACGGCGATTCCAGTTTGGGTTGGTTTCATATACGAATGATTATACTCAACAATGGGCTATGGATAAAAGCATACCACAGGTCATTCTCTGTTGAAGCGGTTGACTAATTCCGCCAATTTCGCGCGCCATGCTTCCGGCGAGGATTCAGGATTCTCCGGAGGCGTTGACTCCGCGCCATCCTCGCCTCTCATAGGCGTGTGTTCGGGCTCCCGTTTCGGCGGTCCTTCGTGCGTCATATTCAGTGCGACAGATATCGCTCGCGTATCATATTCTCCACGGTAGCACGGTCGCGGCCGTAGGTGAGCGCGGAGAGCTGGATAAGGTCGTCTACCTGGTCAGGATTGCCGGCCGGGAATTTCGGCACATGCAGGTCAAACGGCTTTTGCGGAACTCCTCCCGCGAGAATCTTCACATACGCGTTGTAGTTCTCTATGTTGACGAAGTCCAGCGCCTCAAACACCGGCGCGAATTGCTTCGCGAAAAATTCCGCGTCTTCTTCGCCGACGCGGAAGACCGCCATACTACCCACGTTGCCAAAGACCGCATCACGCGTCTTTTCTTCTATCTGCTTGAGGAACTGGTGCGCGATGGTGAGCGAGAGCTTGTACTTGCGCGCCTCCGAGAGGATGCCGGGGATGGAGTCGGTCGTGACGTTTTGGAACTCGTCAATGTAGAGGTAGAACGGCGGATACACGGCGCGCGGATTATCGGCGCGCCCGAGCGCCGCCATAAAGAGCTTGCCCACGATGATGAGCCCGAGCAGGTTCGCGTTCTTCTCGCCGAGGCGGCCTTTGGAGAGATTGACGAGCAGGATTTTCTTCGTGTCCATCACGTCGCGGAATTTAAACGACGACTCCTGCTGGCCGACGATGGGGCGGATGAAATCGTTCGCGGTGAAGTCGTCAAACTTGTTGGTAATCCACGGGACGATGTTTTCCAGCGACGCTTCCCCGCCGGCCTTTGTCGCGATTTCGTTCCAGAACTGGTTCACAATAGGGTTCATGCTCTTCGCGAGCTTCTCGCGGCGGAACTCGCCGTTGGAGAGCACGCGCGCGATGTCCAAAATGGTTGAGCCGGAGCTCGGGTCCTCCATCACGAGCTGGGTTGCGTTGCGGAAATACTGCTCAAAGGCAGGGCCCATACTCTCGGGCACATCGCCGTAGAGCCGGCGGAATATCATCAGGAGTTCGTTCACGATGAACGTCTTCTGTTCGGGGTGCGCCATATCGTACTCCAAGAAGTTGAGCGCAAACGGACGCGAGAGGTCCGCCGGGTCAAAATAAATCACGTCTTTGTAACGCTCGGGCGGCACGGCGGCGAGGATGTCCAGAATGTCGGAGCCGTGCGGGTCTATGAAGCAGCAGCCCTCGCCGTTTTTAATATCCTGCATAATCATTGACTTCATCAGTCCCGTCTTACCGGTGCCGGTCTGACCGATGATGTAGAGGTGGCGTAGGCGGTCTTCGGGGTCCAAATACACGCGCGTTTCCTGCGTGCGGTACGAATTGGTGCCCAGCAGGACGCCCGTCTGCGGCAGCGCAGCCGGCGCGGGCGCGTGAGTAAAGCGCGCCTGCTTCAAGTGCGGCGAGCTCAGGATGCCCATCGGCGGGAAGTGGTACATCGTGGTGAGCTCGCGAAGCGACAACGGCATCATGGAGGCGTCCGGCAGACGGAAAGAGAACTCATCAAATACTTTTTGCGCGCGGCGCGGCGCGGCGCGCGCAAATTGGAGCCGGTTCCCCTGCGTGTTCGCGAACTGATTGAACGCCGCCTCCAGGTCGCCGAGCACCTGACCCGCCTTCTGCGCGTCTCGTGAAGACACGACGAGCCGCACGCTTGTCCCGACAATCGGCGAAGAGAGTTTCTTCTCCACCTGCTCAATATGCGTCTTGTTCGCTTCAATCTGCCGCGTTTCCGCTTCTTTCGCTTTCTCGGCATCCGCGGGCTTGCTTCCAAACAGCGTCTTGCTGAAATCCCGCGCGAGTTCGCCGAGCACGGTCTCGGGCGTGCTGAATGCGGATGAGTGCTTCTCGCCTTTGCGAAGCGCCTGCAGAATCTTCCGGTAATGCTTCACATGCCGCTCGCCCCTTGGAGCAATGATGAACTGGAGCGCGGCGCCCTCGCCGGTGTGCTCTATCTTGGCGAATGCGTTCGTGATGGCGTTCAGGGGGTCATAGTCAAAGTCGGTATAGTCGGAGAGCGGTAAAGCGGGATTCTCTGCGAGCGCCGCTGTCGCGGCGAGCGATACGCCGCCGGTTGCGAAAATATTGTAATCGGCGGGCTGTTGTACCAGATTCGCGTCGGGAAATATCGCGAGAAGCTGTTTCTCAAAGAGATTGCGCTTCCCGTTCGGCACCGCGGCATAGAACTGGAGTTCGGGACTCTCCGCGGGCACCGCGAGCTCCAGCGCGAAGTAGTGCGGCTCGCCCGGCACCGCCTGCTCCACCGAGAGAAGCCCGGCGTAGAATTGCTCCATACCGGAAATGAGCTCTTTCAGCGTCTTTGTGCGCGCATTCGGCTCCTCACTCTTCGGCCCGGGGAGCGCGATTTCGTAGAGCGTCATCTTGAGCGCCTGGAAGCGCGGCGCGCTCTCATCAATGCCGGGCGCGGCGAGTCCCGCCGCGACATAACGCACGAGGTAGCGGTGGAAGTCGTCGGTGGTATGCGGGTCGTGGAGCTCCTCAAGCACGGTGAGCGCATTCTTGATGCCCTTCTCCTCCATCGTCTGCTGGAGGCGCGCAATCACTGCTTCGCCGCCGCCGAAATTGAGCTCGGCGAGTATACGCTGCGCGGCGTCGTGTACCGCGGCCTCGCTTGCGCGATATTCGGGAGCGAGCACTTTTTCCGCAGGCACCGCGTGGTGTTCGCGGATTTGTTCTGAAATAATCCGCGTCCGTTCAAGAGCATCGGGTGCCGTTCCGCGCTCGGCAAGTTCCGCCTCTTTGCGCGTCACCTGCTCGCGCAAGTACGCAAGCTCCTCTTCGGGCGTGGACAACTGCGGTGTTGATTCCATTTCATACCATCATAGCGCGAAACAGCGTGCCTCGGCGGCGTTATTCACGGGAGATATGCCGGCATATGCGGTATACTGCACCCGAATGTCTGCATTCTTTTCCGCCGTCCTCCATCTTGACCCGGTCGCCATCGTGCAGACCGGGAGTTATCTCGGCATTTCGCTTATCATCTTTGCCGAGAGCGGTCTCCTCATCGGCATACTGTTCCCAGGCGATTCTCTCCTCTTTGCCTCCGGTCTTCTGGCGGCAAACGGCATTCTTGCCGTCGGCCCCCTCGCCTTCGCGGTGGTCGTGGCGGCGATACTCGGCGACTCGCTCGGCTACTGGTTCGGTGCACGGTTCGGCATCGGTTTCTTTGAACGCGAAGAATCCTTCTTTTTCAAGCGCGAATACGTGCAACGCACCGAACGCTTCTACGAACGATACGGCGGCCGCGCCATCGTACTCGCGCGGTTCGTGCCCGTCGTCCGCACCATCGCGCCCGTTCTCGCCGGCATCGGCTCAATGACCTACAAAAAATTCCTCGTCTACAACGCCCTCGGCGGGCTCCTCTGGGGCGCAGGAATGCTCTCGCTCGGCTATTCCATCGGTTCGGTACTCCCGAGCAGTGAGAAATACATCCTCCCGCTCTCGCTTGTGATTATCGTCGTCTCCTTCATTCCCGTCTTCGTCAATCTCCTGCGCGGCAAGAAAGGCGCGACCTAGAGACCGAGCGAATTCAGCGTACTCATCGTTGACTGGGTGTTCCCCGTCGCGGCATTCAGCGGATTCACGTAGTTATTAATAAATGTAGGAATTGCAAAGACAAGACCAATCAGGGGAAGAACAATAAGTGCGATCGTGATTACACCCGTCCAGAAAAGATACTTACGCACTTTTTCGGCGGCCTGGTAGGCCTTCTCCGCTTTCGCGCTTATTTCATCCAGCTTCGCGAGCAGTTCGGGGTCAAGCATGCGACGAGTGGTTCCAGGCGTGGAATACCCAGTTGATGACCGAGAGCACCAGCGCGAAGAGAAGCGCGGTCCAGAATCCGGAAACGAAGAATCCCGGTACGACAAGCGAGACGAGCATAATGAGGCACGCATTGATGACGAGCGAGAAGAGACCGAGGGTGACGATGGTGATGGGGAGCGTGAGGATGAGCAGAACGGGGCGGATGAAGAGATTCAGCGCACCGAGCACAACCGCCGCAATCACCGCGCCGGCGAGCGTGACCGAGACGCCCGGGACGATGTAGGCGGCGATGCCGATTGAGAGCGTCGCGATAAACCAGTGGAAAAAGAGTTTCATATGGGGAAATTATACCAGATGCACGACGATGTAGAGCACGAGTGCGCCGATAAGCGTCATAATGGTAGTAAGCGCGCGCGGATGCCGGTGATGGCTCTCGGGGATAAGGTCGCTCGCCGAGAGGTAGAGGAACGTGCCGACGAAAACCGCGAGCACGAGCCCGATGGCTGATTCGGGAATGCGGAACAGAAGCGTGGAGGCGGCGCCGAGTACCGGCGCCGCCGCGTCCACGAGAAGCCAGCGGAACGCATGCTTCCAGCTCCCGCCGTTCCGGAGCACGAGGTTGACCGTGTTGATGCCGTCGGAAAAATCGTGGGTCAGCACCGCCGCCGTGACGATGATGCCCACGGCGGCTGACGCCTGGAAGCCGATGCCGATGGCCATACCGTCCAGGAAACTGTGCGCCGAGAGGGTGAACGCGCCGAATGCGCCGCGCGGCGCGTTCACTTCATCATCTTCGCTGTGCGTATGCAGAAGAATGAGCCGGTCAAGGATGAGGTAGCCGAAGAGCCCTGCGGCGATAAAGAGCGAAACCGTGGCGGCGCTGTGGTAGGCGGTCCCCAAATCAATCGCTTCGGGCAACAGGTCAAAGAGCGCGACGCCGGCAACCGCACCGGCCGAAAAGCCGAGGATGAGGTGGAGCTTGTCGCGGAATTTGAGCGCGAAGGAGCCGCCGACAAACGTAGCGGCCGAGGCGGCGAGCGCGATGAGGACGACGTTCATATCGGTATGATACACCAACGCGCGGCCGGCGGAGCCGGCCGCGCGTTCTTCATCTCCCTACTGCTTCAGCGCCGCGTCTATCGCCGCCTGGAAGTTTGCGTACGGATATGCGCCCGCAATCATTTGCGTGCCGATGACAAACGACGGCGTCGCGTTCACGCCCACCTTGCCTGCCTCCGCTTTGTCGGCATCCATCTCCGCATCGTAGGTCGCCTTGTTCGCCTTCACGTCGGCGGCAACCTTTGCCGCATCAATGCCGGGGATAGTCGCATCAAGCGCATCAATGGAGGCGGCGTTGCCGAAGCCCTGGTCCC
Source organism: bacterium (assembly GCA_027311385.1). Lineage (GTDB taxonomy): Bacteria > Patescibacteriota > Minisyncoccia > Phycocordibacterales > Phycocordibacteraceae > C7867-001. Next base: position 7,599 of record DAICZA010000006.1, on the reverse strand, counting down.
CTTCCTGGTCCTGCGCCTTGTACATCGCCGTGCGCCACGCGAAGTACTGGTCCGGATAGAGCTTCCACACCGAACGGCTATACTCGCCGCCCGTGATGGAATCATTACCGAGGAACGGGAAATCCATAAACACGATTTTCACCTTGCCGGTGTCCACATAGTCTTTGATGATTTGCGGGAGCGTGGTGAGTTCAAATTGCTTGCAGAACGGGCACTGGAAATCGCTCCAGAACGCGATGGTGACCGGTGCAGAGGCCTGCCCGATGTAGGGGTCGCCGTCGGTCTTTATGTTTTTAATATCTACCGCCACTGCGGGTGCGGCGCCCGGCTGCCCTGCCGTTCCAGCCGGCGCCGGATGCGAGTTGCTCCAGACGACGGCACCGGCAATGAGTAAGCCGGCGGCGACGACGGCCAGCGGCAAAAACTTGTTATTTGAGTCCTCGGTGTGTGTAGTCATATGCGGGAGATGATACCATAGTGCCCAGGTGCACAACTAGGGGAACCGCTATGAAAATCGCAACGCTAGGTATCGTGTTTCGGGACGGAAACGTTCTTTTAGGCGAGAAAAAGAGGGGAGAAATCGGTACGGGGGTGCTTTCCGGTCCGGGCGGCAAGCTTGAACCGGGCGAGACGATTCCCGAGTGCCTCATCCGCGAGACACGCGAAGAACTCGGCATAGAGCTTGACCCTTCTTCCCTGGAACTGATAGCCGTCATTGATTTCTATGCCGCCGGGGAAATTGATTTCTCCGTGTATGTATATCGTACGGAAACGTTCTTCGGCGAACCAAAGGAAACCACGGAGATGATTCCGGAATGGTACCCGCTTGAAGAACTGCCGTTTGACCGTATGTTTGAATCTGACGTCAATTGGTTCGTACGGGCCGCATGCGGCGAGCAGTTCCGCGCAAACGTGTACTACCGCGAACGGGCGAGCGGATTTGAGAGGATAGAATTTCTCCCGTTCACCGACTGAATCGGCCGCGCACCCGTGCGCGGCCGTCCTGTTTTTGCGGTGATACACTTTATGCCAGGTCCAATTATGGCACCGACTTTCGGAGGAGGAGGCGACCATGAAGCAATTCAGTTCTTTGCTAGTGTTGTTGGCAAGTCTACTCGCCTCCGCACCAGCGTTGGCAGATGGGTATGGGTATATTCCCTTGCTCAAATTCAAGGGCCTCAAGATTGACTTGTCGGCCAAGCCTCGCAGGTTCCTCCTCGGTAATCAGGAGGTTCCGAGCAGTGTCTGGATGCCGGCGCTCCCCGCAACCGCAGTGAGGAGGGGCGCTGATTGGCCTGCGAGTGACCTCGGTCTAGACATTAAGGCACGCGCATACCGTTACTCCGACCAGTTTAGTCTCGGCCGGGTGACGGGAAGCTTCATCAGCCGCGGTATCGGATTTACCTTCCGGACGGCGGATGGAGCCACGATTGAGGGAGGGTTCTCCCACAGCCGTGAGACGGGCAAGAAAGCCGTGATGATTGAATATCACAGCACCTTCTCTTGGCCATGACACTCCACGAACCGGGCCGCGCGCAACGCGCGGCCGACTTGTTTCCGTGCTACGCTTTCTTCCACTCCGACATGTCGCCTTTGCGACGCGCATCCGCCATTTCTAATTCTTCGTAAATGCCGCCGATAAGGTCATATTCTTTCGCCTCCGCGAGCGACACCCACGCATATTGGTCAGTCTCTGCTTCTTGCAGGACGACTTCCCCGCTCTTCCAATCCGCCATACAGGAGATGACCAAGGACGGCGCGCCGTCTTTATGTATCGTCGCAAGCGAGGTGACATAGGCGATATTCTCTATTTCAAGACCGGTCTCTTCCCGTACTTCCCTGCGGAGCACTTGCTCCAACACGTTGTACCAGCAGTCCTCGGTGTCTTTCGGTAGGTTCACGTAGTCGTTCGTCTCCAATTTCCCGCCCGGCACGGTCCATTTGCCCGGGAAGCGCTTCTTGGTCGGCACGCGCCGCGTGATGAGGTACTTCCCGTCTTTCACCACGATGGCGGTGATGGCGACCTCGTGGAGCAATTGCGGTGCGGGTTCCATAGCAAGAGTATAACGCGCTTATTGATACTGAATATAAATCGGTGCGGGGGTGAAGGAGAGGACTTGCGCGGGCGTGAGCATCCCCGTGGAGGGCGGCAGGAGGTCGTTCTTGTAGAACAGTTTGACGCCCGTGAACTGCACCGGCTCTGCGGCGATAACCATCTTATAGGTGTTTATCTTTTTCGCCTGCGAGCCCCAGCCGTCCATATCCATCACAATCTGCACCTCCGGCAAAGGGCGGATGTCTTTGTAATTGGTCACCATCGCTTCGGTGAACCGGTGCACGACGAGTATTTTCGGCGGAAGGTGGTTGGCGTTCACGAGACTCGCGAGATACGCGGCGGCGTAATTGATGTCGGCGGCGTCATAGGTCCCGATGACCCTGCCGGGCGCGTTGCCGAACTTCATAGAGAATTCCGGGTCAATCGCGAGCTCCACGTTCGGCATCGCGAGATACTTCTCCAATTGCGGGAGTTCGTACTGCAGAGTGCTCTGTCCCACCTGGATGTCCAAGAAAAGAAGCCCGTGCATTTTGTCCGCCATAGCCAATGCATGGTCCACCTGGCTGTCCGGCATACGGAGGATGTACTTCCCTTCTTTGCCCGCGCCCGCCTGCGCGACCACCGCGATGTATTGGATGGCCGGGATGACGGGCGTCGCCGGGTCGGCGGCGGCCCAGGTCGCCGTCGTGCTCGCGAGCATCGCGAGTACCTGCTCCTCCGGATATTGGCCGAGCACACCCATCTGCTTTGAATAGAAATTGCCGTAGTACGCGACGATGCGGTGGAACGGCAGGAGCGCGCCCGCGTCGGGGTAGAGCGTGCTCACGGGCCACGGGCGGCCGGGCACCGATACGCTCGTCGTCGCGGTGAAGACCGGGAGCGCGGCGGGCGTTGAGCTCGCGCGCTTCAGCGTCGTTGATGCCGTCGTCGTAGAGGTCAGACTTCTGAAACTTGCATTTGCCGTCTGACTTCCCGTCGTAGATGCAAAGAGAAATGCGGCGAGCGTTGAGGTGCTCACGTGCGCGAGCGCGAGCATCCGCGCATTGTAATCGGCCTTGTTGAGCACCGGGAGCGGGAAGAAGCGCTCCGGCTCATCGGCGGCGGCCGAGTTGTACTCTGTGACGAAGAGGTCCGCAAACGCGAAAACGCCGATGCAGGCGAGCGCCAGCACGCCGATGCCGATGGTCGTGGCGTGTTTTTTCAGGGACATGTCGTGGTTATTCTAGCTGACGCATCGTCACCCTGTCGAGGGAGAGCCGTCAGCACGTTGCGCGATAAGTATTAGCTTCTTTGCCCGAGTCAATCGCTTTAACGCGGCTTCACGGGCACGAGCCTCTTTCAGATTTTGAAATGTCTCCGAGTATGTGAGTACGACCGGTCGGCGAATTTTCGTGTAGTGCGCACCATGCTTTGACGTATTGTGCTCCCTTATTCTCCTCTTGAGATCGTTTGTACAGCCCACATACAAGGAGCCGTCCCGACACTCCAAAATGTAAACAAAGTAGAGCACGTTAGGATTGCAGTTGCTTGTTATGCTTCGCCTTTATCTGCTCTATCTTGCGCGCGAGCGCTTCCGGCACGTCCACGTCCATACTCTTCGCGAGCAGGAATGTCGTGATGACCACGTCGGCAAACTCGTCAGCGAGACTCTCGGCGCTCCGCCCGTCCATCTTCCCCGCCCGTTGGTCCCCGAGCGACGCGAGCACTTCGTCGCAGAGCTCGCCGAATTCTTCCGAAATTTTCACCGTGCGCGCCAGTACCCGCTCCCGCTCGGTCTGGCTCGCAGTCTTCACCGACCGGAAGAGCGCGTCTTGTTCATCTATAAACGTTTGGAGTTCTTTGAGGGTCATAGGTGGATTGTACCAGTCTTGGGAGAGTTATCTTTCAAGACCCAAATCTTCCGCAGTGACCTCTTGCCCGCCGACGAGCTTTTGCACGACCTCCGTCTGCTCCCCGAAGAAAAACAGCACTCTGGGTGTGGCGTTTGAGACCGGAATATTTTCCGGAGCGAAAAACCTGATCTCCTGTCCTTCTCCAAGCGATAGGTTCTCCGCTTCTTGCTCGTCAAGATATGCATAGAACCTAAATTTGCTGTCATCCGTATAGCCTATATAGTTCAGGTTCTTGGGGACGATACCTATTTCCTCCGTACATTCGCGCCGAATGGCCTCCTCCGGCTGTTCTCCTTCGTCAATACCGCCGCCGACAAAACCCCATTTGCTTGGGTTTAGGATATTCGGATTATCGTCCCGCAACTGCAACAGAAATGTGCCCTTATGAACAATGATTATTCCTACGCCGGGGATATTTCTGTTCTGCGCCTCCATGCCCCGCACTATAGCAAACGCCGCTTGCTAGAGCAGCGTGGCAATGAGAAGCCACAGAACGGCGAGCACCGCGGTGATACCCGCAAACGAGGCGGCTGTGAGAAGAAAGAACCGTCAGAAATCGGACTCCGGCGTGCTACCACAGAGCGCCCATGCGGTAGAGGAGCGACCCGACCCAGAGTACGAGGATGAGGTAGTACAGCGCCCAGCCCTCGGCCGGCGGGAACCAGCGCGAGATGGTGCGGAAGTGCCTGCCGTACCACTCCGGCCCGAAAAGCACGATCAGGTTGCAACTCACCGAATCAAGCACGAGCAGATAAAATATGATGGCTTCAATAGTCATACTGAAAGTGTAGCACCAATCTCCCCGCCCCTGGCGTGCGCTACAGACTATCCACTGCGCGCCGAAGCTTCTCTTCAACTTCTCCTGCGATGCCTTGCAGGGCTTCATTCTCAACCATGCCCATCGCAACCGTCGGCGCGATAGCCGAGACATGCGTCGCGCCGTCTTTCTCGTAGACGATGACATTGCACGGGAGCAGGAGCCCGATCTCCGGCTCTGTCTGGAGGGCGTTGTGTGCAAACGACGGATTGCAGGCGCCGAGGATGACGTACCGGTCAACGTCCACATCCAGCTTTTTCTTGAGCGTCGCCTTCACATCAATTTCTGTGAGCACGCCAAACCCCTCCCTTGCGAGCGCCTCTTTCGTGTTGGCGATGGCGCTGTCAAAGTCTGCGGGTACCGCCCTCGTGTAGCCGTATCTCATACCGATGAGAATATCACACGCGTTCAGCGACTGCCCTGTCTCGGCCGTGTACGGCTGTACTCCAATATAAATGCCTCCGCCCTTGTCGCGATTTCCACAATAGCATCCGCCTGTTCCTTGGACGTGACACCCGCCCCTATCGCGACGTTGATTTCTTTCGCAAATGCGTCAAATCTTTCAATAAACGCTTTGTCGCCTTCGGCGATAATCGCTTCTGCGATCTCCGGGCGAAGATTATATTTATGTAATTCATTTTCCACGTACTCCTTGTACGGCAGCGCAGGATTAACCTGTGGCCACAATCCTGGGAAAGCCGACTCTATTCGAATCTCGATGAAGTTATGCCCGATATCTTCAATTCTCCCTCGTGACCAATACTCCTTCACAATCTCGTCCAACGATCGCTTCCCCTCGGTCCCTTGATTCGGCCGTTCAATCATAGTGCCTCTACTGTAGCTCAAAATGGGGATGATTCCAGTAGCCACCCGCTGCTCGCGAGGAGCCACGCGGCGATGGTGACGCCCGTGAAGCCGGCAAACACCGCCACGGTTGAGAGGAAGAGTCTCGCCGCCTCCTGCTGTTTGTGTTGAAAAAAGAGCTGCAGGGGTTGGAACAGGAAGAAGTAGCCCATCAGTGCGGCGGAGAGAACAAACAACGACAGGAAGGCAATGGGGACGATGACGCCGTTTACCGGGGCCATCCTCTGGGGCCCGTAAAACAGCGCCGACGCCACGACCGCGATATACGCCGTCGCCGCAAGCGCATTCACAAATGGGTTTTTGCTCATACTGGATATAACTCCCGCGCTCGCCCGCACGTTTCTGCGATTCGGAAAGTCACGCTACACTGGCTGACCGGATGTCCGGGACGATATAGAAGGAATTAGGGATTTCAAAATCCTTGGAGATCATTTAAAAAACGATGGCACAGGAGGTTCTTCCTGTGCCATTTTGATTGCGAACCGTCGTCAATCGTGTCACCTCTTCCACCGTTCCTGTAAATCGCTTCGTGGATTGAAGTGCACGTTCTTGAAGAACGCAACCACTTCCCCTTCTTGCCCGGGACGGAAGGTTATTCCCTCCATAGGCCTGCAGACCTTTATCACCCCGTTCGGACCAACCTCCGCATTGCAGTGCCCGTCGCCGCATGTCTTCCACGCTTTGCATGTTTTGCATGCGTCGCTGTAGTATGCGCCGCGGCTGCTGTGCCGAAGGCGGATGCGAAGATTGCCGAGTTGGTAGATAGGCATTGGGTTGCCATACCCACCGACGGACTGGGCGATTTCAAGGAGCATACCGCCCCTCTCCTGGATTTCTTTTTCAAGCGGATCCAGTGAGACGTAGTTCTGTTGCCAGAACGCGCTTCCATTGCCATGATCGCGCCAGAGCTCGGGGTATTCCGAGATGTCAAAGACTTTGAAGTCCGTAATGTTGTCGAATCCTCGGCAAAACTCAATGAGCCGCCACAGTTCGCCAACATTCTCGGGAGTTGCGACACTCTGCAACCGAACTTTTATCCCCCGCTCGTTCAAGAACGCGAGACCTTCGAGGGTTGCCCCAAGATCGGCGTTAGGTGTTCTGCTTCCTGTGATTGAGGCGTATACCTCCGGATTGAGCGAGTGAAGTGAGACTTTGACCAAGTCGTAATATTTCGCAACCTGATCAATGTATTTTTTCACCAGGACCCCGTTGGTATTGAGCCGCAGGTAGCAACCACTGCTTGAGGACTCACGCTTCCATTGGTCAAGCTTCATCCGCAGAATCGCGGAGAGCTCAAAGGTTACGCGTGGATTCGTCAACGGCTCACCGCCAGTGATGCTGAAGTGTCGAACGCCAGCATCCCAGAGACTAAGCGCCGTTACGACGAGCGTTCCGTGCCGTTCATCCTTTATGGGGATGACAGGCGCTGCAGTGCTCCCATAATCGCCCCCCGTCTGACAGAAGGAACAACGATGGTTGCACCCTACTGCCGTAGAGATACGTGCTGATGGCGTGTCCATCGAGTTTTTCCTTTCGAGATTGAAAACGGCTGGTTGTACAACAAACGGGCGTTTTAATAGCCCGCATCTGTGTTTTGTGTAACAGACAATACGGCGTATGTCAAATTCGGTAGCCATAAACGCTTCTCCGTCAAGTATTCTTCGGACCCCGAACCTATCTTAAACTGGCTGGCCGTCTGGGACGATAGTAGAACGACTATAGGTTAGTGGCGATAAGGTGAGCGACCTCTATAAGCTCCTGCTGGGGAGGCATTTCGCGATTAGCGCTAGATCGATAAAGAAACTGTCTCGGCTCATAACCATAAGTGACTTCATCGGTATGCTTTCGAGGCAATACGTGCAGATGAAAATGAGGTACGGATTGTCCTCCGGCGACATGTTCATTCCACGCATGATTAAAGCCTTCCGCTCCGAATGTTTTTCTGAGAGATTTCTTTATTAATATCATTG
>DAICZA010000005.1 GCA_027311385.1 bacterium | reverse complement strand
CCCGAACCGCTCGTTCCAGTCTTTCTCGCTTACGCGGTAAAAACATATTCGAGACCTTCCCAGTATGATACATCAGCCGATAGAGCGCAAGACTGTCGCGATGACTGAACGACAGATCAAATCCCCTGACTTTCTTTCGCAAGGACCCTCCGCTCACCCCAAACATTCTGAGCGTTTTATGAAGATCCTCCAGAAAACCTCTTGAACCGCTCGTGAAGAGCGTGAGCACGACCCAGCGCTTATTCTTTCGGTCTGCGTACTTTAATTCCCTGAGATACACACATCCGTCGCCGTCGAAATAACCGCGGATGAAATCGCCCACATATTCACTCGGAACGTTAGGAAATCGTAGCGTATTGCTTTTATGCTGTGTAAAACCAAGACGAATCAGGTCTGCGAACCATTCCCTGCTTCCGATCTGGATGCGATACATATCTTTCCACTTCGGACTGCGACTAGGTCGTTTTGTAATTTTATGGTTCGAACCTATCGCGGTTCGTATCCGATACAAAACAATTCTGTCGGTTATATTGAATTCTATAAAACGTCCCCCGCGCTTGTTCTCTAGCATCGACCCGTCCGCCGCAAAGAAGCCGAGTACGTAAGCCATCTCGGAAGACCATTTCTTAAAAAAGTCACGATTCAAATCTCGGTGCATCGGCATGTCCGTATTGTATGACAGGACATTACTCTACTCACCGCTTATTCCCATTTCACTCCGTTCAATGTGCTGGCGGAAGGACGCGGTCAGGGATGCTGTGTTCACCGTCGTTCGCACAGTTCCACGACCCTGCCTCGCGGTTTTGCGTGCTCGCAAAACATCGCTCCGGCGTGCAAGTCCTTACGCCGGGTGCGCAGGCATCCGGCTCTGCCGGCGCAACACGTCACTTCGTTCCTTATTGTGCCGGGAGGAGTTGGCCACGAATCGCTTTGCCGACAAAGCGTTCTCGGCCCCGCCTCGCAATCCTCGCAGACTCGGATATTACTGCGGCCTGCAATTCCTCACGCACTGCGCGCAGGCGCAGTGCTCTCCCGGTCCGCCTCGCTTCGCTCGTTGTGCCGGGAGGAGGAATTGCACCTCCGACCTTGGGCTTATGAGTCCCACGCTCTAACTAACTGAGCTATCCCGGCGTTCTTTGAACACTATCAAACACTCCTCGTTCAGACAATCAGTCCGCCCGCAGGAAGCCGCAGGAGCCCTACACCGGAAATTCTACGATAAACGTGGAGCCCTTGCCCTGCCCTCCCGACTCGGCGCGGATGGTGCCGCCGTGGGAATAGTCACGGATTCATTTGTAAATGTGCGGCGATAGCCTGCCGCATCCACCAAATGTAATACGCGAAAAAATGTCCCTCCTCTTCGTCGCGATCTCCTGCATTCTTCAAATAGATACCGAAAACTCGATCAAACGGCATCATTCCTACTTCAACCAACTCGCGTTCTCGATGTTCTTGAATGCGCCGCGATTGCATGAATTTTTTCGTCGCGTGTACCACATAAGGTAGCAACTCTTGTTTGAGTTGCTGCCGCGCAGTCGGATTCACAGCCGCTTCTCGTACAAGCTGGCGTTCTGAAATGGAATCCTCATTACGAGATGGCATACAGATAATGATTTTAAGAATAAAAAACATGGCACCCGAGATTGCAGGCAGGTGCCATGTTGTGGGGCTGCCACTACTTCTTGCCGAAAATCGATTCCCAGAGGGAACTCGCACCTTCCGATGCTCTGGAGTCGTTATACGACTTCTCCAGCGGCGACTCTTTCGCGGCATCTTTTGCCGCATCCGATTCCGCCCTGTTGTCGGGAAGACTCGAATCAAAGTCCGACGATTTGACACTGTCATTTCCCACGGCACTCTCCTTTCGAAAAAAGATTTGGCTTTGCGTCTTGGGAAATCCTCGACGGAAACCAGTCTAGATATATATTACCGTTCCGTTGGCTCTTGTCAAGATATTTCGCAAACATCGCGTCCAATCTATTAAGCTGATTATGAAGGCAATTCAATAATAAAGACCGAGCCCTTCCCTTCTCCCTCGCTCTCGGCGCGGATGGTGCCGCCGTGCGCCTCCACGATGCTCTTCGCGATGAAGAGTCCGTAGCCGGTGGAGTGGACGTTCACCGTTATGGAATCCTTGCCATGGCCGCCCTCGGTAAAGAGGCGCTTCTTGTCGTCATCGGTGATGCCGATGCCGGTGTCTTTTACCGCAAACACAATCCTCCCGTCCTGTTTCTTGAGCGAGACTGCGATAGACCCCGACGGCGTGTAGTTGATGGCGTTGTCAATAAGATTGCGCAGAACGTGGTCGCCGATTTCCGCTTTGTCGCCGGTAACCGTGTACGGTGCGCCGCCCTGGTCAACCGCAAGCGTGAGCGCGAGCCCTTTGCCCTCCGCGGCCGCTTTCAGCTTCTCAACCGAGTTCGCGGCAAGTTCGGCGAGGTCAAACGGCTCTTTCTTGTACGCCGTCGTTCCTGTCTTCAGGTTTGACGCCTTCAATATATTGAGAACCGAGTTCACGCCGAGGCGCGTCTGCGCGAGCGCCTGCGCGACGAACGGCTTCAGCGGTTCCGGCAACGCGCCGAAGTCGCCGTCGGCGAGCGCGGCAAATGCTCCCTCGTCCTTGGCGAGATACCCTTTCACCTCGTGGGTCACGAAGTGCATCAGCGTCGTCTGCCGCTCGTTCGTCTCCGCGAGTTCCTGCGCCAGCTTCTCAATCCGTTCCCGCTGTTCCACCTCCCGGTCCACGCTCCGGATCAGCAGCGTACCGACAATGAGGAGCACGAATAGCAATCCGCCGTTGATGAGCTGCTCCGTCGCAGCCTCCGCGAGAAGCATGCGGATGAAGACGAAGAGCCACAGCGCAAAGACGATGAAGTCAGTCGCAATGACCTTCATACTGAAGAGGCCGTGCTTCAGAATCGCGTACGCAACAAAAATGATGTAAATGGCGACGGCGAAATTGCCGAACGGCAAGACGGGAATGCCGTACCAGAGGAAATAATTCGTGCACCCGCCGGCGTAGCCTATGGCGGTTCCGATGAGGATGTACTTGATTTGCGCGCCTTCCTCAATATTTACGGTAGTACGCAAACGGTCAAACAGCAGCTTGACGTGTGCCGCCGCATAGAGAATCCAGATGATGAGGAACGGCAGAAAAAGCGGCCCGGCCATCGGCCAAAACGGAAATCCGCTCTGAGGAAGGACGGAGGAGATGAAAAGCGGCGTCCAGTTAACGATACTGAAGAAGACAGCGGCGGCGTAGCCGAACCACACGAACCAACGAAGCCGCCGTTGCAGACCGAGGAACCGGACAACAAAGTGGTAGTCAAAGAACGGAATGAATATAGCGCCCGCCATCAGTGCATGCGCCCAGAACAGCGCCGATACCGGATCGCCTGCTATCTGCCAGAGGAAGTAGGCGAACCCCCAGGTCGCCAGAGAGAATGCAAAAAGGAAGAAAAGCTGATTAACACGGTTGCGCCGGTCGGCAAACAAAATAAGGAGACCGAGCACGATGCTGGTGATGACATTGACGAGCGCGGAGATGGCGTAGAAATTCATAAAAGAAAAACCGGGACGCTACTCAGTGTAGCATCCCGGCAAGTTGTACTCTCCACGTCAGCGCCCAATCTTTCTGAGCGACCCCACCGAGTGGATTCCCCATGGCTCCATGAAATATTCCCCGCCGGGGAACCCGCCTCTTTCGAGGAGACTCTGGAATTCTTCGGGCGTCCGGTAGATCATTTCCCAGTTTATACCGTAACGCATGAAGTGGCTTTCCACATTCGGGTGGATGTGGCACGTAAGAAAGTAGCCTCCCGGCTTAAGCCGTTCCTCTATTCTCTCAAACATGCCCACGGCTTGGGTATCCGTGAGATAGTCCACCAGTCCGCACATATCTGCGATGTCTTTGGATTCCGGCTCGACTTTCCAGAGGCCTCGAAGTACGTTCATCGTGCGCAGGGTGACCCAGTCGGCAACGTGGTGCTTGCGCACCAACCGCCCGGCTTCGTCAATCGCGGAGCTATCGTAGTCAATCAGCTCAGCCCGGCAAGGTACGCCGAGCTTTCGCATGTCTTCCAGCACCTCGATGATCACCTGTCCGCTTCCTGCCGCAAGCGACAGTATACGGACAGGATCGCCCGGTGCTTTTCTTTTCGCTGTTTCCAGGATGGCCTTTCTGAGTTCGCGCTGTACGAGCTTTTTCCTGTTGCGGACCGCTTGCGCGTTCCGCATTTGACCAACCCATAGCTCGTCCATTGCGCGATAGAACCAGTTCGAGCCCTCTCCCTTACGGAAATTATACGTAACGTCGAGCGCCCGCCACCCCTTCGCGTTCTTCTTTATCTCCAGACCGTTGACGCTCACCTTGTCAAACAGCCACAGGCGGACATCCAGAGGATCTTTCCCCTTAACTTCCACCTGCCTTTGGACCCAGGCACCTGCCACAACCATAAGCGGGTGCACGAGCTTGAACGGCCAGACGTTGTGTTCAAACTCAAGCTCTATTCCTTGTGCCGCTTCAATGAGCTCAGCGATGGGAACATCGTTGTCCACCGCCAACCGTAAGTGTTGCAACATCTGGACCTCCCAAAGAATGATATTTGTTGACAAAGTGCCTTATCGCACGCCAGTTTCTATTACAGCACAAGCTGTAGGCAAAATCAAGTTCCCTACTTATCCACAGCCTTCGTCTTAAGATACTCCCCGAAGCCACTCGTGAGCGTGGCGGTACCCTCCGCATCAATCGCGTAGCCCTCAAAACCGGAAAGATTTTCAATAAACGCGATGCCCCGCTTCCCCATCGCGAATGCGGCGGTTGCCATCAAATCGGCGGCGAGTACGTCGGGACCGATGACGGTGATGCTCACGATGTCGTGCAACTTCTCGTCCGGCGCATGCGGATTGTAGATATGGTCGCCGCGCAAGTAGGAGCCAGAGGTGGCGATGCCATACCCCTTCGGGTACACGACCTTCACGATTTCATCCGTCTTAAACGGATTCCGGATGCCGACGCTCCACTCTTTTCCCTCGGCATCTTTCCCGTTCATCGCGATGTCGCCGCCCACGTTCAGGAAATAGTTCTCGCAGCCCGCCGCGCGCACTAGAGCGGCAGTGTTTTTAATAGCCCACCCTTTCACGACACCGGAGGGGTCAGTGCTTCCGTCGGGCCGGCGGATATCAAAGTACCCGCCCGTCTCTTTTTTTGCCTTTTCGCCAATCGCGAACACCTCCCGCATCTCGGGGCTCGCGTCAGCGAGCGCCAGCTCGCCGCGGTTGATGCGCGATATCTCGCTCGTCTCTTTGTAGGTGCTGAACTGCTCGTCCACGCCGACGAGGTACGCAAACGCCCCATCAAGCGCGGCGCGCACGTCCGGCCCGACAATTTCTATCTCTATGGGCATACCCATAATCAGTCGCGCTTCTTTCATTGCCATCATAGTACTCCACAGGTGGTGATTTTGTTCCCCTTTTTCTGTTCTACAATGGGGGCATATGCGCACCTACACCGTTGAGCAGTCCTCGTTTGCCCATTTCTTTACCAGTAGTACCAAAAGCGCCCCATTCTGGCTCCTCGTCCGCCTCTACGTCGGCTATGAATTCTTTATGGCCGGCTGGGAGAAGCTCGCAAACCCGGCATGGTTCGGCAGCAATGCCGGCGCCGCACTCCAGGGATTCGTGAACGGCGCGGTCGCGAAGACCGCCTGCGCCCCCGGCGTCGCGGCGGCGGCGTGCCACCCGGACGTCCAGACCTGGTATGCCGCGTTTCTCCAAGGTGCCGTGCTTCCCCACCTCGTCCTCTGGTCCAACTTCGTCGTGCTCGGCGAGCTCGCGGTCGGGCTCGGGCTCATCGTCGGACTCTGCACCGGCGTCGCCGCGTTCTTCGGATTCTTTATGAGCATTAATTACCTCTTCGCCGGCACCGTAAGCGTCAACCCCATCCTCATCGTTCTCGCGTTCCCCATCGTCCTCGCCTGGCGCGTCGCCGGCCGCTGGGGTCTGGATTACTACGCCCAGCCATACCTGCGGCGATTCTGCCGCTCTCGCACGCACCGATAACGCCTTACCGTGGAAACGTGGATTAAAACGATACCGAAATCGCGGATGGTGTACCCTACATCGCCCGGCGACCAGCTGAAGTATTGGTTCTGGCGGCTGTACACACCGCTCCACCCGCTCGTGCGCGATGTCTCGTCGCATTTCGGCATCGGAAGAGTCCTGATGTGGTACGCCGTCCCCGAGGGGAAGCAGACGGGGCGGCAGGATTACCTCCTCGGCACGCTTCACCCCGCACACTCAATGCGCGATTTCATTTCATTTCTCGTCGGCCAGGGGTTCGCGAACCATTTCGTCGCCTGGAAGGATACCGACGAGCTCGTAAGCCTGCGGCGCGTCGTTGACTTCCGGCACCAGTACCACATCCGCGTCTTCCGGGACGGCGAGGTGCGTTGCCATTTTGAATACACGCCGGAGTACCGTCCGGTCCGGCATCTCGTGCGGGTCGGGTTTGAGGCGCGCGCACCGGAATTCAGGACGCTGATGCGGGATTGGGTCGTACCGAGCACCGATTGAGGACGAAGTAGCCATTGCGATTTCGGAGACTTTCGGAGGCGAAGCAGCATGGTAATTTCGGCGCTGAAGGGGTCTGCGCCGAAATTTGCGAGCCGAGAATGAGCGCGCCCTCCCGCAGGGGAGGGCGACGCGTGCTCCGAAATCGCAATGACTACGCAGTCTTACTCTGTTCAGGACACCCTGAAGTTTTCAAATTGCCACGGGTCCTCGGCGTCAAACTGCTCCGGGAAGAGCTTCCCGCGGCCTTGTGTCGGCGTCCAGTCGGTGTACGCGCCGAACACTTCGCCCAAATACGGACGCGCAACCTCCAGCAAGCGCCGGTGGTCCAGTTCGTCGGCGTCCACGATGCCCGCCGCCGGATGCTCCATCGCCCATACCATCGCGCCGAGGATGCTTGCCGTCACCTGTAAGCCGGTTGCGTTGTTGTGCGGGACGAGCTTGCGCGTCTCGTCAATGGAAAGACGTGAACCGTACCAGTACGCGCCCTTCGTGTGCCCCATAAGGAGAACGCCGAGCTCGTCTACGCCGCCGGGAAGGATTTCCTCGCTGATGAGCCGCTGTTCCTTCTGGAGCGCGCCGTTGTTGCCGGCGAGCTCGTCAAGCGAGAGTACCGCGCCGTCGCAAGGATGGTACGCGTAATGTACGGTCGGACGGTATACGACCTTTCCGTTTTCTTTCACCGTTAAATAATCGGCAATGGCGATGGACTCGTGATGCGTGATAATCCACGCGTGCTGCGCCTCGGAGGTCGGCGTCCAACTGCGCACCTTGGTCGCGAAGCCCGGCTGTTCCAAGTAGATGGCGCTCCCGCAACCGAAGTCGTGCCCTTTACCGTTCTCCGGAATATTTTTTTCATGCGTGCCCCACCCCATTTCGGAGGGCTGGCAGCCCTCGGCCGCGAATCCGTCAATGGACCACGTGTTCACGAACTCATTCAGCTTTTTCGGCACCGGCGACTCCTGAGTGTCGCGTTCCGCGATATGGATGACCTTCACGCCAAGACCGCGCGCAAGCCGCGCCCAGTCGTCCTGCGTTGCCGGCACCTCCGTCGCGACGCCGGTATCGGCGGCGATATTCAGGAGCGCTTCTTTTACGAAATGGGAGACCAGCCCCGGGTTCGCGCCGTGCGCGAGCACCGCGGTGGGCCGCGTCCCCTCAAGCGGCAGGTCGCGGAGCTTGAGCGCCGCCTCGCGAAGCGCGTAATTGGAACGCTCGGAGACCGAGAGCGCCGGGTCGGTGTAGAAGCCGAGCCACGGCTCCATCACCGTATCAATATAGAGAATGCCGTTCTTCTGGCAGTATTCAATAAGCGTTGCTGACGACACGTCCACGGAAACGTTTACAACGAAATCGCCGCGCCGGGCGTACTGCGCCATTATTGACTCGTAGTTGTCCGGCACCAGCGGATTAATGATGAAACGCACGCCGTATTCGCGCGCGACATCTTCGCCGCGCTTGTCGGCGGTGACGATGGTGATGCGCTCCGGCGGAACGTCAAGATGCCGCAAAATGAGGGGCAGGACGCCCTGCCCGATGCTCCCGAACCCTATGATAAGGATGTTGCCGTTGAATGCGTGTTTTTCCATTTCCGTGCCAATGCCTTTTGACGAGCGAGATTACTAATGATGCTCTCAGCATGCGCAATAACGCCGAGAAAGTCAATGCGCCCTTGTGTAAAAACGTGCAATCCACCTCCGGCGTGGAAACCGAGTAGGGTAAGCGGCATGCCTGGAGTATTCTGAAGAGAATGGCTCATCGCATCCAGAATTTTGAATCACTCGCGACGAACGCACTGCGTACCGACGCCCTCGCGATAGCGGAAGCGGGCTACGCGGCGATTGATGTGGGCAGCGCGCTCGCGCACACCCTCCATAAAGACGACGCCGCGCTCCATGTCGGCGCTGCGACGTACCCGCTTGCGGGCCGGCGCGTCTTTTTCGTCGGCGTCGGCAAATGCGCGTTCGCGGCCGCGAAAGCCGTTGAAACGATACTTGGCGATACACTTACCGGCGGCGTCGCACTTGACGTCTCCCCCGTTGAAGGAGCGCCTCTTGCGAAGATTGAGGCCTATATCGGCACGCACCCCTTGCCGAGCGAGGTAAATGAAGACGCGACGAAACGCATTGTGGAGTTCCTCTCCGGCCGCCGCGAAGACGACCTCGTCATTATGCTCATCTCCGGCGGCGGCTCCACCCTGCTGTGTCTGCATGACGCGCCGATGACGTGTACGGACGAGAGCACGCTCTGGAGCGAGCTCACCGCGCGGGGCGCGACAATCCAGGACATCAACACCGTGCGCAAGCATATCTCGCGCGCCCGCGGCGGCGGCCTCGCTTTCGCCGCGTATCCGGCCGAGGTCATCTCGCTCATCGTCTCGGACGTGCCGGGGAACGACCTTGAGTTCATCGCCTCCGGAGCGACGGTGTTGGATACCTCCACGGTCGCCGACGCGCATGCGGTCCTTGCGCGGTTCGGCATCGCATTGCCGGCGAACGCGACTTTCAAAGAGACCCCGAAAGACCGGAAGTATTTTGACCGCGTCACCAATACCCTCTTCCTCACGAATCAAAACGCGCTTGACGCAATGCGGGACGCAGCCGCGGCGCGCGGCTACGCGGCCGGTATCGCGGACGCGGCGTTCGCCGGCGAGGCGCGCGACACCGGCCGCGCCGTTGTGGAAAAGCTCCACGGCGCACCGGCGAAAAGCGCCTTTCTCTACGCGGGAGAAAGCACCGTCACGCTGGGGAGCGAGCACGGCGCGGGCGGGCGCAACCAGGAACTGGCGCTTGCCGCACTCGCAGATGTTCGCGACGACGAGCTCGTCCTGTCCTTCGCCTCCGACGGACACGACAATACCGACCTCGCGGGCGCCATCGGCGACGCCGCCACGCGCCTGCACGCGGCCGCGCATCATCTGTCCCCGGAGGAATTTCTCGCCGGCCACCGTGCGTATGATTTCTTCAAGGAGACCGGCGACGGTCTCGTCACCGGCTATACGGGCTCCAACGTATCCGACCTTATTATCGCGATAAAACAATGACTATGAAAGATTCCCTCATTCTTTGGTTTGAAGATATCAGTATGGACAATGTCGCGCAGGTCGGCGGCAAGAACGCCTCCTTGGGCGAACTCATCCGCGACGTAGAACCCCAGGGCGTGCGCATCCCGCACGGCTTTGCCGTAACCGCCGCCGCGTACTATCACTACCTGAAGGAAACCGGCCTTGATATTTTCATAGAAACAACGCTCAAAGGGCTCAACACGAAGAACCTGAAGGAGCTCGCCCGCTGCGGCAGACTCATCCGCGAGAAGATGCGCGCGACGCCTGTGCCGAAAGATTTGGAAAAAGAAATCGTTACCGCGTACGCGCGCATGGAGAAACAGTACGGGAAGAACACCGATGTCGCCGTGCGCTCCAGCGCGACCGCCGAAGACCTGCCCGGCGCCTCCTTCGCCGGCGAGCAAGAAACCTATCTCAATATCCGCGGCGCGGACGACGTGGTGCGCGCCGTCATCTGGACGATGGCGTCCCTCTTCACCGACCGCGCCATCTCCTACCGAGCCGACCGCGGCTTTGACCATATGAAAGTCGCGCTCTCGGCGGGCGTGCAGAAGATGGTCCGCTCCGACAAGGGCGCCTCCGGTGTGATGTTTACCGTGGATACCGAGAGCGGCTTTAAGGACGTCATTGTTGTAAATGCGACGTACGGGCTCGGCGAGATGATTGTGCAGGGCCATGTAACGCCGGACGAGTACCTCGTCGCCAAATCCAAGATCGGCAACGTGCCGTCCCCCATCATCTGGAAGAAGCTCGGCACGAACGCCAAGAAAATGATTTACGACACCGGACGCTCCGCCGTGGAGCAGACCAAGATTGTCCCGACGCCCGTCTCCGACACGAAAAAGTTCGTGCTCACCGACAAAGAAATCGTCACGATGGCCTCCTGGGGCGCCATTGTAGAAAAGCATTACTCCGAGCGCGCGAAGAAGTGGACGCCGATGGATATGGAGTGGGCGAAGGACGGCACCACGAACGAGCTCTACCTCGTGCAGGCGCGGCCGGAGACCGTGCAGGCGGAACGCGACTTCTCAAAGCTCACCGAGTACAACGTCTCCGGCCAGGGCAAAGAACTCGTGCGCGGCATCTCGGTCGGCTCCAAAGTCGCCACCGGAAACGTGCACATCATCCTGAATCCGAAGCAGATTCGGGAATTCAAAAAGGGCGAAATCCTGGTCACCACGATGACCGACCCGGACTGGGAGCCGATTATGAAAATGGCAAGCGCGATTGTCACCGACAAGGGCGGGCGCACGAGCCATGCCGCCATCGTCTCGCGCGAGCTCGGCCTGCCGGCCATCGTCGGCACGGGCAACGCGACGCGCGCGCTCACAAACGGCACGCTCGTGACCGTGGACACGACCGGCAGTGCGGGCGTCGTGACCGCGGGCAAGGCGAAAATCACCGTGCACGAGCAGAAACTCGGCGTCCTCCCGGAAACAAAGACGCACATTATGGTAAACGTCGCTTCGCCGGAAATCGCGTTTGAGACATCATTCCTCCCGGTCTCGGGCGTCGGGCTTGCGCGCGAGGAATTCATCATCGCGTCCAACATCGGCGTCCATCCGCTGGCCGTGCTCAATTTCAAGAAACAGTCGCCGAAAGTCCGCGCGGCAATAGAAAAAAAGATGGTCGGTTGGAAGAACCCCGTTGACTTCTACGTGGATAATCTCGCCTACGGCATCGCGAAAATCGGCCTCGCCTTTAATCCGCGCCCGGTCATCGTGCGCTTCTCCGACTTCAAGACCAACGAATACTCCACCCTGCTCGGCGGCGAGGCGTACGAGCCGAAGGAAGAGAACCCGATGCTCGGCTGGCGCGGTGCCTCCCGCTACTACGACCCGAAGTTCAAGGACGCGTTCGCGCTTGAGTGCCGCGCGCTCGTGAACGTGCGCGAGACGATGGGGCTCGCGAATGTCATCCCGATGATTCCCTTCTGCCGCACGACGCACGAAGCGGAAGAAGTGCTCGGCATTATGGCCGAGCACGGACTCGTCGCGAAATCGCTCGCGAAGGGCAAACAGAAGACGACGCCGGTGTATATGATGTGCGAGATACCGAGCAACGTGCTTCTGGCCGAGGAATTCCTGGACCTCTTTGACGGAATGTCCATCGGCTCAAACGACCTCACCCAGCTCACCCTCGGGCTGGACCGCGATTCCGGCATCGTGACGCATATCGGCAACGAGAACGACGAAGCCGTGCGTGCGCTCATCTCGATGGTCATCCGCAAATGCACGGCGCGGGGGAAATACATCGGCATCTGCGGCCAAGGACCGTCCGACCTTCCCGACTTCGCCGCCTTCCTCGTGAAAGAAGGCATTGAAAGTATGTCGCTCAACCCCGACTCGGTGGTGAAGACGCTGGAAGCGGTCGCCGAGCTTGAAGAGAAATTGTCACGCTAGTATGAACATAGAACGCATCACGGCACGCTCCATTTCCGACACGCGCGGACGGGCGACGATTGAGACGACGCTTACCGCCGGTCCTCTCTCCGCAACCGCATCGGTACCCTCCGGGAAGTCCACCGGCAGCCACGAGGCGCTGGAACTGCGCGATGCGGACGGCGGCGTCGCCACGGCGATTGCGCACGTGCAGGGCGAGATTGCGGAGGCGCTCAGCGGGCGCAGCTTCGCCACAGCGGACGAGATTGACCTCTTCCTCATCGCGCTTGACGGTACGCCGAATAAATCGCGGCTCGGCGCAAATGCGCTCCTCTCGGTCTCCATCGCGGCCGAGCGGCTCTTCGCACAGGAAGCGAACGTGCCGCTCTGGCGGGCCATCGCAAACCGCGCCGGCACCACGCCCTCCGCGCCGCGGCTCTATGTGAACGTGATGAACGGCGGCGTCCACGCGGATTTCAGGCTCCCGTTCCAGGAATACATTCTCGTCGTCAATGGAGACGCCATTCATCCGATGGCAAAAAATGTATCGGCTGCCGACACCTATGAACCGCTCAAGCATGCGTATGCGGCCGCACAACAGGCGTTTGCGAAGTTGGGCGAACGGCTCGGAAGCGTCGCTCTGGGCGATGAGGGCGGCTACGCGCCGACCTTCGCCGCACTTGATGAACCGTTCGCACTCCTCGCCGACCTGGTGAAAGAATTTCCGGGAACTTCCATCGCGATTGACGCGGCGGCGAGCGAACTCTACCGCGACGGCAGCTATCAGCTTCTCGGAAAGTCGTATGCGGCGAACGAACTCTCGTTCCTCTACGAAGACCTCGTTGAGCGCTTCCCCTTCCATAGTATTGAGGACCCGTTCAGTGAGGATGCGGCCGACGACTTCACGCGCTTCACCGAAGCGCTCGGCGGGAAAATTCTCGTCATCGGCGACGACCTCACCGTCACAAACCCCGCGCGCATCACCGAAGCCGCTGGCCGGCAGGAGATTAACGCGGTGCTTATCAAGCCGAACCAGATCGGCACGGTGAGCGAAGCGATACTCGCGGTGCAGGAGACCCATGACGCCGGCTGGAAGGCCGTCGCGTCGCACCGCTCGGGCGAGACGAATGACACATTCATCGCGGACTTCGCGTACGGCGTGGGTGCGCACGGCATCAAGGCCGGCGGCCTCGGCCAGAAAGAGCGCGTGGAGAAATACGACCGTCTGCTCGCTATTGAGCAGGAAGCGGGGGTTCTCTAGGAAGTTCAGTCTCTGATAATGCCTCCCCACTCGACAATCGTGAAGCCGGTACGTACTGGTGTGGTTATCTGCAGGGGCTTTACGGATACCGGTGCCGAGAGCGCCTTGTAGTCCATAAGAACGCGAATGACCGTGTCGGGAGAGGGAGTGACGGTGAGCGGAGCAACGCGGTCCATCTCGCTCTTCGGTACGAAGGTGATGAAATAATACGGTGCTTTTGAAAGACGCGGCACCCAGAAGGAGATAAAGTCAGCGCGTTCTTTTGCGTTTAGACCAAGCAGCGCGAGCTTGTCGGTAAGAAGCGCGGGTATGCCAGCCTGTGCAACCACGAACCCCTCCGTCGGCGTCTTCACGATGCCCTTAGCGCCTCCCTCCCAGAAGAGGTAGGGGTACGTCTTCCCGTCAGAAAGATTGGTGAGGACGCTGTCGGGCGTCGCCATGACGTCCCAGCCGTTGTGGTATGCCGGGTCGGTCTTTGTGAACCCACCGATCGGGTCAACTTCCACGCTCACCCGCTCCGTCTTGGTCGGATAGAGGTAGATGACGGGCTTGCCTTTTCCCCCATCTGTAAGATTTGGATAATCCATTTCTTCCAAACCAATCCAACGACCCCACGGGTCTTGAAGGAATAAGATTGGGTGTTGCGCTACATACTGTTCGAATGTTGGAATAGGAACAGGGACTCTCACGTTGTTGATGAATTTGGGGATGGTCGTTGTCGCCGGGGTCCCAGATTCTTTAACCCATTCAGTTATCGTCGAGCCATACCCTTGGCGTAGCGTGAGATTGTCAGTGGCTTTAAATGCATAGAGTTGAACTCCTCGCCTCGTTTTAGCAACTGGCACTACATCATCTTGGTTCAGACTACCTTGCAACCACGCTCCTCCATAATTTTCATATGTTGAGGTCGAGGTAATGAGATCCGTTTTTTTGTAAAAACTCCTGTCAGAAGTGGGCAGGGTACTTGAGGCGGCTACAGCCGCGTACGTATCGCTTTCCTTTGAAACAAGCGCATAGTCAAATACAAGCCCTTCTGTTGTTTCGACCGCAATTGGAATTCCCGGTCCATACCAACCCGAGCCGCTTGTGTCGCCAAAGAAAAATAAACCGGGACTATTGCTCGCAAGAACTGGCGCGCTTGATGCCGTCGCAAGACTTAGGAAATTGCCCATATTGAACCCCTCATTAATAAGAGCAAAATTCCCTTCGTCAATTACACGGGGAGGTACCTCGAACGAGATATCGTCTGCTTTAACAACGGCAATGGTGTTGAACTTCTCCCCTGCGGTATACGTCTGCGCTGTTTGGCCGGCTGAATCACCCGAGTCGTCAAGAATAAACGTCTTGAAATCTTTAGTAGCAAAGAAATAGGTTTCAGTATCCATACCGCCACTATCTTCATACGCGACTATTAAGTGGTAGCCGCCGTACTTCCCAGAATCGAGTACGCCTGCAATGACGTAGGTAATCACATATTGTGAATAGTCACTATCAGCAAAGAGTCTGTAGTCTGGTGTAGAGAATTGAATGTGAGGAGGCGATAAGGGAGCTGCTGGTTGGTTCGTAACGGATTGCGTAGCTGTTGGCACTCGCTGGCTTATTGCTTGCTGCACGGTTGAGGTCGCTACGAGTGCCGTTATGGGTGGCACCGGATGCGGGACACCGAAAATGGTTGCGACGACGGAACTGATGAACAAGGCGATTCCAGCCGCGAAACTCTGGAGGAACGACATACAATGATTATAGTCTATCGCAATCCACTTTGGGTGAGAGGGTCGGACAGTGTAGAATGAATTCACTATGAACATCCATTACTTTTCGGGCGAAGCATGGGAGGAACAGTACGTGCGGGAGAAATTGCCGAATGAAAGCATCACATTCCACACGGAATCCCTTGATGCCTCGCCTGACCTCTCCGACGCCGAGACGACGGTGCTGTGCATTTTCATTGACTCGCATATCGGCGAAGCGGAGCTCGCGCGCTTCCCTGCCCTCAAACTCATCGCGACGCGCTCCACCGGCTTTGACCACATTGACCTCGCGGCGGCGAAGGCGCACGGCGTCACCGTCTGCAACGTCCCCTTCTACGGCGAGAACACCGTCGCCGAGTTCGCCTTCGCGCTCATCCTCGCACTTTCGCGGCGCATCATTGACGCCGACGAGCGTGTGCGCACGGGAGTCTTCTCTCCCGACGGGCTGCGCGGCTTTGACCTCGCCGGCAAGACGCTCGGCGTCATCGGCACCGGTCACATCGGCGCGCACGTCATCCGTATGGCGCAGGGATTCGGAATGAAGGTCGTCGGCTTTGACGCCTATCCGAATGCCGACCTCGCCCACACGCTCGGCTTCGCGTACGCGCCGCTTCCCGACGTGCTCGCGCAATCCGACCTCATCACGCTCCACGTACCCTATAACGAGCACACACACCACCTCATTAATGCCGGCAATATCAGCACCATCAAAAAAGGCGCGTACCTCATCAACACTGCGCGCGGCGCGGTCGTGGAGACCGACGCCCTCGTCGCAGCGCTCAAGGCCGGCACTCTCGCCGGCGCAGCGCTTGACGTGCTGGAAGAGGAAGGCGACCTCGCGGATGAGCTCTCGCTCCTCACTTCCCCTCATCCGAACGAGGCCGCCATCAAGACCGTACTTGAGGACCACTACCTCATTGACCATCCGCGCGTCATCGTGACGCCGCACACCGCGTTCAACACGCAAGAGGCCGTGGAGCGCATCATTGACGCCACCGCTGCTAACATCACGACATTTGCATCCGGCGCGCCGACAAACGTCGTCGCACAAAAAAAATAGAACGACCAGCCCGGTGAAGGGTTGGCCGTTGAAATCGCCCATGATCACAACCCGGCGGCTGCGCCCATGGTTTCCGCAACGTCCGTCTGTTGCACACCACGCGATGCAAGTTCATCGCCATAGAGCCACCAGAAAGCGGCGACACCTTGATGTACTACCATCGGGATGCCATCGAGTGTCTGGAAACCGAGCGATTCCGCCTGAGCAAGCATCGGCGTCTCCTCTTTCCGGATACGGATATCCGAAACGACGAGTGACCGCTTTGCCGTCCCGAGAAGCTGTTCGGCCGTCCCGCGATTCCGTGTAATGGATTCCGGCGTCACCGGAAGCTCCATATCGCCGATCGTGGAATACGCGTCGAGCGGCGAAACGGCGTCATCAATAACCGAAATAACCGCGTCCGCACCTCCGAACACCGAAGGCAGAAGAATCCTGCTTCCTCCGTCCGCGACGGTGCTACCGAAATACCTATTCACCGCACCGGCAAGTTCCCGCGCTTTTGATTCAGTCCGGTTAAGGATAGTCAATCGCACGCCCTTGTTGGCAAGAGCGAATGCAATAGCCCGTCCGGAACCGCCGGCGCCGAGCAGGAGCACATGTGCACCCTTGAGCGGCACCTTCCCAGCGGCAAGCACTGTCTCAAGACTGCGTGCATACCCCTCGCCGTCGGTATTATCGCCGACGAGGCGGCCGCGGGCATCCTTTTTTAGAATGTTAACGGCTCCCATTGCTTTCGCGAGCGGAGTGACCTCATCAAGATACGGGATGACAGCTTCTTTGAAGCCGACACCCGCGCCGCCGCCCCGGTACCTCGGGTCCGCACGGAACACGTCTATGATCCGTTTGAGATCCTTCGGTTCCGCAACGAGCATCATGTTCCGGTCCGGCACCAGCAGCCGAGAATACATCGAATTCCACATACTGGCCGTTTTCGCCGGATAGTCTTCCGCGATAAGCGGCACGGTGAGCGGTATATTCGCGCTCGCATTCCCCCAATTTCCGGGGGGCTGCTTCGCGATAGCGGCCATTCCTTCGCGCAACAACGTTTCTATAGTCATACATCCTCCCGATTAAGATATGAGAATTCAACAAAACTAACTGTTTCGTCTGGCGTGATCGGCCTTCCTTCAAAAAAGGAAAGCTCTTCTTGAAGCGACGGTTCATCCGCAAACGCGCGGAGCGGTTTGCTGGTGATGCCGGTAATGCGCACGCGTTTACTGAGCCGCTCTTTCCAGTCCTCGTCAAAGAGGCGTATCGTCGCGACGGTTCCCGGCTGGTATCCTTTCGGATGCGTTGCATCCCGTTTCCCAAGACGGGGGGTGACGGTCATATGTTCACTTTCAATGAGCGATAAAAGAACGGACAGGGGCATGGCCGGACTCGGCCGAAACCAGAGTTCCGGGTGTTCGTGGTGGTTTGGTTTTTCCATGCAATCCTCGTTAAGTAACTGCAGGTAGTACACCAGAGAAAAGGAGATATTTCAACCGGCGCGGTATACTGGCGCATATGGACGAGCCACTGGGGCAAAAGACCGACGAGGAGCTCGCAACGCTCGTCCAGGGAAAGAATGAGGCGGCCTTCGGTGTACTCATGAGCAGGTACCAGCCGAAACTGCTCCGCTACGGCAGGAAATTCCTGTCGGACCGGGCGCCGATTGAGGACGTCGTGCAGGAAGTGTTCATCAAGACGTATCAGAACATTCAAAGTTACGACGCCGCACGGCCTTTTTCGCCCTGGATATACCGCATCGCCCACAATATGTTCGCCAACGCGCTTCGCAGCCACAGCCGCCTGCCGTTTGTCACGGTGGACCTTGACCTGTTCTCGGCGCACACCGCATACGAGATTGACCCGGCGGGAGACGAAGAGCGGGAACAAATGAAAGCGCTCGTGGAGCGTGGATTGGAAGCACTCTCACCTCTCTACCGCGAAGTGCTCGTGCTCTACTACATTGAGCAGCTCAATTATCAGGAAATCGCCGACGTGCTCCGCGTGCCGGTCGGGACGGTCGGCGTCCGGCTCCGCCGCGCGCGCGAAGCGCTGAAAAAATATGTTGCAGGAGAATGACATCCAGAAGAGCGTGTTTGAGAAAATCCGCGCGGGCGGCGTGCCGATGCATTCCCGGGCGTATTTCATACTCCGCATCCTTTTCGTTGGCGGTATCGCGCTTGTCATACTCGCCGGCGCCTTCTTCGTACTGAGCTTCGCGTTCTTCAGCGTCCACGCAAGCGGCGTGCAATTTCTGCTTGAATTCGGCGAACAGGGGCTCGTGACCTTCGTCACGCTCTTCCCGTGGACGTCTCTGCTCCTGTTTGTGCTGTTTCTCATCGCGCTTGAATTTCTGGTGCGCCGCTACACCGCGGCATACCGGTTCTCACTGCTCCGCATTTTCCTGTGGGTAGCGGCCGTCGGCGTCGCCGGCAGTATCCTCGTCGGCTTCACGCCGCTTCATTCGTTCCTTCTTTCCGAAGCGGACAACGACCAGCTGCCGGTGCTCGGTACGTTTTATGAGCAACTGCACGACTCGCACACCGACCGGGGCGTGTACCGCGGCGCCGTGACAGCCGTCATCGGGCAGGCATTCATCATCTCGCATGACGATAGCGACCGCGATTCCGACGAAGGTTCGTGGACCATCGTAGCGCCCGCCGGATTCGACCTCTCAACGCTCGCCGTCGGCGACAAGGTCTACGCCGCCGGCCGGCTGATGAACGGCATTGTCTACGCCTACGGCGTCCATCTCGTGCAAAGCGGTGAATGAAACAATTGCCGCGCTCCCCGTGTATCTATAGCGTACCCCTATGACGACGCCGCAATTAACCGCGTATATACGTGCACAATTGGCCGCCGGCGCTTCGCGCACGATGGTGCGGAAGGCGCTCCTCTTAAACGAATGGACCGACCGGGATATTGACGCGGCGTTCGCCGAAATGTCGCCGGCACCGGCGCGCGCGGCGACTCTCACCGCTCCGC
Organism: bacterium; assembly: GCA_027311385.1. Lineage (GTDB taxonomy): Bacteria > Patescibacteriota > Minisyncoccia > Phycocordibacterales > Phycocordibacteraceae > C7867-001. Next base: position 9,109 of record DAICZA010000005.1, on the reverse strand, counting down.
CTTCGCTTGCCCTGCGCAAATTCATCCTCTCCGCCGGGTTCATCGTCATCTCCGTCGCGTATGCGGCGTGGCAGAGCGTCGGCGGACAATCCATCACGATACAAAATACCGCGGCGACAACGCCGGCCCAATCCTACAAGGCCGCAAATGACGCCCTGCTCCAGACGCTCGCCCAGATACCCGCCGCAACCGCACCGGCACCGACGCAGCCGGCAGCACCTGCCACTCCCGCGCCACAGCCGGCAACGCCCGCGCCGACTCCGGTGCCGGCAAAACCCGCCGGCCAATATGCCGACGGCTCGTACACCGGCAGTGCCGCGGACGCGTACTACGGCACGGTCCAGGTGAAGGCCGTCATCACAAACGGCAAACTCGCCGACGTGCAGTTTGTGCAGTACCCCAACACGCACAGCACCTCGGTGTACATCAATCAGCAGGCGATGCCGATGCTTACCCAGGAGGCCATCCAGGCCCAGAGCGCGAACGTGAGCGGCGTCTCCGGTGCGACCGATACCAGCATCGCGTTCGTGCAATCACTCGCGTCGGCGCTCGCGCGGGCGAAAAATTAATACACAGCTTACTTCCTATGAACAAAACAGTACTGACGTGGGGAATTGTCGGAATCGTGGTTATCGGCGGCGGTGCCGTGCTGTTTTCCGGTCATGATGACGATATGCCGCGACACATCGCCCCCAATCCGGCGCCCGTCTCTGCATCAAGCACCGCACTCATGCAAAGCACGGGAATGCTCTTCGCGCAGTCTCAATACGCGAGTAAGGCGCACGAGGTCTTCCCGACACTCGGCACCGATACGAAAAAGACCATGGGCGCCTTCGGCTACACCACGACGGCCCTCGGCAACAACACATACCGGATTACGCTCACGAATAACGCCGAAGGATACCAGGGAGAGAGCGTCGTCGTGGGCGGCGGCCAATCCGTGTATTTCGTTGAACTTTCCGGGCGCGATGACACCGACGCGGAAGATTCCGGTATCGCTGATGATTTCCTCGTGGCGGTTGACGCGCAGGGGAACATCTTGAAATAACGGAATCGCGTCCGCAGCACGTACACCGGCGAAAAAGCAAATGAACTTCATAGATACCTTCCTCAACAAAATAACGATGTACCGCCTCGTGCTGTACTACCTCCTCGTTCTGCTTGGCGCGGCGGCGTTCTTCGGCTTCTTCGGCATCCTCCCTGCGAGTCCCGCCGACCTCGCGTTCTCAACGCTCGTCATCTTCGGCGTGTGCTGGGCGACAAACGCGGTATTCGTGAAGGGCTTCGGGGCGATACCGAACGTGGAGTCGGTGTACATCACGGCGGGTATCCTCGCCCTCATCATCAGTCCGGTCGCGCCGACCGATTACGCCGGCGTCGGCTTCCTCATCTTCGCGTCGGCGTGGGCAATGGCGTCCAAATACATCTTCGCTATCGGCAAGAAGCACATCTTCAATCCGGCGGCGTTCGGTGTGGCGCTCTCGGCGCTCCTCATCAACCAATCAGCCACATGGTGGGTCGCGGGCAACCTTGCGCTTCTTCCTTTTGTCCTGGTCGGCGGGCTCCTTATCGTACGCAAAATACGCCGCGCCGACCTTGTGCTCGCGTTCTCGGTCGTCGCGCTCCTCACCATCGCCGTGACGGCAGGCGGCGACCCGACCACGGCGGTCACCCGGACGCTCCTCCATTCCTCATTCTTCTTCCTCGGGCTCGTGATGCTCACCGAGCCGCTCACGATGCCGCCCAGCCGGCTCCTTCGGCTTCTCTACGGCGCGATTGTCGGCTTCCTCTTCGCGCCGAACGTCCACTTCGGCTCGTTCTACCTCTCGCCCGAGCTCGCGCTTCTTATCGGCAACCTCTATGTCTATCTCGTGAGTCCGAAAGGCCGCTATATGCTCACGCTCGCCGCGAAGAACAAACTCGCCGACGGCACCTACGAATTCGTGTTCGCACCGGACCGCCCGTTTACGTTTCGTCCGGGGCAATACTTGGAGTGGACACTCGGGCACCGCTTCTCTGACAACCGCGGCAATCGCCGGTTCTTCACCATTGCATCGGCGCCGACCGAAGCCGACGGAATGGTCCGCCTCGGCGCGAAATTCTATGAGCCGAAAAGCAGCTTTAAACGTGCACTGGACGCGATGAAACTGAACGACGCCATATCCGTCTCGCACCTCGCGGGCGATTTCGTCCTGCCAAAAGACAAGAAGAAAAAACTGGTGTTTATCGCCGGCGGCATCGGCGTCACGCCGTTCCGAAGTCAGGTTCAGCATCTGATGAACACCAACGACAAACGCTCAGTCACGCTCTTCTATTCAAATAAGACGGCGTCCGAAATTGCGTATAAAGATATCTTTGACCGTGCGAAGCAGGCGCTCGGTATGAAAACCGTGTATGCGCTTACGAACGAGAAGACCGCCGTTCCGGGCACCTACGCGGGAATGATAGACAGCGCGCTCATTGCCCGAGAAGTTCCCGATTATAAGGAGTGCCTGTTCTACATCTCCGGCCCGCACGGTATGGTGGAGGCGTTCAAGAAAACGCTCAGCGGCATGGGCGTCTCCCGCTTCCGCATCAAAACAGAGTATTGCCCGGGGTTTGCGTAAGTCAGCGCACCGCTTCGCCGAATTCCTCATCGGCGACATCGGCATCCGCCGCGGCCTTGGTTGTGTGGACACGGCCGTCAATGTGGTTCGGCGGCGCATAGACCGTGTACACCTTGAGCGGCTCGGTGCCCGTATTGACGAAGTTATGCCGCGTCCCGGGCGTCACGACGACGACATCGCCCGCGCCGATAGCGTGCTCTTTCCCGTTGAGAAATGATTTCCCTGCGCCGGAGAGAAAAAAGAGTGTTTGTTCCACGTGGTGATGCGTCTCTTCGCCGACTTCCCCGCCCGGCGGGATGTGCATCACGACCAGCTGGCTCTTCTCACCCGTGAAAAGCACTCGGCGGAAATTCGTGTTTTCTTCTGTTTCTCTGATGATGTTGGTGACGTAGGACATATACCCTATCGTACCACGCGGCGCGCTACGCGGACGCCTTCTTCTTGATGCGCTCCAGCGCGCCGACGAATGCCGCGAGCTCCTCCTCCGAAAGCGTGGAGAACAGCTCGCCGAGAAGCGCGGTACCGTGTGCGATTGCCGAAGAAAGTTTCGCTTTGCCGCGCGTGGTGAGCGCGAGGCGCGAGGCGCGACGGTCGCGGCGGTCGGCGATGTGCGCAACCAGACCGCTTTTCACGAGCCCGCGGATGAGCGAGGTCGCCGACGGTGCCGTGATGGAGAGGTAGGCCGCGACCTCTTTCATCTTCGGCTGGTCGTGCTCCGCGATGAATTTCATCGTCTCCATCTGCACCCACGTGGACGGGTCCACCCGCTTCCCTTTCGCGAGCTCCGTGCGGATAAGCCGCCGCACCGAAAAGAACAAAGACGCCGCACGGGCGATATCCTCTGGTGTATGCGGCCGTCGTAATGCGGAGTGTCTCTTCATATATCTGTATTATCCACCCGCCGCCGCCTCGGCGAGAAGCTCAGGTGGGATAGCTTTCTCGTCCGTATTCGTCGTCCGCAGGAAAAAGAGTGCGATAAGCCCGCCGATAAACATCGCGGCGGCGGCGTAACCGAAGACCGTACCGTACGCGAGCAGGTCGGCCTTCAGTATGATGAGCGCCTGCGCTTCGGCAAGAATGGTCGGCGTCGTGCCGAGGATGTGCGAATGCTGCGCCACCGAGAGCACGTTCGCGTTCGTGGCATTCACGAGAATCGTGCTGAAAATGGCGATGCCGAATGCGCCGCCGATGTTGCGCGTAAGATTGAGGAGGCCGGAGGACATACCGACCTCGTGGAGCGGCACGGCCGTTGTTGCCGCGTTCGTCAGGGGCGCCATGCCGAGCCCGAGGCCGGCGCCGAACAGGACGAGCGGCAAGACGAAATCAAGCGAGGTCATCGTCGGGTCAAGATGCATCAGCAGATAGAGACCAAGTGCGGAGAGCGCCATGCCGAATGAGACCGTGTAGCGCGGATTAAACGAGTTCGCGAGCTTGGCGCCCAAGGGCGCGAAGAGCGGAAGCGCGAGCGCCATCGGCACGAACAGGTAGCCGCTTTGCGTCGCCGTGTAGTGGAGGAACGTCTGCGCGAACACCGGCAGAAGAAGCATCGCGCCCATCATCCCGCCGAACGAGATGAACGAGACCGCCAGCACCGAAACAATCACCGGATTGCGGAAGAATTTGAAGTCAATGATGGGGTGCGTGTGGCGCGTCTCCCATAGATACACGAAGACGCCGAATACCAGCGTGAGGAGGTAGCAGAGGATGCTTGCGGACGAGAGCCAGCCCCAATCCTGCCCGCGGTCAACCACGAGCACCAGGCTTGAAATAACCACCGAGAGGAGCACCGCGCCAAACCAGTCAAAAGTGCCGCGTTCTTCCGGCCGGTCGTGCGGCAGGAAGAGAAGCGTCATAATAAGGCCCGCGATACCGATAGGCAGATTGATGAAAAAGACCCAGCGCCACGAAAAATTATCCACGAGGTACCCGCCGAGCAGAGGACCGATGACCGCGGATATGGCGAACGAGGAGGACCAGATGCCAAGCGCCTGCGCGCGCGCCTTCGGGTCGGCAAACGATTTCGCGATGAGCGACATCGCCGTCGGGTAGACCGCCGCGCCGACCAGCCCCTGCAACACACGGAAGACAAGCAGCGAATTGAAGTCCCACGACAAGCCCGCAAGCATAGACACGATGATGAACCCGATAAAGCTCCAGAAATAGATGACGCGGTTGCCGAGCAGGTCGCCGAGCTTGCCGAACACCGGCACGAAGATTGCGTTACTGATGATGTACGCCGTCGCAATCCACGCCGCCGTTTCAACGGTAATGCCGAAATCGCTCATAACCTTCGGCAGGGCGAGGTTCACGACCGTGCGGTCAAGGCCGATGAGGAGCGTGCCGACCATCACGGTCGTCAGTACGAGCCACGGATGCCCCGTCAGCCGATGCGCTTTTGCTGCGGCTGTGCCTTCCATTTTTTCTTACTGCACGTAAATCTGCATGCGCGCAGACATGCCGTTCCTCAGTTGCGGGTACGCGCTCGTATCAAAACGCGCCTTGATATCAAATTGCTGGGTTTCGCGCTGACTGGAGATGTTGAACACGATGCCGGACTGATTGGAGGTCGGTGCGATTTCGTCTACGACGCCGGCAAACGACTGCCCGCCGAACGCATCCACGGTAAACGTCACCGGATCGCCGACCCGCACCCGCGCGAGGCCTTTATTTTCATCGATGCTTCCGACTACGCGCAGTTGCGACGGGTCAATCATCTCCACGACCGTCTGCCCGGGGGACACCTGTGCGCCGATGGTATCGTTCACCTGCACAATAAGTCCCGCGACCTTGCTCGTAATAATCTGATTCCCGACGGACGCCACCGGCTGATTCGCGGCGACCGTATCGCCCGCCTGTACGTAGACGGCGTTGAGCGTCCCGGGCACCGCGGTAGTGAGGTCAATGAGCGGCGCCTGTATGCTCGCCGTGTCAATGGATATGCGGTTGTTCGTGGCGATAAGGTACGCCGCTATCGCGCCGGCGGCGATGATAAGGAACGCGCCGGAGCCGATGATAATAAGCCGTTTGCGAAATGGGTTCATAGTACTTTAGTCGGCGGTACCGGTGCCAAACGTCAGCACTTCCTGCCCTGCCGTGAGGCCGGAGGTGATTTCCGTCGTGTCATGCGCGCCCACGAGGCCGGTGGTGACCGGCGTTTTCACCGGCGCGCCCGAGCCGTCTTTGACATACACGAACGCGTGTCCGTCATTCTCAATAATGCTGCTCGTCGGGACCACGAGCGCGCTCGCCTTGCTCCCGCCGGAAGACTGGAGCGAGGCGACGACCTGTCCGGGAGCAACCGTCTGGCCGAGACTCGCATTGAGCGCGGTGACGGTTCCCGCAAAGGGCGCGGTGAGCGTTGATTCCCGGAGCGATACGTTGATGCCGGCAAGCGCGGCCTCTGCGGCGTCAACCACCGCCTGTTGCGCATCAATATCGTTTCGCGTGGCTCCCGCCTCTGCAAGCGTGAGCGCGCCGACGGCCGCCTTGTATGCGGTGTCGGCGCTGATGAGACCGGAGCGCGCGGCAAGTACGTTGAGACGGCCGGCGTTTACGCTTGATTGGTAGCCGGAGAGTGCCGCCGCGGAAATGGAGCCGCCCGACTGGGTCTCGGCAAGCCCCGTCGTGAGGTCGTCAAGAAAGGCTGCGACGTTCTTCATGTTTGTTTCCGACACGAGGACGGCGGTCTCGGGCGTGCTGGAAGCGGCAGCAAGCGCTCTGTTCCAGGCGGAAAATGCCGGCTCGAGTGCGATGCGTTCCGTCTGGATGCGGTTCACCAGCATCTCGTCGGGCACCAGGATGGTGAGTTGTGCCGACGCATTTCTCGGATTAGTGAACAGCTGGTCGGCTTTTGCGTGCACGGCGTCATCCGCATTTGTGTATGCCGCCTGAAGCGCGCTTGCAAGTGCGTTTTGGGCCTGCGTGACCGCCGTCTGGTTTATTGCCAGCTGTTCGGGGCGCGTCCCCGCAAGAAGCGCCGCAAGGCGCGCCTGCGCCGCCTCAACATTTGCGGCCGCACCCGCGCGCGCGGCGAGAAGCGAAGCGCGGTCAAGCGAAATGAGCGTCGCGCCGACTGAGACGTTCTGCCCGATAACAACGGGGATGGCGACAATCTGTCCCGGTATTTGGAAAGAGAGGTTGGAGGTCGTGCCGCCCTGTGCGGTAATGGACGCCTCTGCCGCCGCCACGTACCGCCCCGTCGGGATAATGGAGCTCGTCCGCCAGGCGACGCCCACGGCAACGGCCGCGATGAGAACGGCGCTACCGAGCGCTACCGCCGGCCGCGAAAAGAAGGTAAGGATGGAAACAAGTCGTGTGCGCATATCGTGCCGCCAATTACTTAGGTAATCAAACTATATCAGAGATTGTCTCCTTCTGCAAATAGCAGGAAACATCCGCCCTCCCTGGGCGTATAGAGGAGTACGCTCGTACTACCCTAACCAATCACCTATGCCTATATCCTCTAGACGCGGACTCACAGCGCTTATCACCGGCTCGGCGCTCATCGGCTCCTTCGCCCTTACCGGTACCGCTTTTGCGGCGGGTCCCACACCGGGAGCATGGGCCGGACGCGGCGGTGCCGGCATGGCGCGACCGGCCGTCGTCGGGACGGTCGCCACGGCCCCCGACGCACGCGGCACCTTCACGGTCACGGCAAAGGCATGGAAGCGCAAAGACACCACCGATGCGAATACGGCGCCGTCAACAACCTACACCGTCACCGCGACGTCCGCGACAATCGTACTCAAGGACGGGAGCGCATCCACCGTCTCCGCTATCGCCGTCGGCGACAGGGTGATGGTCCGCGGCACGGTGACCGACACGACCGTGACCGCCGCCACCATCAATGACGGAGCCGCATTCGGCCGCCCCGGACAGAGACCGGAAAGCGTCGCCACGCCGGCCATCACCGGTAACGGCGAGCCCATCATCGGCGGCAACGTGGCTGCGGTGAGCGGCGACAGCATTACCGTCACCAACCAGAGCAATCTCACGTACACCGTTGACGTGACGAACGCGACGGTCACGAAGCCGGGCGTCACGAGTGCAACGACCGCGAATATCGCCGTCGGCGACCGCGTCGTCGTCCAGGGTACGGTGAACGGCACGTCGGTTACCGCCTCGTCAGTCATTGACCAGGGCACGCCGCCGAGCACCGCTTCCGGCACCACCCCCGCACACGGTGGCGGATTCTTTGGAGCCATCGGCGGATTCTTCGCCCATCTGTTCGGGTTCTAACATCGGCATTCAGCCAGTAAACGCGAACGCCGCCCTTGCGGGCGGCGTTCGTTTTGATTGTTGCCCAGGCCGGTACTGTACCCGTACCCATAGCGAGACATAAACCCTCCCTAAAATGACAGCATCTTCTGTCCGACTTTGGGGTACATTGCAACTCCCGACGCGTTTGGGTTTGGCACACGCTTGCTCGAGTCAAAAACCGAGATGGTAATGGAGTCGAGTGTGTGCGTTTCCTCCGGATTGATAAAAATATCCGCACCGCTTATGTAGCCGTTGTTGTAGGTTTCGGTTCCGCTAAGCTGCGATCCCGCAACAAGCGTTGTTGCCGCTTGATCGAGCGAATATGTATATAGGGCTTGCGGCTCGATATAGAGCGCGATGCTTCTCTCGGGCGCAAGGTAGTACCGCTTGGTTTCTCCGCGAGTATTTGTAAATGGCACGACCTGTCCGGTCTGTGTGTCGAGGACTTCATCGTTTGCAAACTTAGACGCTTCAGTAAGAAGAATGTATCTCTTGCCGATTGCATGAGGCCATATACCGTTCCCCGCTTCGACGAGCAAGCTCTGTTTTGGACTGGTCGGATCTACTGCGGCATATCGCGCCGCAAACAGCGTGACTAGATCATCCCGTATCTTTTGCTCCTCAGGACTATATTTCACTTGTGCGCTACCGTCGTCATTGGGAATAAAATGAGGTGTGACATTCTGCATGTCAGCCTGCAATTGTGCGAGCGCAGTCTTTTCGTCAACAAGAGGCGTATCCCATGAGATGCTTTCGATCATTTTTTGCGCATAAGAATCGTCAATATTGACGGCCACTTCGTAGATGAGATCGTCTTTAATGAAGTAGTAGGAATCGGTCAGGGCGCCTGTATAGTCTGATCGTGGAGCGTGGAAAAGAAGCGCCGGTGTCCCGTTCACTGTCACCAAATCTCCGTTAGGATTTGTGAATCCTTGCATGAGTTTGGCAGGTACGCCGCTCTGCTGAAATTCGGTTACCGAATGAAAGATCTTTCCGTTCGCAAAAGATACCGGCTGGCGCTGGATATCGACCTCTAAAGGAAGTGCCCGAGGCGACATGGTCTGCGGAGCATCTGGATTGTCGTCAATCGTAAGCAGCGTTCTGTAATTCCACTCGCCAGCCGGAGTAGATTGGGCTTTAAGAAAGTATAGTACTGGGTATTTGATAGTGAAGCCCGTACTCGGATCGGTAAATACATTTAACGGATAGACGTCATTCATCTGCTGGGTAGAAGAGATCGTGGT
>DAICZA010000004.1:15462-35990 GCA_027311385.1 bacterium | reverse complement strand
ATTGTTAACTCTTTACGAACAGATGTGACGAGATTTGGATTTCGTAAACTTATAGATTTTGTACATGAGAGTGGATTTCTGGAAGATAAAGATAAAAGTGCCCTACACAAATATCGCGAAATACGAAACAACATTGTTCACTCTCTTCCTACGAAAATCTCAGAAAAAGACTTTGATGTCCAACTCGAGAAGGCGTGCGCGAAAGGCAAGGAAATCATGGGCACTAAAGTAATTCAAGACATAAGCAAACTCAATAAAGATTACGAGGCTAAACATAGAAACTAAAGGCCAGCGAGAAATTTCTGACAGGAGTACCATACGGGATATGGAACCGCTTGCCGCACGGATACGGCCGACGACGATTGACGACGTGGTCGGGCAGGAGCACCTCGTGGGCGCGGGGAAGCCGCTGCGGGTGGCGGTAGAGAAGAAACACAAGTTCTCGTTCATCCTCTGGGGCCCGCCGGGGACAGGGAAGACGACCATCGCGCGCATTTACGCGCGGGCGCTGGATGCGGAACTTTTTGAACTCTCGGCGGTCTCAGCCGGGAAGGACGATATCCGGAAAATCATTATCGCCGACGCGCACGGGAAAGATAAAGTGCTGTTCCTGGATGAGATCCACCGGTTCAATAAGAGCCAGCAGGACTTCCTCCTGCCGTACGTGGAGAACGGGACGCTCACGCTTATCGGCGCGACAACCGAGAACCCGTCGTTTGAAGTCATCTCGCCGCTTCTCTCGCGCTGCCGCGTGTTCGTACTGGAACCGCTCTCCGAAGAAGCGTTAAGAAAAATTGTTGATAAGGCATATGGAGAACTGACTCCAGTGAAAGCGAAGCCTGCAAGGCGAAGTCCCGTAGCGAAGGCCAGCAGGCCTTCTGGTACTGGGATGAAGAAAGATGCGTTTGATTGGTTGCTCGGGTACAGCAACGGCGACGCACGCAAGGCGCTCGGGATGCTGGAGGGTGCAGAGAGTTTATACGGGGAAGTGAGCGTGGACACGCTCACCAAAGCGCTGGAATCACCGCACCTGCGCTACGACAAGAAAGGCGAGGAGCACTACGACACCATCAGTGCGTTCATAAAAAGCATGCGCGCGTCACAGCCGGATGCGGCGCTCTACTACCTGGCGCGGATGGTGGAAGCGGGGGAGGACCCGCTCTTCATCGCCCGCAGGATGGTGGTCTTCGCGAGCGAGGACGTGGGTCTCGCCCAGCCGACCGCGCTCGTGGTCGCCAACGCGGTCTTCCGCGCGTGCGAGACCATCGGCTACCCCGAATGCGCCATCAACCTCGCCCACGGCGTCGCGTATCTCTCGCAGGCGAAGAAAGACCGCTCAGCATACAATGCGCTCCGCGCCGCGCAGGCAGACGTGCACGAGCACGGCAATCTGCCGGTCCCCAAGAAAATCCGCAACCCGGTCACCAAGCTGATGAAAGAACTGGACTACGGCAAGGGCTACGAAGGATTCCAAATGAAGCCCGAGACCGAATCGTACCTGCCGGACAAACTGAAGAAAAAGAAGTATTTGAAATAACCCGGGCGGCTGGTATGCTACCCCCATATGGCACTAAACAGCAATCCGTTGGGGGGAATGTCGGGGGCAGATGAAGAGCCGCGTCATATTTCTGATTTTGATCCCGAGACAGAGTATTCAAAGAAGGTTGATAAACACTTCGCCAATGAAGCTTCACTCGAAGCTCTCATAGCACAGGATGAAGACATAATAAAGATTAAAGTAGATAAGGAGAAAGGCATCACTCCGGAGATCGCGGCGAAAATCTCAAAGAACGCGATAGACAGACTGGCGGCAAATAGAAAAAAACTCAAAAAACTGAGGGAGGGCAGAGGTATAACTGAGCAATAGCACAAAACAAACGCGGCGCCTCTCGGCGCCGCGTTTGTTTCAGCACAGAAACCGTTATTTCACCGCGTCCTTGAGCGCCTTCGCGGGGCGGAACTTCGCCGTGCGGGTCGCCGCGATGTGAATGGTCTCGCCGGTGCGGGGGTTGCGGCCCTGGCGCGCCGGGCGCGCCTTCGTCGCGAAGATACCGAGGCCGGCGATTGATACCTCTTCGCCCGCCTTGAGGCTGTGGACGATGGAGTCAATCATAGTCTCAACTGCGCGCTCGGCGTCGGCCTTCGTTGTGCCGAGAACGCCGTGCACCTTGTCTACGATGTCTGCTTTGTTCATGAGAATCTGCTAGTTGGTAATCCCCACGGCCTCATGGGGGTGGGTATGGGAAGAAGTATAGGAAATGCGCCCTATTACGCAATAGGGCTTGCCAGGCCGGCGTGGATAGGGTGAAATCAGCGCGCGAACTCCACCACCCCAGTACCACAACCTCGCTTCGCTCGGTTGGCTACGGGGCAGGCGCGGTTTTAACGTGCAAATTCAACTACTCTGTTTTCCCTGATTATATTGACCTTGATTTCGCCCGGGTATTTGAGTTCGCCCTGGATGCGCTTGGCGATATCGCGCGCCAAGGTGTGCATCGCGATGTCGGAGACCTTCCCCGGGTTCACGAAGATGCGTATTTCACGACCGGCGGCGATGGCATAGACCTTTTCTACGCCGGGGAAGGCGGCGGCGAGGCGTTCCAGGTCGCCGAGACGCTCCAAGTAGCGGTCTACCGTGTCGCGGCGCGCGCCGGGGCGGCCGCCCGAAATGGCGTCAGCCACCTGCACGATGACCGCCTCCGGCGTTTCGTACGGATGCTCGTCGTGGTGCGACTGCATCGCCTGAATGACGCGCGTGTCCACGCCGAACTTCTCCAAAATGCGGCGGCCGATTTCCACGTGCGTGCCCTGGACCTCGTGGTCCACCGCCTTGCCGATATCGTGGAGGAGGGCGCCGGTGCGCGCGATAGTCGCGTCGGCGCCAAGTTCGGTCGCGAGCATACCGGCGATGTGCGCCATCTCCACCGAGTGGGTGAGCACGTTCTGGCCGAAGCTCGTGCGGAAGTGGAGGCGCCCGAGTAGCGCGATGAGCTTCGGGTCAAGCCCGATAACACCGGCCTCGTACGCGGCCGCTTCGCCCTTCTGCTTGATGACGTCTGCGACTTCGGCGCGCGTCTTCTCCACCGTCTCTTCAATCTTTGCCGGCTGGATGCGGCCGTCGGCGATGAGTTTCTCCAGCGCGATTTTTGCGATGGCGCGGCGAAGCGGGTCAAACGAGGAGAGCGTAATGCGGTCGGGCGCGTCGTCAATAAGCACATCCACGCCGGTCGCGCGCTCAAATGCCTTGATATTGCGCCCTTCCTTGCCGATAATCTTTCCCTTCACGTCGTCGGAGGGAAGCGTCACCGAAAGCGACATCACCTCGGCGTTTACCGCGTTGCCGAGCCGGTGGATGGTGGTCGTGAGGATGGCGCGCGCCTTGTCTTCAAGCCGTTCGCGGCCGTGCGCCTCCAGCTTCTGCAGGCGCAGGAGAATGGCCTCCTCGTACGCGCGCTCAATCTCCGCGAAGAGCTCCTCGCGCGCCTTGTCCTCGGAGAGGTGCGCGACATTCGCGAGCTCCTTGGAGCGCTGTGCCGCGAGATTGTCCGCCTCGTTTTTCGCACGCGCCGCTTCTTGTTCGCGCGCGCGGACTTCGTTCTCCTTTTCATCAAGAAATTCTTCACGCGATGCGACGCGCTCCTCGCGCACGGCGATTTTCTGTTCGCGCTCTTCAACGGGCGCGAGCCGTTCGGTCTCAATGACCGCACCGCGGAACTCCGCGTCGGCAATGATCTTCGCCGCCTGCTCCTTCGCCTGGAGCAGTTTCCGTTTCGTATCAAGTTCTACCGAGCCGCGGCTCGCGAGGCCGATGAGCACCCGCAACACGTAGCCGAGCACAATGCCGCCTACGCCGGAAAGCGCAAGCAGTATCAATATAATGTTGAGTGACATACGCCCGTTTGGTTACGTTTCGCGCGAACGCGAAGCGGATAAAAGTCTCAAAGAGGAAGGCGGGGTGGCGGTCGGAATCAGCGGGACAGTGGGACGGTATGGGTGGACTGTACCACAAACACCGCGCACGGGCGACCGGCGCGCGGTACCACGACGCACCCGTTAATTGAACACCTTGTCCACCAGCCCGTACTTCTTCGCCTCCTCCGCGGTCATAAAGAAGTCGCGCTCCACGTCCCGCTCAATCCGCTCTACGGATTGCCCGGTATTTTTAGCGAGGATTTTGTTGAGGCGCTCCCGCAATTTCAGTATCTGCTTCGCCGTGATTTCAATATCGGTCGCCTGGCCTTCGGCGCCGCCCGAGGGCTGGTGCACCATTATTTCGGCGTTCGGAAGCGCATAGCGCTTGCCTTTCGCGCCGGCGGAGAGGAGCCACGCGCCGCCCGAAGCGGCCATGCCGACACAGACGGTTGAGACATCCGCCTTGATGTGGTTCATCGTATCAATCATCGCGAGCGTCGCCGTCACCGAGCCGCCCGGAGAATTAATGTAGAGTGAAATATCTTTCTTCGGGTCCTCCGCCTCCAGGAAGAGGAGCTGGGCGATGACCAGGTTTGCGGAATCGCTGTCTATCGGGCCGCCGAGAAAAATGACTCGTTCTCTCAAGAGACGCGAGTAGATGTCGTACGCGCGTTCGCCGAACTGGCTTTTCTCAATCACCATCGGGACGAGCATTGAGGCGCGGGGTTCTGTGTTTTTATTCATAGGTACGTGGATATTAATTGGTTGTAGTGGCGGCGGCCGGAACGACCGGTACGATAGTCTGGTTTTGCGAGATGCGCTGGCCCCACGAGTAGAACGCGCCGATGATGACCATCAGCACGATGATGATGATGGAGATGACGGCGCCCCAGGACTGCTGTGCGGGCGACGGCACGCCGGGGAGGGTGACCGGAACGGGCGCGGGCGGTACAAACTTCGGGGCGGCGTTCCCCTTTGCGGATTCCGCAGGGAACGTTATGGTCGGCGCCGGCTCGTCCTTCTTCGGGAGCTCCGCACCCGGAGAGGAGTTGAGCTTATTTTCCACATGGAAGTGGCTCGGGGGAGCGGACTGTTCACCGGTCGGAAGCAGTTTCTCGTCGTCCATACTTATTTCTTTTCGTGGTACAGCTTGTGGGCGCGTTCAAATGCGGCTTCGGCGTCCGCGCGCCCTTTGAATCCGCGAACCGTCACTTCAGCCGACTTGCCTTTGAGGTTCTTGTACGTCTTGAAGAACTCGGCGAATTCTTTCAGCGTGTGCTTGTTGATGTCGCCGAGGTCTTGCACGTCGTCCCAGCGCTTGTCCTCGGTGGGGACGGCGATAATCTTCTGGTCTTCGTCGCCGCTGTCGTTCATATCCAGGAGACCAACCGGGCGCGCCTCCACAAGGATGCCGACATTGAGCGGGTAGGTCGTGAGCACGATGACATCCAGCGCATCGCCGTCGTCCCAGTGCGTCTGCGGCACGAAACCGTAGTCAAACGGGTACGCCGCCGAGGAATAATTCGCACGGTCCAGCTTGATGAGACCGGTCTTCTTATCAATCTCGTATTTGTTGTGCGAGTCCTTCGGGATTTCAATGATGACGTTCATCTTCTCCTTCGTGCCCGCGTCAATGTCGTGTAGTAGGTTCATCCCGTTAGAGGTAGGAAATCTTACGATTTCCGTACGATTAGTGGTGCTAATAAGATTTCTGACTCGCCGCTAGTAAGAGAAGTGTAGCAAGGTATCAAGCTGTTTTTACCTCTAACGGGATTCATACCCGGTGATTATAGCGCGACGCCAACTTTTTGAAAGTTAGCGTCGGGTTGTTCTTATTCGTCTTTCGCTTTGTCACGGTCCTCTTCGGCATCCGCGACCGTTTCGTCGCTCGCCGGGAGCTCCGTGAGCTCTTCTTCGGCCGGCAATTCGGTGGTCTGCGGGGCTTCGTCGGTAATGAGCTCGGCGCTTTCCGTCGGCATCACACCCGCCGCTTCGGCGGGGTCTTCCTCCGGCGCCGCGACGGCAACCGTCTCACCGTCGGACTCCGCGACCTCGGTGCCGGTGGCCGCAGACACGATATCAATGTTCCAGCCGGTGAGCTTCGCGGCGAGGCGTACGTTCTGGCCGCCGCGGCCGATGGCGAGTGATTGCTCGTCTTCGGAGACGGTGACCGTCGCGCGGTGGTCGGTCTCGTCAAGCACGACCTCAAGCGGCGTGGCGGGGGAGAGCGCCTCCTTCACGAACTCTTTGGCGTCGTCGTTCCACTCAATGATGTCAATGCGCTCGCCGCCGAGCTCGCTCATCACGGTAGAGACGCGTACGCCGCGCTGGCCGACCAAAGAGCCGACCGGGTCCACGTGCGGATCCAGCGAGGCGAGTGCGATTTTGGTGCGGCTGCCCGGCTCGCGTGCGAGCGCCTTCACTTCAATGGCGCCGCTCGCGAGTTCCGGCGCTTCCATCTCAAACAATTTCACGACGAATTTCGGATGCGCGCGGGAGAGCCGCAGGTACACGCCGCGGAAACCCTCGTCCACCGCGTAGAGATACGCGCGGATGCGCTCGCCCATACGGTAGCGCTCGCCCGGAATCTGCTCCTCGTAGGGAATGATGCCGGTCGTGCGGCCGAGGTCCACGAAAATCGCGCCGCGCTCCATACGCTGGACGATGCCGCTCACGATTTCGCCCTTTTTCTCGCCGAATTCCTCCATCATAGAGAGTTTCTCGGCCTCGCGTACCTTCTGGATGACCACCTGCTTGGCGGTCTGCGCCGCGATGCGGCCGAAGTCGTCCTGCGGCTCCAGCGGGAAGATGATTTCTTCGCCGACAGCAGCGCCGCGCTTCATCAACTTCGCGTTCTCAAGCAGGATGTGCTTTTCCGGGTCAAAGCGCGGCAATTCTCCCTCGGCGAGCTGCTCTTCCTCGGCGTGGAACGCGTGCGGGTGCGCATGCTCATCGGGAATCTCCTCGTCGGGAGCAGGGAAACGCACCGTCGTATCGTCTACGACGGTCTTTACCTGTTCAAAAGCGATGGTGCCGGTGTTGAGGTCAAGCTTCGCGTGCACGACTTGGCCGCGCTTGCCGTATTCGCGCTTGTAGGCGGTCGCCATCGCGCTCTCAATGGCCTCCAGCATCGTCGCGCGGCTGATGCCACGGTCCTCAAACTCTCCGAGTACTGCATTGATGGTTTTTAGGTCAATCATGATATGGGTTGTGTATGTGTCGTTCCTTTCAAATCGCGATCCGCTTCGTTACAGGACCCTGCGATTTCTCTCGTCGTACATCTGAGTACGCCTTGAGAAATCGCTTTCCCGTGCCTCGCATTTCATCGATTTTCAAGGAACTTTTCGCACGTTTTTTATAAAGAAAGCCCCGAAGGGGCATTCACGTAGGAGGAAGTATACCAGAAGCGCACGGTGCGTCAATGACGTGTGCAATGCGCGCCCCGCCGGAGGGCGGGGCGCGCTATACTGCATCCTATATGCACGTTTCGGAAGGGGAGCTGAAAGAGTTCATCATTGACTCCGGCCTCGTCGCCAAGAAAGACATTGACGCGGCGGCGGCGGAAGCGCAGAAGCGCGGTCAGTCGCTCGGCGATATCCTCGTCTCGCGCGGCTCACTCACCGAAGATGCGCTCCGGCGCATCCAAGCCTACGTCCTCGGCATCCCGTTCGTAAATCTGAAGGACCACCGCATCACAACCGACGTCCTCGCCCTTATTCCGGAGCCGATTGCGCGCACTCACAACATCATCGCCTTCCGCAAGGACGGCGACTCGCTGGAAGTGGCGATGCTTGACGTAGACGACCTCGCATCCATTGATTCGGTGCGCAAGAAGACCGGACTCAAGATATTGCCGCGGCTCACCGACACCGAAAGCATCAAGGCGGCGCTCCTGCAGTACCAGAAATCGCTCAAAGACGAATTCGGCGACATCATCTCGGCCGAGGCGGGGAAAATCCGCGTGGTCGCGGAAAACAATAAGGACCTCTCCAACGACGACCTCAAGAAGATGGCCGAAGACCTGCCTATCGTGCGCATCGTGGACACGCTCCTGCGGCACGCCATCGTGCAA
The DNA here is from genome assembly GCA_027311385.1 of bacterium. Classification (GTDB taxonomy): domain Bacteria; phylum Patescibacteriota; class Minisyncoccia; order Phycocordibacterales; family Phycocordibacteraceae; genus C7867-001. The sequence goes on along the minus strand of DAICZA010000004.1, from coordinate 28,006 downwards.
GGCGCGTCCGACATCCACATTGAACCGATGGAGAGCGAAGTGCTGGTCCGCTACCGCATTGACGGCATCCTCCACGATGCAATGACGCTTCCCAAAGCCGCCGCCGCGGGCATCGTCGCGCGCATCAAGGTGCTTTCCAACCTGAAGCTTGACGAGAAGCGCCTGCCGCAGGACGGGCGCTTCAAGATGGAGACCGACGCCGACCGTGTTTCTTTCCGCGTGTCCATCCTCCCGACCTTCTTCGGCGAGAAAACAGTGATGCGCCTTTTGCGCGAGACCGGCGAAGGATTCACGCTTGATGTGCTCGGCCTCCACGGCGAGAACATGGAACACATCCACCACGCGCTCACGCAGACGACCGGCCTCATCCTCATCTCGGGACCGACGGGCTCCGGCAAGACGACGACGCTCTACACGATGCTAGACATCTTGAACCAGCCGGACGTCAACATCTCCACCATTGAGGACCCGATTGAATACCAGATGAAGCGCGTGAACCAGTCGCAGGTGAATCCGCAAATCGGCTTCACGTTCGCCAACGGGCTCCGCAGCCTCGTGCGCCAGGACCCGGACATCATTATGGTCGGCGAAATCCGCGACGGCGAGACGGCCTCGCTCGCCATCAATGCCGCCTTGACCGGCCACTTGGTACTCTCCACCATTCACACCAACAGCGCGGCGGGCGCCATCCCGCGCCTCATTGATATGGGCGTGGAGCCGTTCCTTCTCGTGTCCACCATCCGCGTCATCGTCGGCCAGCGGCTGGTGAGGAAGCTTTGCACGGAAAAGGAAAGTTACCTGATGGATAAAGAAACCCGCGCGAAAGTTGCGAGCGACACGGAATTTAATATCGCGTTCCAGTCGCTCGTGGCCGAAAAACTCGTGAAAACAGGGACGACGCTTGACGACCTCTCGTTCTACCGGCCCACCCCGTCGGCCGAATGCGCGGACGGCTACAAGGGCCGCATCGGCATCCACGAGGTGCTCGCCATCTCGCCCGCCATCCGCGAGATTATGCTCAAGTCCAGCACGACCGACGCGATTGAAGCGCAGGCAAAGAAAGAGGGGATGCTCACCATGTTTGAGGACGGGCTCTACAAGGCGGAGCGCGGCATCACGAGCATTGAAGAAGTGCTGCGCGCTATCACCGAATGAGTATGAAATTCCGCATTATCGTACGGAAGGAAGGAGTGCCGGACCAGACGCGCGTCATTGAGGCGGCGTCGCGTTTCGCAGTCTACGACCGGATACAGAAAGAAGGCGGATTCGTCACCGAGCTCCGTGAAGTACGTGGCGGGTTCAAACTCCCCGCGTGGCTCACCATTACCATCGGCACCGGGGTGAAGCGCGCGGAGGTTATCCGGACGGCGCGGAACCTTTCCGCGATGCTTTCCGCCGGCCTCCCGCTTTCCCGCGCGCTCTCGGTCATTGAACGGCAGTCGGGCAACAAGTATCTGAAGGCGATCATCACGGCGCTTTTTGAATCCGTCAAGAAAGGTTCGTCATTTCATGAGGCGCTCGCGGCGCACCCGAAGGTGTTCCCCGAATTGTTCGTGGCGATGGCGAAAGCCGGTGAAGAATCGGGCTCTCTGGCGGACGCGCTCACCGTCGTCGGCGTTCAGATGGAGCATTCGGAAGAACTCGTGCGCAAAATACGCGGCGCGATGATTTACCCCTCCATTGTCATCAGCGCGGTCGTCATTATCGGCATCTTGATGCTTATTTACGTCGTACCGACGCTGACCAGCACCTTTACCCAGCTCGGCGTGAAGGTGCCGCTTGCGACCCAGATCATTGTGGACGTGTCAAATTTTATGGTGGCTCATGTCATAACGGTGCTGCTCGGACTCGTCATCGTCGTTGTGGGCGGTATCGCCTTCATCCGCTCACGGCCGGGAAGTAGGCTCGTGCTCGCTTTTGCGCTCCATCTGCCGGTGGTAAATGAGCTCGTCCGCGAGACCTATGCCGCGCGTGCCGCGCGCACCCTCTCCTCACTGCTTGCATCCGGCGTGCCGGTGCTGGATGCGCTCTCCATCACCAAAGAAGTCGTCGGAGGCAATGTGTTCGGGGCTGTTATCGGCGAAGCGGAAGAACACGTGCGGAAAGGCGAACTGCTCTCCGCGTCATTTGCCGCACATACGAAGCTGTACCCCATTCTGATGAGCGATATGCTCTCGGTGGGGGAGGAAACCGGCAAGGTCGCCGAGATGCTGAAGCAAATCGCGGAATTTTATGAAGCAGATGTTGCCGAGAAAACAAAAGACCTCTCCACTATCATTGAGCCGGTCCTGATGCTCTTCATCGGTACGGTCGTCGGCATCTTCGCCGTCTCTATGATCGCGCCGATTTATTCGCTGTCATCCGCATTCTAGTATGGCCGCACCCCGCGGATTCATCCCGTTAGAGGCCCGCTCCACGAGAGCGGCGGGCGCGCGGCGCGCCCTGCCTCTAACGGGATTCACGCTCATTGAGGTCATCGTCTCCATATTCATTCTGGGCATTCTGCTCATGTTGCTTCAGTCGGTCATTCAGAGCAGTGTGCTCGTGCGGACATCAAAAAACGAGAGTATCGCCCTCTCTATCGCGCGCAACGAGATCGAGAGCGTGCGTGCCGGCGGCTATACCGCGCTCCCGGTGAGCGGTCCGTTCTCGGACAGTCTCCTGAGCACACTCCCGCCCGCAGCGACAGCCACGCTCACGGTAAGCGCCTACAACGCGAAAACGGCGCACGTAACCGCCAGCGTCGTCTGGCAAGACGCGGGAGCACGCGCGTCAAGCACCGTCTCGCTTTCAACGCTCATCACCCAGACCGGCGGACTGCCATGACTCGCGCCTTCACCCTCATTGAGATCATCATCGTCATCGCTATCAGCACCCTGATGCTACTCGCCCTCACGCTCCTCATCTACACCTTCGGCAATACCTCAACATACGAGCAGGCGTCGTTACAGTCTTCCGGTTCGGCACGCGCGGTCATCCGTGAGGCGGAGGCACTCGTGCTCCCCGCCGATGCGGTGCTTCAGACGTACACCTTTTCATCGGGCGCGACGTATACCTCCACCTCTACCTCGCTCGTCCTTGAACTCCCCTCCATTGATAGCTCCGGGAACAGCATCCCGAACGCGCATGATTATGCGGCCTTCTATGTCGTCGGTACGGATGCCTACCGCCTGCTCCAGACCGACGCCTCAAGTGCGCGCACCCCCGGCACAAAGCTCTTGAGCACTACCATCCAATCTCTTACCTTCACCTATAACAACGCCGACTTCACCAAGGTCAGCTCCACGACGATTGATGTGCAGACGCAGGCGAGCGTGAAGCAGAACGTTCTCACCGACCATCTGCGCGAGCAGCTGATGCTCCGTAACTATTAGCGCTATGCCTTCCCTCACCATCCGCCCCCGGCGCCGCCAAGGATACATTCTCGTCTTAACGCTTGTCTTTCTCGGTATCTTTTTCACCGCCGCCGCCGCATACCTGAGCTTCGTGACAACCGCCGCCCGGAGCATCCGAACGAGCGTCGCCGACGCCCAGGCACTCGCACTTGCCGAAGCTGGTATGGACGAAGCGGCCTATCAGCTGAATCAAAATCCCTCCTATAGCGGAGAGAGCAATACGCCACTTGGGGGCGGCGTATTCACGGTGACCGTCTCAAGCATCGATTCCAACACGAAGTTGATTACGGCGACGGGATACCTGCCGAACAGCACAAGCCCGACTGCGGAAAAGACCGTGAAAGCGGAGGCCGGCATCAACAGCAATATCGTCTCATTCCGCTACGGCGTCCAGACCGGTACCGGAGGGTTCGTCTTGAGCGGAGGGGCGACCATCAACGGCAGTGTGTATTCAAACGGCAACATCAACGCGACGACCGGCGTACACATCACCGGTTCGGCCGTCGCGGCAGACCCTCCGGCTCTTACTGCAGACCAGACAAACGACAGCCCCGCCATTTCTTCCTGTGCAAGCTCCTCCTGCATAACGTTTGCGAACACGACAGCAACGCAAGACGTCGCCCAAAGCTTTAAGATTTCTGCCGCCACACCGCTGAATAACATCCAGTTCTACCTGAAGAAAGTCGGGTCTCCCTCCGATGCCGTCGTGAGAATCGTGAACGATAACGGCGGGAGCCCCGGGACGGACTTGTTGATGTCAAGCACACTTTCAGCGGCGACGGTGACTTCTAGTTTCGGCTGGGTGACGGTGACGATGCCGACGACGCCGGTGCTCAATCCGGACCAAACGTATTGGATAGTCATTGACGCCGGCAGCAGTTCTTCCAAGTACTACATCCTGGGCGCAAACGCCGGCGGGTATGCCAACGGAGTCGCAAAAATCGGGAAATACACCGGGAACTGGTCCGCCACGACGCCCGCGGGACTTGACGGATATTTCAGAATATATCTCGGCGGCGGCACCTCAATGATCGGCGGCAATACGTACGCCACCGGCGTGTACGTCGGGAGCACAGCGAGTGACAGCGCGTGGGCGCACACCGTTATGGGAGCAACCGTAACGGGACCTCTGTACTGTCAGAGCGGAAGTTATACCAACAAAGCGTGCGACGCGTCGCGGCCCGACCCGACGCCGCAACCGCTTCCACTTTCCGACAACAACATTCAGGTGTGGAAAAGCGAAGCTGCGGCCGGGGGAATCATAACCGGCGATTACACGGTCGGCTACGCCGGTGCGACGCTCGGGCCGAAAGAAATCACCGGCAACTTGCTGGTAGACGGCGGTGGCACACTTACCGTAAGCGGCACCCTATGGGTCCAGGGCACTATCACCGTAACCGGCGGCGGGAGGGTAAAGCTCGCACCAAGCTACGGTACCAACGACGGTGCGCTCGTGAGCGACGGCTATGTTGTGGTAAACGGCGGCGGCACCTTTAGCGGGTCGGGGCAGACGGGAAGCTATCCGTTCCTCATCACGACAAGCGCCTGTCCGGTAGCGCCCGGTTGCAACGGAAACGATGCCGTCGCGATGTCGGGCGGCGCCGGCACCGTAGCGATTGTCGCGCAGAACGGCACCGTCAACATTGCGGGCGGCAGTGCGTTGAAAGCCGTGACGGCAAACGAGATAGATATGAGCGGAGGTGCAAGTCTGATATACGACAGCGGACTCATCAATACGAATTTTTCTTCGGGTCCGGGCGGGAGCTGGGGTTTTGTCCCGGGCACGTACGCCATCACTCAGTAAGCCTTGCAGACAAAGCTCGCTCGCTTGGTAGTAAGCCTAAGGACGAAGCTTGCTCCCTGCGCTCGTTCGGAAGAATAAAATAGGACTTTCATTCTCTCCTCGCTCGCTTGGTAGTAGTCACGTGGTACCATTCCGGTATGCTCATCGTCGCCAATTGGAAAGCCTATGTGGAAGACTTCGCGAAGGCGAAGAAACTCGTCGCTCTCAGCAAGCGGCTCGCCGGCACAAGCGGCCTGACTATCGTGCTCGCCCCGCCCGCGCCGCTACTCGGCGCCTTCTCTGCAAGCAACACCTCCAAAGTCGCCTTCGCCGCGCAAGACATCTCGCTCACCACCGGCGGAGCGAAGACCGGCGAGGCGACCGCGGGCGCCTACGCGGCGGCGGGCGTGACGTACGCCATCATCGGACACTCCGAGCGGCGGGCCGCGGGCGATACCGACGCCATTGTCGCCGAGAAACTCGCACGGGCCCTCGCCCACGAACTCACCCCTATCCTCTGCATCGGCGAGCACGAGCGCGACGGCGAAGGGAAGTACCTCGCCTTTATCCGCGAAGAACTCACCTCTGCGCTCGCACCGCTGTCTCCGAAAGAGCGCGCGCACGTCATCGTCGCCTATGAGCCCCTGTGGGCCATCGGGAAGGCGGCGTCGTTCGCCATCTTGCCGCACGACCTTGATGAAATGACGCTCTACATCCGCAAAGTTCTCGCCGAGCTCATGCCCGGAAAAAATTCCGCGCATTCGCGCGTCCTCTACGGCGGCTCGGTAGAGCCGGACAATATCCGCGCGCTTGCGGCGGGCACGAGTATTGACGGCTTCCTCATCGGCCACGCCTCGGTTGACCCGAAGACCTTCGGCGAACTGGCGAAACGGCTCCGGGTGCAGACCTAAGCGCTATGCGCACGGTCCGCGACATCCGCGTTCTTGAAAACATCCCCGTCCTCGTGCGTGCGCCGCTCAACGTGCCGGTTGAGAACGGAACGGTGGTTAATGATTACCGCTTGCGCCGTGCACTGCCGACGCTTACCTACCTGCGCGAGCACGGCGCGCGCATCGTGCTCATAAGCCACATCGGCGAGCAGGGTACTGAGACCTTGGCGCCGGTCGCGGAGGCGCTCGGGAAGCTCATTTCCGGCGTCTCGTTCTGCGGCGAGACGGTCGGCGAACGGGCGCGCGCCGCCGTACGCGCGCTCGCGGCGGGAGACCTGCTGGTTCTTGAGAATTTGCGGCGCAATGCCGGCGAGAAAAACAACGACACGGCGTTCGCGCGCGAACTTGCCGAACTCGCGGATATCTTTGTTGAAGATTCGTTTGATACGTGCCACCGCGCGCACGCCTCCATCGTCGGCGTGCCCGAATTCCTGCCGAGTTATGCCGGTCTTCTGCTTGAAGAGGAAGTACGCGAGCTCTCCGCAGCGCTTCAGCCGGAGCATCCGGCGCTCGCCGTCATCGGCGGCGCGAAATTCAGCACGAAGGAAGCGGTACTCATCGCGCTTCTGGAGAAATACGACCACGTATTTGTCGGCGGCGCACTCGCGGACGATTTCCTGAAAGCGGCGGGACAGCCGGTGGGGAAGTCGCTCGTGTCCGGAGCCGACCCGGACCACATCAAGAAACTGCTCGGCAATCCGAAGCTGGTCCTGCCGGTGGACTCGCTCGTCGTGGCCGCCGACACAGTCGGCACGCCGGGCGCGCACGACGCCGGGCGCGTCGCCGCAGAAGGGCAGGTGCGCGATGAGGAAAGCATTTTGGACAGCGGCCCGGGCACTGCCGCGCTCCTCGCCGAGCTGGCGGGGAAAGCGAAAACCGTTCTCTGGAACGGCCCCTTGGGAAAGTATGAGAACGGGTTTACCGATGCGACCGACGCGTTTGCGCGCGCCGTCGCCGCGTCCGGCGCGCATTCGGTCGTGGGCGGCGGCGACACCGTCGCCGCCATTGAAGGACTCAGCATCTTACCGAAGTTCTCGTTCGTCTCTACCGGCGGCGGCGCGATGCTGGACTTCCTCGCGAAGGGGACGCTCCCGGGCATCGCGGCGCTGGACAACACGCTGTTTACGTAATACTCTCCCGTTCGGGAGGTATAAAATCTGCAATAAACAAAGAAAGGAGAGGTGCAACCATGGGCCTGAACACGGTGCTGTCCTGTTTGAGCTTGCTTATTTTCTTCTGTGCCATCGTATTCCTGGCGTCGTCGTACGGCCTCAACATCTGGGAAGCAGTAATTCTGGGCGCCGCGCTTGTGGCAAAGATAATTGAGGAAGAGCGACAATCGCGGTCGGCGAAGTCAGACGGGTAAGTCAACAAATGAACGCCGGTACCTTCGGGTACCGGCGCCTTCAATTTCCCGAGAGCGCTGCGCGCAGCTTCTCGGCGTTGCCGGCGAGGTCGTTCTTGTCGCCGGTCGCCTCATTACTGGGGAAGACCCAGATGTGCGCGTGGGGCACTTCGTCGCCGATTATCCGCGAGAGTATCCACTCGGTGCCAAACGCTTTCCGCTCGGCAAGCGCCACCCTTTTTACCACTTCAAAATACGCACCAACATTTGGTACGTCCCACACCCACTGGTAGTGCTTCTTCGGAATGACTTGCGCGTGTCCGGGCGTCTGCGGGTGGATGTCCAGAAACGCGATGAAGTTGTCGTCCTCATATACCTTGTGCGCCGGCATCTCGCCGCTCACGATGTTGCAGAAGATACAATCGTTCATTGTCCATAGGATACACCAGCCGATTCTTGATACAATCGGCACACAATGTTTCCGCTTCACGACCCACTCCACGACACGATGCGCGAAGAACTCGCCGCGTACGACGACCTCACCGCGGCGCTTCTTGCGCGCCGCGGCATTACAACAAAAGAAGACGCGGAACGGTTTCTAAATCCGTCGTACGACGAGCACCTGCACGACCCGTTTCTCATGACGGAGATGCAGAAAGCCGCGGAACGATTCGCACGCGCGATAACGAGCGGAGAAAAGATTGCAGTGTGGAGCGACTATGATTGCGACGGCATACCGGGCGCAGTCCTGCTCCACGATTTCTTGAAAAAGGCGGGAGCGAATTTTGAGAATTATATTCCGCACCGCCACGAGGAGGGGTACGGGATGAATGTGCGCGGCATTGAACGGCTCGCGAAAAACGGCGTCACGCTCGTGGTCACCGTGGACTCCGGCATCACGGACACCGAGCCCGTCGTGCGCGCGCGGGAGCTCGGGATGGACGTCATCGTCACCGACCACCACCTGCCCAGCGAGAAACTGCCGGAGGCGTTTGCGATTCTGAACCCAAACGCGCGAGAAGACGAGATGTATCCGTTCAAAAGTCTCTGCGGCTCCGGCGTCGCGTGGAAGCTCGTGTGTGCGACGCTCGCAGTGGCACCCGAACTGCGCGAGAAGGTGCCGGAAGGGTGGGAGAAGTGGCTCCTGGATATGGTCGGGCTCGCAACGATTGCGGATATGGTTCCCTTGACCGGCGAGAATCGCGTGCTCGCGACCTACGGGCTCACGGTGATGCGCAAGTCGCCGCGGATTGGCCTGCAGAAACTCTTGCGCGGGATGCGCGTGGAGCAACGCGGCATCACCGAAGACGACGTGGGCTTTATGATCGCGCCGCGCGTGAACGCGGCGAGCCGCCTCGGCGAAGCGCGCGACGCATTCAAGCTTTTCATAACGACCGACGAGAGCGAGGCCGACCTGCTCGCGAAGAAATTGGAGAAACTGAACCGCGAGCGCAAGGCGCAGGCGGGCGCCATCACGCGCGCCGTGCACGCGCGCCTCAAAGAGCGCGGCGAAGTGCGAAGCGTAATAGCGCTCGGCGACCCCGAGTGGCGCCCGGCATTGCTCGGGCTCGTGGCCAACACGATTGCCGACGAATACGAGCGGCCGGTGTTTCTCTGGGGGCGCGAGGGGAATATGAGTTTGAAAGGTTCGGTGCGCTCGGGGGGCGAGACGCACATTATGGAGCTGATGCAGGCGACTGAAAAGGTATTCGCGCAATTCGGCGGCCACGCGAAAGCGGGCGGTTTCACCGTGGTAGATACGGAGGTGTTCTTTTTGGAGGACCGCTTGGTGGAAGCGCACGCGCGCATTGAGACAAAAGAGGATGATTCGCTCGCGCAACACGCCGATGCGGCCATCAATCCGGAAGAGGCGACGCACGCATTCCTCCAAAAGGTGGAAAAGCTCGCACCTTTTGGCATAGAGAACCCGAAGCCGGTGTTCCTGCTGCGCGATGTGCGGGTGGCGGATGTTTCCCGCTTCGGGAAAGGGGAGGAGCATCTGAAGTTGAAAATCGGCGTGGACGAAGGAAACGGGACGATTGACGCGGTGACGTTCTTCGCCAAAGGCGCAATGGCGCGAGTTGCTGCGCAACTCGCGCCCGGAAGTCGCGCCCACCTGCTTGCGCATCTGGAGCGCGATACCTTCTCGCGCGGTAACCCGCCCCAACGGGGCCCCTTCGGGGTCCGCCTGCGGCTGTTGGATATTCGAATTATCTAACGCGGCCAAAGAAAAAGAACGGAGTTGGGTGCTAACCCAACTCCACGAGAATTCCGCACAACTGCGTCAGAGGTCTGCGGCCGTCAAACAATAGCCGAATACGAGTTTCAATTGCCTGCATTTTTCTTGTGACCTCTGGAACCGATGCAGTCTACTGTTCGCATGGCCGTCTCGGAAGTAATACGCCCTCGGTGTTTTGAGACTTCCGTGATGCTCGAAGAAGTGCCGGATTTCATTAAGGACATTGGGGACTGATCCCAAAGATGTTCTGGACTCCGATTGCCAAATCGGCCAAAACGCATCAAGACGGTCGCTCGTTTCGTACCGAACCGAGCCGTTGCTCTTGATGATTAGGCACACACAGAGGCCGATTGTCTCGTCCTGCCCATTTCGGCCGAGCTCTTTCACAAAATAAATCACGTGAGCGACGTCCGGGGTGAAACCAGTCAAGTCCGGTAAGGCTCCGACTTTGACGTCTCCCAGCACAAGAATGCCCTGGAGCAGTTGCGCGAGCTCGTTAGAAGGTACTGCCCTCAGTGCCGCACCTCGACACCCGGCAAGTGCGGCAAGAGCGTTCGTCTGATTGATGTCCATGTTCACCTCGCTATAGTAGATGAAAACCCACAACCCGGGCCTACGGTACTCTGCCAGTAATTATCTGTAAAGGTTCTCCGTTCGCCAACAGATTTGAGAGCAGTGTCTGCCGGCCAAAATTCACCATCCATGCCGACGGGGGAGCGCGGGGTGGGTGGCTGTTGGATATCCGGGCAATATAAAAAGAAAGAACCGCCGCACCGAGCAAGAGGTCGGAACGATGGTCCTTCCTCCCGTCGGTGATGACGGTTTATTTTTGCTGTAGAAGCCGCACCCTCGGTAACCAACGGAGCGGCGGAAGCAAAATCGTGGCGTCTTTCAAGTCCGAATGATGGAGGCGTTTCGGAAAGAAATAGACAACGATGGTGATGTAGGCCAAGAGCGCCACAGAGAAAATGGCAATCATACAGAAGATTGTCACGAGTATAAGCAGCGCGAGGAACGGGAATATTACCCAGCTCCCAACATCCGTCGGTAGTGCCCTCAAACCAAACAGCACACCCGCTATGACCGTTCCGTTTATGGCAAGAATCAGAATCAAATTCGGTTTCAATCGTTCAATTTTTGATAACATGATGCCTCCTCAAAGGCCAACTAGACCAAAGCGTTAGGACGAATTTCTCAGCTTGCTACTATTCCTGCCTCTCTATAACACAATAGTATGCCCACCGTCAAACTCCCAATCGCTGGGGTATAGTTCCCAAATGAAATTCACCATCCATGCCGACGGGGGAGCGCGGGGTGGGCGGCTGTTGGATATTCGGGCGGTATAAAAAGAAGGCCCCGCCGTCGGCGGGGCCAGAGGTACTTCCGAGAAGTTCTCCTCAATCGATTTTCATTTGTTTTAATATTGGAAGAAAACGCCTGAGTACTTCCAAGTCGTTCTCTCCACCGTAATCCAACTTGCAGAGCACGCCGCCAGGTTGAACAGAATAATTGGCGATTTGAAACCACGAGTGAGCATCAACCGCAACAACGTTTCTGTCTGAACGAAATACCTCGCGGATTTGTGAACTCAACTTGTGCCCCAGTTCTGTTCCCTGAGCCGACCTATAATACCGCTGTATGTTCACAAGCCCGAAGAAACAGAAGTACGTCGGCGCAAGAAAGGAATCATGTAGAGCTCCCCATGTTTTCCTTTCTCTCCTGTTTTGAGCAACGGCTCCTCTGCCGAAAAAGTACGCTTGGGACAGCCATTTCAACATTTTCCACCGGAGAGTTTCTTCCTTCCAGTGTGGTCCCCATACCCAACTCGCACGATGCAGGCCAGGAAATTTGAGTACGAATCCGAGCTTCGGGAACGCAAGAACACATCTTTCACTACCCCATAAGACTTTCATGATTCTCCCTCTCGCTGAATAACCTTGTTGCAGACTACGTGGCATTTCTTTTAGTGTCAAACTAATCCGGTATGAACAGGTGTATAGTACCAAAATGAAATTCACCATCCATGCCGACGGGGGAGCGCGGGGGAACCCGGGGCCCGCAGGCGCGGGCGCGATGATTCGCGACGAGCTGGGGAACTCGGTTGCGAGCGTCTCGCAGTTTCTCGGCACGCGCACCAACAACTACGCCGAGTACGAAGCGGTGATTCTCGCATTTCACACACTCGCGAAACTCCTGAAAGGGAAGACGAGCGATGTGGCAGTGGCGGTGAAGATGGATAGCGAGCTCGTGGTCAAGCAGATGAACGGGCAATACAAAGTGAAGCATCCGGTATTAAAGGAGCAGTACGCGCGGCTCATCCACGCCATCGGCGCGTTCGGCACGGTGTCATTCACGCATGTGTTCCGCGAAGAAAACTCCGACGCCGACGCCCTCGCGAACGAAGCGATGGATAGGGGAGCATAAAATGAAAACGCTTAAATTCGCACCGCATTTGGTAGAGAAAATCATTTCGGGAGAAAAAACCATCACGTGGCGGTTGTTTGATGATAAAGACCTGCAGGAAGGTGATGACCTCATCTTCGTCAATAAGGAAACGGGTGAACAATTTGGTACTGCAACAATCACATCTCTCAAGATTAAGACATTGGGCACATTGGAAGCCGATGATTGGATGGGGCACGAAAAGTTTTCTTCAGACGAAGAGATGTATGCAAAGTATCGAAATTACTACCCGGACGAAGCCGTTGATCAAAATACCGAGGTTAAGATTCTAACTTTTGATTTCATGAGTACCAACACCGATGCCCTCGCGAACGAAGCGATAGATAGGGGTTCCTAAATCTAGTCTGTATGTTTGGAAGATTCTTCCGT
>DAICZA010000004.1:0-15452 GCA_027311385.1 bacterium | reverse complement strand
CGTGAACTTCAGTATAGATACCATCGTTGGTTATATCGCTTCTTGCATCCCCGCAAAAATCCTGCCGACGAACCACACTATTTCATTGATGCCGCGTACATAGCCATCGGCCGCAATTATGAAAAAAATCATAAACATGCCCGATCATTTAATGAAAGAGACAGTGTCGCAGACATGCAGGAACTTAAGTTTGCACACACTTTGCTGCTTGGGGTCATTGCATCGATGCTTGAAGAGAACAATGGGAAACTGATACCAGTTAGCAGTGAGGAAATTAGTAGGAGATTTGCACTCACTGCGGCTTTTGTTCAAGGAATCTTTCTATGCGAGCAGGCGATTCTGCAAGGTCAATATCTGCAAGCAGGAGCATTAGCTAGACAAGAATATGACGCTCTCGCAGCTCTTTCAGAAATTCGAGCTAAACAACGTAAAGATGGTATTGCCCCAAATGCAAAATACTTTCCGTGGAAAGGGAACAAACATTACGGTATGTTGAGTGCGTTTGCTCACCTTTCTGACCAGAGAATTCTTGATACGCTCATTGGGTACAACACATCATGGGGGGATTTTGCATCAACCGTTCCCCAATATCAAAAGATCAACGGTTCAACAATGTATGCACTTCATACAATGCTCGTCCTAGGTCTGGTCGACGAACTTCGTACGTTATATGACGACATGTATGGATATAAGTGCAGCCAAAGAGAAGTTGATGCAGTTGATAATGTATTTAGCATCTTAGTAAAACACGGGATTTTTAAGACTCCGAAGCATTAGCCCAGCACAAGGTATTCATCGCCATCGTGTCGGGATTCGCGAGCAGGATGCGCGGTATACTGCACATATGTTGAACAAGACGTGGAGGATAGTTCTCAATGCGCTGCCGATTGCGCTGATGATTGGCTTGATTCCGCTCGTGGCCGATGACTATACCCTCGCGCTGATATACATCCTGGTTGCCGTCGTGACCTTCACCCTCAGGCGCGAGGCATACGACTATCTCGCCTACGCGCTGGGGCTCGTCGTCATCACCCTCTCTGAATACTTTTTCGTCCAGACGGGTGTAGAGACGTTTGTCCGGCACAGTCTCTGGGGCGTGATGCCCGTGTGGCTCCCGTTCCTCTGGGCATATGCCTTTGCAGTCATCAAGCGGTCTCTGCGAATTCTTGACCGATAAATAACGAGGCAATTTGATGAACGCCCTCATCGCCATCGTGTCGGGATTTGCGGGTGGGGTGTTCCTCCGCTCGCTTTTTTATTTCGGGTGGGAAGTGACGGCGTTTGTGCTGCTGCTCGCGGCGCTGTGTGGCGGTGCGATGCTTTTTGCGGAGTCGCGGCGAGTGTACTCACTCGCCGCGCTGTTTTTGCTGTGCGTCGCGTTCGGAATGGTGCGCTCGGCGATTGCCGACACGCCCGCACCGGAAGCGTTTCTGCGCGACCTGCGCCACCGCGTGTCGTACACGGGGACGGTGACGGGCGACCCCGACATACGCGAGAAGAGCCAGCGCATCGCTGTTGAGGTGCAGGGCGTTGGTATGCTCGCGGTGATGCCCTTGTCTGCGCACGTGGCCGTGGGCGACCGCGTGCACGTGTCCGGCACGCTCTACTTGCCGCAAGCGTTTGCAACCGACAACGGCCGCACGTTCCGCTACGACAAATACCTGCAGGCGCGCGGCGTCCGCTTCCTCATCCAATTCGGCTCTATATATACGGTGACACCGGCGCCGTGGTATTCCGTCCCCGCCGCGCTCGCGCGCGTGAAGCACGCGTTTCTTGACGGACTGGGCCGCGCATTGCCGCCGCCGGCTTCGGCGCTCGCGGGCGGCATCGTCATCGGCGGGAAGGCGGGACTCGGCACGACAATTACCGACGCCTTCACCCGCTCAGGACTCGTGCAGATAATTGTGCTCTCCGGCTACAACGTAATGATAGTCGCCGAGTGGGTGATGGCATTCCTCGCGCTCTTCGCGCTCCCGCGAGGGCTCCGGTACGCGGCCGGCGGGGCAGGGCTCCTGCTCTTCGTCGGGATTGCCGGCGTCTCTGCCACGGCCGTGCGCGCCGCGATTATGGCGATCATCGCGCTCTATGCGCGCGCGACCGGGCGCTCCTACGCCGCGAGTCGTGCGCTCCTCGTCGCCGTCCTCCTGATGCTCCTCTACAATCCGCTCTACCTCGTGTTTGACCCCGGTTTTGACCTCTCCGTCGCTGCGACCGCCGGCATCATCTGGCTCTCGCCGATTATTGAAGCGCGTCTCACGCGCTTGCGGCCGTTTCTAAAGAATGCCGTCGCGACAACGCTTGCCGCGCAAATCTCCGTCCTCCCGCTCCTCCTCTACAACATCGGCCTCTTCTCGCTCGTCGCCCTGCCGGCGAACCTGCTGGTGAATCCGCTCGTACCGCTCGCGATGGCCGCGGCGGCCGTCGCCGGCGTTGTCGGTATGACGCTGGGGCAGCTCATCCCGCTCGCCGCCGTCATCATCGGGCTCCCTGCGCATTTGCTGATGCGCTATTTCATCTTTATTGCCGAGCAGAGTTCCGCACTGCCGTATGCGGCATTCACTGTTGCACGATTCCCGTTCGTGCTCGTCCTCGCCGCCTACGCGGCGCTCGTCTTCATCGCTCGTCCCGTTAGAGATTACGGAAGTTTAAAAAACACAACTAAAGGCGCAGTCGGCACAAAACTACATGCGCAAGGTGTGCGCTTGTCGCAATAATGGAAGCAGCGGCTTCCTATCTCTAACGGGACAAGTCAAAACGCTTCTCCACGACGCTCCAGTTGAGGTTCGCCAAGAACGCGTCCACATAATTCTTCTTCTCTGCCGGCACGTAATCCACCATAAAGGCGTGCTCCCAGAGGTCCAGTGCGAGCAGGACAGGGAGGCCGGCGAGCTGGCCGAGTTCATGGTCGTTCACAAACACGGTGTGGAGTGTTCCCCGCCCCGAAGGGGCCCCTTCGGGGCGCGGGTCGTAGTACACGACCACCCAGCCGATACCGCGACTCCCCGCGACCTCCTTGATGTGCTTGATAAAGTCCTCACCGCTCCCATACTTCTCGGCGGCGGCCTTCGCGAGCGCTGATTCGGGACTCCCGCCTTTCTCGCCCTCAAACTGCTCAAAGTAGTACTCGTGCATGCGCATGCCATCAAACTCAAACGCGAAGCGGCGGCGCAACTCTGCGATGAGATACGCGTTGCCTTCGGCGTCCGCCTCGGTGAGCGCCTTAATCTTTTCCATCACTAGATTCACATGCTTCACATAGCCCTCATAGAGCCCCAAGTGCACCTTAATCTGCTTCTCCGACAGCCCTTGCAGGGCGGGGAGGTTGAATGTTTTTGCTGTGTACGTCATAGACTTAAAATGTAACACACCCGCCGGAGCGGGTGTGTCTACAGCGAAGAACCTATTTAAATAACCTTTGCTTTCTTCAAGGCGGCGTAGGCGCCGTTCTTTTTGATGGTCTTGAGACCCTTCATAGAGACGTCCACAATGACGGTCTTGCCGAGCTCCGCCACGTAAATGCGGCGTTTCTGCAGATTGGCCTTGCGGCGCACCTTGCCGGTCGGGTTGAACTGCGTCGCGCGGGTGCGGTTAGAATACCGCCCGCCAATCTGGGTGGTCTTGCCGGTGATGTCGCATTGTCGTGCCATAGTCGTCGCATGGTAGCATAAGATACGACACACGCAAATATGGTCACCCTTCTCGCTTTCGTCGTCCTCATCCTCTCAATCATCGCGCACGAGGTGTCGCACGGCTACGCCGCCGACTCGCTCGGCGACCCGACCGCCCGGCTCGCCGGCCGGCTCACCCTCAATCCGATTCCGCATCTGGACCTGATGGGCTCTATCATCGTCCCCGCCCTGCTCGTCTTCAGCGGGTCGCCGATATTCTTCGGTTGGGCGAAGCCGGTCCCGTACAATCCGTACAACCTGAAAGCCCGCCGCTGGGGCGAAACGATTGTCGCCATCGCCGGAAGTGCGACCAACCTCTTCCTCGCTGTCCTCTTCGGTCTTGTCGTGCGCTACGGCGCGGCCGCCGGGTTTGATGCAAATGCGCTCACGCTCGCCGCCGACATCGCCTTCGTGAACCTCTTCCTCGGCCTGTTCAACCTCATCCCGTTCCCGCCGCTTGACGGCTTCACCGCGCTGCGCGCCGCACTCCCGTGGCATCTCGCCGCCGGCCTCGGGCGCTTTGAGCACCGCATCCGGACGATGGGCATCGCGTCGCTTCTCCTCTTCCTGATTGTCTTCTCGTACGTTTTTGCCGGGCCGTTTTTCAATTTCGTCGTCTGGCTTTTTGGACTTATCACCGGCGCAAGCATATAATGCGCGGATGGATCCCGTTAGAAATCGCGGACGCTTCCGCCCGGGAAACCACGGTCTTATTTATCAGCACTAACAAAATAGAAAACGGCGAATGTGCGAATTCGTCCGCGTCCTATTTCTAACGGGATGGACTTCAACAAAATACCCAAGCAGTTTTGCGAGAACGTCGTTGCGGGGCACTCGGAGGAGAATTTCGTGATGATTATGAGCGTCGGCGAGACGGCGCAGGCCTACGCGCTCACGCCGCCGCATATGAAGCGGCTCGTACAGAGCCTCTCGCACCAGGTAGAGGAGTACGAAAAAAAATTCGGCCCCATCAACGCGAAGTGGTCGCCGGGCATTGAGAGCCCGATTCAATCCAAGGATATCGGCGGAAGCGGGGAATAAACAGACTGAGAGGCCAAAAGCCTCTCAGTGGACGACGGCTATAATTTCACATAGCCAGATTCTTCCTTTGAATTTTTCTTTGTACTTGTCGGTGCAGCTTTTTTCACCTTCAGCCGGAGGACTACAGAAATACTGTGTCACCCCTTTGTTGATTCTGACCTCTTCATACGTACTTGTTTGCTCGGCGCAACACGCGCATCTCCAGGTCTTCATTCTCCATAGCATGACGCTTCCTCCACACTAAAAGCGGCCCAAGGAACAGGTCGCACCCTTTCAGCATATACCCACCGCAATCGCACAATATCGTTATGCACTACTGTTATACTGGGAAGGATGGAATACCAGGTGCCGCAATTCATTGAGGCCGAGGACAAGATTATCGGGCCCTTGACCCTGAAGCAGTTCATCTATATCGCCGGTGCGGCCGGGCTCTGCATCATTTTCTTCGCGTACCTGCCGCTTGTCTTCGCGCTCCTGTTCGCACTGCCGATTGCGGGCCTCGCCGCCGCGCTCGCATTTTACAAGGTCAACGGCAAGCCCTTTGTGGAGGTGCTGGAAGCCGGCTTCAACTACTACACGGGCTCAAAGCTCTTTCTCTGGAAGCACGAGGAGCCGAAGGTCGCGACGCCGCAGCAGGATGCTGCCGCTGCGGCGGCGGCGGCAACGGCGACTTCCCGTATGTCGCTTGGCGGGCCGCGGCTCACGCGCGGGAAGCTCACCGAGCTCGCCTGGTCGCTTGACGTGAAATCAACGGGGGAGCCCAACTCCTGATATGGCGGCTCCTCAAGCAGACGCAACGCAACGGTTCGTTCCGGTCAAGGAGATCCGGAACGGTCTCATCATCCTGAAGGACGGCACCTATCGCGGCGTCCTCATCTGCTCGTCCGTCAACTTCGGACTGAAGTCGGCGGAAGAACAGCATGCGATCACCGCCGGCTTCCAGAACTTCCTCAACACGCTTGATTTCTCCATACAGATTGTCGTGAATTCGCGCCGGATGGACCTGCGCCCGTACCTCGCGCTCCTCGCCGAGAAGGAGCCGGAACAAAAGACCGAGCTGATGCGCATCCAACTGCGCGAATACATAGAATTCGTTCATTCATTCACCGACCAGGCGAACATTATGACGAAATCGTTCTACGTCGTCGTGTCGTATGCGCCGCGCGTTTCTCCTGCAAACGCAGTCAGCTTCCTCCGGCACGACAGCGCTTCAGTGAAGAGCGCCGCCGCCGAGACATCTTTTGAGGAAGACCGCGTCCAGCTGGAACAGCGGATGACGCTTGTCGCGAGCGGGCTCTCGGGGACCGGCGTCCGCGCAGTTCCGCTCGGCACCGAGGAGGTCATTGAGCTCCTCTACCGCTCGTTCAACCCGGGCGAGCTGGAGAACCCTATCCGTTTGGATAATTAATTACCTATGGCACTCCTTGATTTCCTCAACCGCAAAAAAGAAGAGCAGGTGTCGGTGACCCCGGTGCTCCCCAAAGACATCTACCGCCAGGGTTCTCTGAACCTCATTGATACCATCGCGCCGACGGCGCTCAAGATAAGTTCGCGCGAGCTTGAGCTCGGCGAGAAATTCGTGCGCGCCTTCTATACCATCTCGTATCCGCGCTTCCTCGCCGACAGTTGGTTCTCGCCGGTCATCAATCTGGACAAAGTGCTTGATGTCTCCATTTTCATCCACCCCATTGAGACCGAGCAGGCGCTCCGCACCTTCCAGAAGAAAGTCGCCGAGTACCAAAGCCAGATTAACGAGCGCGAATCAAAAGGGCTCGTCCGCGACCCGCTGCTTGATACCGGCTACCAAGACCTGGAGAGTCTCCGCGACAGCCTCCAACAGGCGCAGGAGAAGCTCTTTGATGTCGGCCTCTACCTCGCGCTCTATGGCGACACGAAAGAGGAGATTGATAAGACCGAAGGCGATATCCGCAGCATCCTGGACGCCAAGCTCGTGTACACCAAACCGGCGCTCTTCCAGCAGGAGCAGGGATTCCGTTCGTGCCTCCCGCTCGGCAGTGACGAGCTCTTGGTGAATTCCAAACTGAATTCGTCGCCCTTGTCGTCCATCTTCCCGTTCGTCTCCTTTGACCTCACGAGCGACCGCGGCATCCTCTACGGCATCAACCGCCATAACTCTTCGCTCATCCTCTTTGACCGCTTTAGCTTGGAGAACTACAACTCCGTCGTCTTCGCAAAGTCCGGCTCCGGCAAGAGCTACGCGACGAAGCTTGAGATACTCCGCTCGCTGATGTTCGGCACCGATGTCATCGTCATTGACCCCGAGCGCGAGTACGAACAGCTCGCCGAAGCCACCGGCGGGCGCTCGTTCCACATCTCGCTCTCTTCCGAACACCACATCAACCCGTTTGACCTCCCGCCGGTGAAGGAAGACGAGGACCCGAAGGACGTTTTGCGCTCCAACATCATCACGCTCGTCGGCCTCTTCCGTATTATGCTCGGCGGTCTCTCGCCCGAGGAGGATGCCATCGTTGACCGCGCCATCAGCGAAACCTATTCGCTCAAAGACATCACCGGCGATGCCGATTTCACCGGCGCGGAACCGCCCTTGCTCGCCGACTTTGAGCAGGTGCTCTCCGGCATGGAGGGAAGCGAGTCATTGATTGAGCGCCTTTCCAAATACACGCGCGGCACGTGGGCGGGGTTCCTCAACCAGCCGACGAACATTGACCTCAAACAGCAATTCGCGGTCTTCTCGGTGCGCGATATGGAGGACGAACTTAAACCGGTGGCGATGTATATCATCACGCACTACATCTGGAACGAGGTGCGGCACGAGATGAAGAAGCGGCTCCTCATCATTGACGAGGCATGGTGGATGATGAAGAGCGACGACACGGCATCGTTCCTCTACTCGCTCGCGAAGCGCGGGCGCAAATACTATCTCGGCGTCTGCACCATCACGCAGGATGTGGAGGACTTCTTGAAGAGCCCGTACGGCCGGCCCATCCTCACCAACTCGTCGCTCCAACTCCTCCTGAAGCAATCGCCGACGACCATTGACGTGCTCCAGCAGACCTTCAACCTGACCGACGAGGAGAAATATCTCCTGTTGGAGGCCGGCGTCGGCGAGGGACTCTTCTTCGCGGGACTGAAGCACGTCGCCATTAAAGTCGTCGCGAGCTACACCGAGGACCAAATCATCACCTCCGACCCCTCGCAGCTGCTCGCGATAAAGCAAGAAAAGCAGCGCTATGCCGCAGAGAAAAAGTAGCCCCGAGCCGGAGGTGATGACCCGTCCGAAATCGATGCCCATCATCGTCGTCGCCGGCCTCTTTGACGCCATACGTCTTTTTTTTGAGGCATTTTGGTTCTGGGGACCCGCCCTTGCCGGTCTGTACTGCACCGTAAAAGGGAGCGCGCTCGTCTCGTCCTGGACACTGGGGATTGCCGGGGTGAAAACTACCGCCGCTCTGTGTTCCGCCGCGGCCATCGCCGGCGGTACTGCCGTCTCCGAAATCACAACGCCCCTCGGGGTTGTGATGGCGGATGCCATGGCGCTTATCGGTTTTTTGGTACTGGGATTATGGATTCTCCTCGGCAATGCACGCCTCCTCAAAGCCGTCACGGAAGCGCCACTCTGGTTTTCCGGTGCGTTCGCATTGAGCGGGCTCCCGCTCATCGGTAGTTTTCCTTTCTTCAGCGTCGTCCTCTGGAAACTCTACGGCGCGCAGATAGAAGCCGAGTCGGCGGCGCACGCGAAATGGAAACGAGAAAACGCCGACGCGCTCCGGCAGGAGCAGCAGCAGCGCGTCGCGCAGGTTATGCAACTCCAACAGCTCCAAGCCGCCCAGGTTGCGGCGGCCGAGCAGGTGGCGGCAAATGACGCGGAAGCCGAGCAGGCGCAAGAAGAAGAGGATGCGTCGCAGGAGCGTCTGGTCGTTGACCGTGTGCCGGAAGCGGCGGCTGCGGCGGGAAATGACGAAATCCCCCAAACGTTTAAAAAAGCGGCGTAGTTTTCTCGTGCGGGCGCTATACTAGCGGTATGCGTTTTGTTCTTCCGGTCGTCGCCGCACTTACGCTCCTCGTTCCCGGGGCGGCGCTCGCGCAGTCGCTCGGCGGCCTCGGTGATTCTTCATCTTTTACGATGTCCGTCTCTCCTCAGTATCCGGCGCCGTACGGCACCGCGACGCTTTCATTCCTTTCCAATTCGCTTAGTCTCTCAAACGCAACCCTCACAGTCTCGGTCGGCGGGAAGAATATCTACCAGGGCTCGATCCAGCCGGTCGCCGTGACGCTGGGCCGCGCGGGGAGCGTGACGAACATAACGGCGACGATAACGTCGGGCGGCACGAGCTACAGCCAATCGCTCTCTCTCCAACCGGAAGATGTCGCCCTCGTCGCCGAGCCGATTGCTTCGGTGCCGCCGCTCTACCCCGGCAAGCCGTCGGTGCCGCTTGAGGGAAGCGTACGGGTCGTTGCCGTAGCGAACTTGCGGGACGCAAAGGGCGCGGCACTCAACCCGTCAGCGCTCTCCTACTCGTGGACGGTAGATACCACGCAGATCGCGAACTCGTCGGGTATCGGTAGAAACGCGATTATGGTCGCCTCGCCGATGCAGTACCGCGCGCGCACGGTCTCGGTCGTCGTGACAAGCCAAGACGGCACGCTGGTGGGCGGCGACTCGCTTACGCTCTCCCCGGTGAATCCGGCGGTGCTCATCTACGCAAACGACCCGCTTCTCGGCATCCTCTTTGACCATGCGCTTTCAAATTCCTATGCCATCACCGGCGCGGAATCCACGCTCTACGCGGCACCATTCTCCTTCCCGACAACGAGCGGCGCGCCGGCGCTTCAATGGTTCCTCAACGGCAGTTCCGCCCAAACAGGCACCGTCATAACCCTGCGGCCGACCGGAAGCGGGCAGGGAAGCGCGTCGCTCTCGCTCACCGCTTCGGCGGGGCAGTACACGACCGCAACGGCGAACCTCTCGCTCTCCTTCGGCGCCACAGCGGGCACTAACATCTTCGGCCTATGAAAAAGACCTCTCTCATTTTGATGATCCCATTTCTCTTACTCGTCACGAGTGTGGCGGGTATGGTACCTACCGCACATGCAACCGTCGGTGCGGACTGCCGCCAAGACAGCAGTGTCTGCGATTCATATAGCGAAATGTGTGATTTGCAAACGTTTAAATGCGTGCCTATAGGAGATTCGGGTGTGGTACAGCCGGCAACCCAGCCCGCCCAGGCAACCCAATCAAATACTTCAAACGGCACCGGCTTCACCGCGCTTGCGCCGATACCGGGACTTACTGACCAAAGCAGCACTGCGGTGGTAAACTCCACGACGCTCGCGAACTTCTTCAATAATCTGTACAAATACCTCATCGGGTTCGCCGCAACGCTCGCCGTCATTATGATTATCTGGGGCGGGCTTGAAATCTCCACCAAAGATTCTGTCAGCAAGCAAACCGACGGGAAGGAGCGCATCTACAACGCCATCTTCGGTCTCGTGCTTGTCCTCTCGCCGGTGCTCGTTTTCTCCATCATCAATCCCGCCATCCTGAATCTCTCGCTTGACCTTCCGGCGCTCCATACGTCGCCCAGTACCGGTACGACGTCCGGTTCGGCAAACGGGACGGCGGCGTCTCAAACGCCCACCACCGACACCGCAAGCGGGTGTTCAGTGATTGGTACCGCGGGCATCTTTAAAACCGCATCCTGTCCCACTCAAACCGCAGTAACTAGTTTTAATTGTAACGACTCATCCTTATCTCAAATCATCCCTAGTTGTAAATCGTCCCTCGACCCAATTACTCATGCGTGCCTTGATAAGACAATCACCGTCTATTGTGCCGGTGGGACGAGCCCGGCTTTCGCTTATTACATTTATTCCGGGGAAACGACCTCGGCAACGACGATTACTCCCCGTGACCAAGCCGCGGCAAATCAGTTCACTGCTACCTGCACCGCCGACGGTGGAGTACCCAGCGGTCCCGCCAGGACAATCCTTGGTTTGACCAATGTGCCGTGCACTACCGATATGAATATCCCTCCCATTAACGTCGCGACCTACGGGAAAAACGGTACGGTATCGTGCGTCACGAGCAAGCTCACCTGTAACGCGCCGTCGTCATAATATGCAACGCGCCCTCATCATCGCCGCAGCCGCACTTGTCCTCCTCGGGCTTGGCGTTGGCGCGTATTTCTTTTTCTTCACCGGCTCCGCGAGCGTCACGGTCGCACCCGCGGGGAGCGCTACCTTGCCGAGCGCGGGGCAGACAAGCACGCCGAGCGCGGGAAGCCCTAGCGCGCCGAGTCTCGCTCTCCCGTCTTCTTCATCATCGTCCGCCTCGCCGGTCGCCGTTTCCGCACGGCTCGTGAAAATAAGCGCCGGACCGGTCGTGCCGGGCGAGGCGGTCGTTGACCAGAGCGCCGCGACGGCGAGCTCCACGCCCGGCGTCGCGGTGAACTACATTGAACGGCAGAGCGGCAACGTCTATGCCTATCTGACCGGCACCAAAACAATCACCCGAGTCTCAAATAAGACCCTCCCGGGCATTGAGTCGGCCTCATGGCTCCCCGACGGCTCGCTCGCCTTTGTCCGCTATCTTTCAGGCGCCGACTTTTCAACCGTTAATACCTACGCGCTCTTCGCGACCAGTTCCGACGGCTTCTTCCTCCCGCAGGACCTCGCCGATCTCGCCGTCGCTCCTTCCGGTATTCTCGCACTCGCTTCCGGCGTAAACGGTTCCGTCGCGTCGCTTGAACACACCGACGGTTCGCACGCAACGACTGTCTTCACAACCCCGCTCTCTGCGGTGCGCGCTTCCTTCGCGGGGAAGAACCAGTACCTCGTGTTCACGAAGCCCGCGGCGACAGTACCAGGCGACGCCTTCCTTGTTGATGGCGCAGGGCATTTCTCCCGCATCGCCGGACCGCTCCCGGGCCTCGTCGCGCTCGCGAGCCCGTCGGGGAAATGGCTCCTCGTGAGCTACACCCGGAACGGCACGCTCCAGATGGAACTGGTCAATACGACAACCGGCGAGACGCTCACACTCCCCGTTGCGACTATCGCGGACAAGTGCGTATGGACGGCGGATGAATCCGCGCTCTATTGCGGCGTCCCCGTAACCCCTCCCCCCGGCACGTACCCCGACGATTGGTATCAGGGTGTTGCGCACTTCTCAGATAAGATTTGGAAAATAAACGTGGCGGGACGCTATGCCCAGCTCGTTCTTGATTTCTCTTCGGCAAACAGCGGTACATTAGACGCCGAATCGCTCGCCGTAGACGCCGCCGATACGACGCTCGTGTTCGTCAATAAAAACGACGGTTCACTCTGGAGCTACGCGCTCTAGCATCTCCGCGTGGATGGTGCGGCGTACGTACCACTCCTGGAGCGCGCCGGCGAGGTTCGTCGTGATGAAATACAGCGCGATGGCGCCGGACGTCGTGTAGGAGATGGCGCCGATGAGGAACGGGAAAACGTATTTCAGTTGCATACTCATCACTTTCTGAAAATCTCCCTGCATACCCGGCGTCCCCGACGGCTTCATCGTCCCTGAGAGCGCCATATGCGCCTGGAGGAATTGCGTGAGGCCGGCGAGCACTGCGAGCGTGAGACTCTTACCCATAATGGAAATGTGCCCGAGGAATGCGAGCGACACGACGTGCGGCGTCGGCGTAAACGCGTAGAGCCGTATGGTATCCAGCGTCGTGAAGGGCTCATACCGGAAGACCCAATAGAGCGCGAGCAGGACGGGAATCTGAATGAAAACCGTGAGAATGCTCGCAAACGGATTCACCTTGGCCTCGCGGTAGAGCGCGAGTGTTTCCAGCGCCTCTTTTTCTTTATCGCCTTTGTGCTTTTCCTTTAATTCCTTTACCCGCGGTCCTAATATGGCCATCGCGCGCTGGGTGCGCGCCGCTGAGAGCGAGAAGGGGAGCAGGATGAGCCGGATGCAGACCGTGAGCAAGATAACGGCGATGCCGACATCCCCGCCGGGCACGAACGCGACGAGCGCGACGAGCGCGTTATAGAGCGGATTATAGAATACGACGTGGAAGAAAGAGGATATCACAAAGCTATTGTACGTTATCGGCGGATTTTAGAAAGAAGTGCAGCTAATTCCGCCCGCAGACTTCCGGGATCAAGGGTAAGGACGGACGCTTTCGGGAAGAGGATGAGTGCGTGGGGAAGCGACAAGCCTCGCAGAGCCTCAGTCGTCCGGCGGCGCAGGCGGTGCCGGGTGACGGAAAGGCGGGCGACCTTCTTCGGGACGACCACGGCGTAGCCGCGCGTCTCTTCCGAAGAAACAGCGGTGAAATGCGCCGAGGAGAGCCGGCGGCCGGCTGAGAGTGTGGCGGGGAACATCGCCCGCGGAAGCCGTTCGCGGCGCGAAAACACGGCGTATTATTTAACCGTAAGGCTTTTACGGCCGGCGCGGCGACGCGCCTGTACGATTTTGCGGCCGGCGGCCGTTTTACTGCGGGAGAGGAACCCGTGGGTCTTCGCACGCTTGCGCTTCTTCGGTTGATAGGTCCGTTTCGACATAGTGTGGTGAAATTACGTTATACCCCGTACCACAACGCCATTGCAGTACTTTTTGTTATTAAACGACACATGAAGTTATTTTCCTCAAAAGTATTGCTTTCTGACCAGGGTGCGTTGTGGTACGGGGTTATACACATGATACTAACAGGTTCTCCCCGAAACACCACTGGTGCCTTGTTCCCCATAAAAGCGTATACTCCAGGGTACTATGGACAAAGGAAATCCGAAAGAGTTGTGGGAGTACATTTTGACCCAGGTTGAGCTCTCAGTATCATCGGCAAATTTCAACACATGGTTCCGCAACAGCTTCATTGTGAGAATCGGCGAGGATGGCGTGCTCTATGTCGGGGTGCCAAGCCAATTTTTCAAAGACTGGTACCTAAAAAAGTTCCATTCCCTGCTTCTCAAGATCGTCCGCGACATATCTTATGAATTCCGTAATATTGAATACCTCATTGTGAAAGATGAGCGCCGCAAGGCGCCCAAAGAAACAAAGCAGCCGCGGAGCGCACTAGAACTCCCGCTCGACGAGTTCTATATCAACAAGAGCGATAATCTAAACCCGCGCTACACCTTTGATACGTTTGTCATCGGCTCGTTTAATGAGCTTGCCCACGCGGCGGCACAAGCCATATTGAGCCGTCCCGGCATCACGTATAACCCGCTTTTCATCTATGGCGACACCGGCCGCGGGAAGACACACCTCATCCAGGCGATCGGGAACCAATTTAAGAAACAATATCCGGGTGGAAAAGCGTTTTATCTCACTTCGGAGAAATTCACCATTGATTACACCGACTCGGTGCAGGCGGGAACGGCGAATCGGTTTAAAGACAAATATCGCCAGTACGACCTCCTTATTATGGACGATGTCCAATTCCTTTCAAAAAAATTAAAAACAGAAGAGGAGCTTTTCCACCTCTTCAATACACTCCACGATACGAATAAGCAGATTATTTTCTCATCCGACCGCGCACCGGCGGCTATTCCCGACATCGCCGACCGCCTGAAGGGCCGCTTGGCGAGCGGAATGACGGTTGATATCGGCGAACCGGACCCGGAGTCGCGTATGGCCATTATCCGCAAAAAAGCGGCTCTCCAAGGGGTGATGCTTTCCGAAGAGGTTATTGAGTATGTCGCGACCAGTATGAGCGGCTCTATACGTGAATTAGAGGGGATGGTGAATAATCTTATTTGCCATACCCAAGTAAAAGGAGCCGCTCCTGATATTACAGAAGTACGCCAATCACTCAAGTCATTTACGCGGCCGCAGAGAAACATCTCAGTGAAGAATGTGGTTGATAAAGTTGCTTCTTTTTACGGTATTGATGAAGAAAGTATCTACGAAAAGACGCGGCGGCGGGAAGTAGTGCGGCCGCGACAAGTTATTATGTATATCCTCCGGGAGGATTTCAGTATTTCCTATCCGACGATAGGCACAAAACTGGGCGGTCGCGACCACACAACCGTTATCCACTCCTGTGAGAAAATAAAGCGTGAAGTAGTTGTGGATAGTGAGTTGGCAAAAGAAATTCAAAATATCCGCACCCTTCTTGTATGAAGTTATCTCTTTCTTATCAACAGTTTACTGAAAGAGTTTGTATAAAAAATACTTTTATAATTCCTCATCTTTTCCGGCTATCCCCATTATCCACCACCCTAATAAGCATCGTATGATTATTTCAATAGAAAAAAGAAAATTCTCTGAAGCAGTGCACACCGTCGCACGATTTGCCGAACGAAGAAATACCACACTCCCCGTACTCTCGGCAATTCTTATTATTGCCGGAGACGACGGTATAAAAATGCGCGCAACAAATCTAGAGACGGGTATTGATTTAAAACTCGAAGGAAACTGTGTCAGTAAAGGGGTAGTGGCTGTTCCGGCGACTATTCTACAACAAATTGCTTCTTCACTTACCCAAGAAGGAGATATAACCCTTGAACACACTGGTGATAGTATTACTCTCACAAGCGGCACGGGGAAAAGTTCACTCAAAACAGTCCCGTACGACGATTTTCCTTCAATTCCATTCCCGGAAAATCCTAAAAACAGAATTATTCTCCCCGGAGTACTTCTAAAGAATCTTTTTACCTCTATCGCTTCTTGCGCATCTTCTTCAATGGTGCGGCCGGAGCTCGCGAGTTTGTATCTCTCTATAGAAGGCGGTGTATTGACGGCGGTTGCAACTGATTCGTTCCGGCTCGCGGAGAAAAAAGTTCCTC
>DAICZA010000047.1:259-504 GCA_027311385.1 bacterium | reverse complement strand
AAATCCGGTCAGATGGGCGTACCGGTTATCTTCGTGGGCGACCAGATGATTATCGGTTTTGACCAGGAGAGGCTCGTGTCAACTCTCGGTATTACCGCGTAACGTCCAGCCTTCTTAGTTCAATGGATAGAACAGCCCCGTCCTAAGGGGTAGATGCTGGTTCGATTCCGGCAGGAGGCACAAAGCTTGCTATACTAAAGACACTATGGACTCCGAAATGAAGCAGGCGCTCGACCAGATTCGTG
>DAICZA010000047.1:0-249 GCA_027311385.1 bacterium | reverse complement strand
CCGCGCCATACGGCGCCACCAGTGGTACGGTGTTATCGGCACGATTGTCATGTGGCTCGTTATACTCGCTGCGCCGCTCTATCTTTATCAGCAGTATCTCCGGCCGTTCGTTACGAAATTTACGGCGACGTCCGGCATCACCACGACCGGTCCCTTCGGTCTGCCGACTTCCGCCGACCTGCAAAAGCTGATAAACTCGTTCAAACCAGGGCCGTAGACCTTGCGTTGCTTGGATAGCTCAGTTGGTAG
>DAICZA010000046.1 GCA_027311385.1 bacterium | reverse complement strand
CTGGTAGATGGAGTTTGAGGAGGTCGGGATAGAAGCACTGAAGCGCCATGGACCTGCAACATTCGTGCCGATATTCTTCACGGTGAATTTGACCGCAGGACTTTCTCCATACGGCACCGTCGTCGCGGCGACAAACGAGCTCGTTGAAGTTGAGGTGAGATATCCGACCGCGTTGATGGTGACGATAAAGTCGGGGAGGCCGGAAAGTACCTGCGTGCCGCCACCTATTTGATAGGTCCCGCCCGTTTCAGCACCGGCAGTCGGTGTGACCGGCTTTGGCACAGGTGCACTCGACGCCGCTTGTGTCGCGCTTGTTGAAGCGGTCGAACTCGCCGTATCGAAAGGAATCGTCGTTGACGCAGTCGGGACGACCGAGAGGGAAGGCGCCGGAGCGCTTGTGAAGATTTGCGAGAGCGACACTGCGGCCGCACCGAGGCGGCCCACCGCGCTCGGAACGTAGCGTGCCGAGTAGATGGCGAGCGACACGCCAAGGATTATGAGCGCAATAA
>DAICZA010000045.1 GCA_027311385.1 bacterium | reverse complement strand
AGTAAGGTACGAGTATGACTTCAAACATTTCCCTGCTCAAAGACGCCTTAATAACGTGGGGCGCGACTCACGGCCTGCGCGTAGTCCTCATCATCCTCGTCGCATACGTCGCCGACCGGTTCACCGGCAGAATCCTCGCGCGGCTCATACGCAAAGTGGTGCGACGCGGCCGCGGCACCCGCGAAGCCGTCGAGAAGCGCGAAAATACGCTCATCACCGTCGCGAACGGTTCTGTCGATGTGCTTATCACTACCACCGCGCTCCTCATGGTGCTCTCCGAATTCGGCGTCGCGGTCGCGCCGCTTCTGGCCGCCGCCGGTATCGCCGGTATCGCACTCGGGTTCGGCGGTCAGTACCTCATCCGCGACCTCATTTCCGGTCTTTTCATCCTCATGGAGAACCAGTATCGCGTCGGCGACGTCGTCTGCTTCGACACGACCTGCGGAAGCGTGGAGACGCTGAGCTTGCGCATGACGACCCTCCGCGACCTCGACGGAACCGTCCATCAC
>DAICZA010000044.1 GCA_027311385.1 bacterium | reverse complement strand
ATCGCTGGCCGCCATCGTATCCTGTCGCCACTCTGACATTTGTTGCGGACCCCTTGAACTGACGTGTGTCCGGGCCCATCGTGCGTCCGCCGCGCTCACGGCGGTACCGCCATCCCCACTCTAGCCGCGCCCCGTATGTTGTGGTCGGAAACGTTGGTTGTCGCCCTCGGGTCCCTTCGTGCCAACAAGCTACGCTCCTTCTTGACGATGCTCGGCATCGTCATCGGCATCGCCGCCGTGATCGCCATGATCGCGCTGGGCGACGGTGCGCAGCGCTCCGTGCAGGAACGCATCACGGCGCTTGGGACGACGCTGCTGCAGGTGGACGCGACGCGGATGTCGCAGAACGGGGTGCGCCTCGCGACGTTCAAGCGCATCACAACGCGGGATGCCGACATGCTCCGCGACAGCACGACCGCCCTCACGGCTGTGCAGGCGCAGGAGGACCAGAACCAGCAGGTGACGTTCGAGGCCTACAACACCAACATTCGCATCGTCGGGACCACGGCCAAT
>DAICZA010000043.1 GCA_027311385.1 bacterium | reverse complement strand
ACGAAGTCGTTCGGGAAGGGTTCGGTGCAGACGCTGCTCGGTCTCGATGGCGGCTCGCTCAAGATAACGGTCGCTCGGTGGATCACGCCGGCCGGGCACTGGATCATGGGCAATGGCGTCACGCCAGACATCACGGTCGCCTACATGGCTGCTGGCGCGACCGAGCGGCCGAAGGTCGACCCGCAGATGGCCCGCGCCGTCGACTTCCTCACGGCAGGGAAGTAGCGCGACGAGATGATTCCCGTGCTCCTTGACCGACACGCGAGTACATGACATACTATCTGTCAGTAGCAAGCCCTTTCCATCAAGAATCACGGCTCATGAAGCAAGCTGTGTACGACCTATCTTTTACAATTGTTATCGCAAGATAGCTAACTAGGTCGTACACAGCTCGCCTCATGGGAGGATAGAGTCGCTTACCCGACGGTTCGGGACAAGGGATAACGTCATGACGACGATTACTCAAGCGGCACAAGCAACACCCGGTCAAATCAAGCAGATTAACCGGTTCGGCTCCGATGCTATCGAGAAAGTTCTCGGTGAATTCGGCCT
>DAICZA010000042.1 GCA_027311385.1 bacterium | reverse complement strand
CTCATCCCCATCTATAACCTCGCGGGTTCCATTGGTTGATTATCCACACCCGCCGTGCGGGCGAGGGGTGCGAAGGGTACAATAGAGTCAAGCGTCATACGCTTTATCCATACGTAACGCATGCGCTACTAACGTCTTCTTATGATGAAATCACTTACTCAAAAGACCCGACGCGGCTTCACGCTCATCGAGCTTCTCGTCGTCATCGCCATCATCGGCATTCTCTCGGCTGTCGTCTTGGCATCTCTCAACACGGCGCGTTCGAAGGGCAATGACGCGGCGATAAAGTCCGACCTCTCGACGGTCGCGACGCAGGCCGCGCTCTACTACGACAACAACGGCAACAGTTACGGCGCCGCCAACACCGGTGTGGGCGCTTCTTGCACCGCGGCGAGCACGCTCTTCGCGGATCCCACCATCGCGAATGCGATTGCGGGCGCCGACAACGACAACGGCCCGACGAAGTCCGTGCTCTGCAGTTCGACCTCGTCCGGCTTCATGGCGGCGGCACAGCTCATGACCACGAACGATTATTGGTGCGTTGACTCGACCG
>DAICZA010000041.1 GCA_027311385.1 bacterium | reverse complement strand
CATGGGTTTCACCGAGGCGATCACCGAGATCATCGGCAAGACGCCGGCGCAGCGGCAGACGCTGCTGTTCTCCGCCACCTGGCCGGCAGCGATCCGCGCGATCAGCACGTCCGTGCAGCGCGAGCCGGTGACGGTCACCGTGGACTCCGAACCGGCGGACGGCGCCATCGAACAGCGCTGGTTCGAAGTCGAGCCGGCGCTGAAGATGGATGCACTGGCGCAACTGCTGCGCAGCTACAAGCCCGAATCGGCGCTGGTGTTCTGCAATACCCGTCGCGACACCCAGGACGTGGCCGACGAGCTGGACCGGCGCGGGTTTTCCGCGCGCGCCCTGCATGGCGACATGGAGCAGCGCGATCGCGACGAGGTGCTGGTGCAGTTCGCCAATCGCAGTTGCTCGGTGCTGGTGGCCACCGATGTCGCGGCGCGCGGACTCGACGTGCGCGAGCTGGCGGCGGTGATCACCTGGGAACTGCCGACCGATCCCGACGTGCACGTGCACCGCATCGGCCGCACCGGCCGCGCCGGACAGAAGGGCCTCGCGCTCAGCCTGTGTACGCCGCGCGAGCGGGCCCGCGCGACCGCCATCGAGGCGCAGCAGGCCGCGCCGCTGTCCTGGCAT
>DAICZA010000040.1 GCA_027311385.1 bacterium | reverse complement strand
CGCGGGTAAGGTTGCCGTAGAGGAATACTTTGTTGAGGTACATACCGTTAGAAATAGGACGCGGACGTTTCAGTAACGCCACGTGCTATCTGATTATTGCTGGTAATGTTGCTTGTCATACTGTAAGTGATTTGGTTGCGTCCGCTATTTCTAACGGCATACATGATTGTATTATACGACGACGTTCTCAAGCGCCGCATCAAGCTCGGCACCGGCGGCCTCCTCCGGACTCTCCGTATGTTCCGGCGCTTTCATTCTGAGTTCGTGCATTTCAACCGCGTGGCGGGCGGCATCTTTCGTCGTGAGCACGTCAATGAAGCGGATGAGGTGCGTATCCGCACCCGCCGCTGCGACAATCTCCGCATGGCCCGCCGGCGTTGCCTCATACGCAATCCAGGAAAAATACGCGGAATCAAAGTCACGGCGGCCGGCGACGTCCTGGCGGGAAATGGTGTAGGCAAGCTGGATTTTCTCGGGTTCGCCTTCGGCGATCACCGTTCCCTTGCCGGCGATGCTCTCGCGTACCGCCTGGTAGGCCTTTTTCACCTCCTCCATCGGCAGCTCGGGGTCCACATGGAAGCCAAGCTCGTAGACGCGCGGCTCATCGCCGACATCCTCAAACGATGCGTCTGCGCGCACCTCTTCGTCCATGTTTTTCGCCATAATTCCCGCATCCTAGCACGATATTTAGCGGCCCGCAACCGGAAGAGAGAAGAGGCGGCGTGCGTTTTGGACAAGCGCAGTGCGGACGGTTTCGGGGTCCTCGCTGCGTATGGCGGCGATTTTCTCCACGACCTCAATGACGGCAAGCGGGTCGTTGCGCTCTCCGCGGCGGGAAGCGGGCGCGACGTAGGGCGCATCGGTCTCCGAGAGGATGGATGAAAGCGGCGCGGCGCGGATGACCTCGTCGTAATCGCGCGCGAACGTGATGACCGCCGTGAATGAGACGGTGAAGCCGAGTGTAACAAATTCCTGCGCTTCTGCGGCCCCGCCGACGAAGAAGTGCGCGTCGCCGCGCAGGTCCGGGTAGGCCGTCTTCGCTTCCTTCAAGATTTCCAGCACATCATCATACGCATCCATCGTGCCCTTGCTCGGGCGAGCGTGAATGATAAGCGGCTTATTGAGCTCACCGG
Source organism: bacterium (assembly GCA_027311385.1). Lineage (GTDB taxonomy): Bacteria > Patescibacteriota > Minisyncoccia > Phycocordibacterales > Phycocordibacteraceae > C7867-001. Next base: position 557 of record DAICZA010000040.1, on the reverse strand, counting down.
CGAGCGCCGCGTGCTTCCGGAAAAGTCCTTTCTGCTTTTCTTTCACCTCGTCGTTCACTTCAGCCGGACGGAAATAATCCAACCCGCACTCCCCGAACGCGACGACGTTCGGGTGCGCCGCGAGCACGCGATACGCCGCTTCATCAAACGATTCATCCGCATGATTCGGGTGGAGGCCGACCGAGGCGAATAGATGCTCGTATTGCTCTGCGAGCGCAATCGCCTTTCGCGACGATTCCAGGTCCACGCCGACGACAATGCCCGCGACACCCTCATCGCGCATTCGCTCAATGAGCGCCGCGTCGTCCGCCGCATACTGCTCAAACTGCAGGTGGCAGTGCGCGTCAATATAGTTCACTTCCATGAGCGGAGCGTAGCATAAAAAGAAACGGGCGACTTGAGGTTAATCAAGTCGCCCAACTGAGTCCCACCCCCGCTCGGCCGTGGTGAAACTAATGTCCCGTCACGAAACCGAACACGAGGCCGAGGAACGGGAATACGGTGGCAATACCCTTTATGGTTCTGCCGCTTCCTTTTGCAAGGCGCGATTCGCACAC
>DAICZA010000003.1 GCA_027311385.1 bacterium | reverse complement strand
TGAATCAAATAGGGAGCATCTATACGATTCAAGGCTTCGAGTTTGATTACGTGGGGGTCATCATCGGTCCTGATCTTGTTTACAACTTCGAGAATCAAACCTGGATTGCATTAAGGGAGAAATCCGCAGACAGTGTCGTGAAGCGTTCTGGAGAAAAACTTGTCGACCTCCTTAAAAATACCTATCGTGTCCTTCTTACTCGCGGAATGAAGGGATGCTATGTGTATTTTGTAGACAAAGAAACAGAGAAGTTTTTCAAAAGTAGAATTGAGACAAGAGAAAGTTATCAGAAATACGTTACACCTGTTTTGTCGCCAATTACTATAGACATGATCCGTGTGCCGCTGGTGGGCTCGGCTCCGTGTGGTAATCCATTAGTAGGAGAACAGAATATTGAAGACTATATTTTAGTGGAGAAGTCAAAAATAAAACCTGGATTCAGATATTTCATTCTCAGGGCTGAGGGTGACTCGATGAATCTCGCGGGCATAAATGATGATGATCTCGTACTATGCCGTCTGCAAGAAAAAGCTGATACGGGTGACCGGGTCATAGCCCTTCTTGGTGGTGAAAACGTCACCATTAAAGAATATGGTCCACGAAAAGACGGCATTCGTCTGCTAATTCCTAGGAGTACAAATAAAAAGCATATGCCGATTACTCCCGGCGAGAGTGACAGTGTGCAGGGAATTGTTCAAGAAGTTATCAAGCCGAGCGGTTTGATACAATAAATGCATGCAAAAGCAACAGAATTACATTCTGTTTATTGACGAATCAGGTAAGTCAAAGTTGTCTGATGACCATGATGATTTCCTGCTCTCGGGTCTTATAATTGATAAAGATTTACATTCTGCACTCTCCAGCTACATGATTTCACTCAAGGAGAAATCTAGTATTCCGACCACTGAAAATATCCATGCTTTCGATTTATTTGAAGGCGAACGAGAGAAGATGTACACCGTTGATGGCGGACTACTCAAGAATCGAGATGGAACGCGTAGACACAGAAGAATCCCGTACCCGCGGATTGACACGTTCTTTAAACGCCTTACAGGTTTGATTGAAGGGGCTGATATGTATTGTTTTATTTATCGAATCGACAAAAGCTGGTATAGGGAACGAATCACTCGTATCGCTCGAAGACGTAATGTATCTGACCGGTTGGTGATGGATTTTATAAAGAGGGAAGGCCTTAACGATTTCTTATATGAAGCACTTGCTCGCAAACTCATTCTCGAATTCGGTCACTTTCTAGAGACTAAGGATGCATATGGAGAAGTGATGGCGGAATCGCGAAGACAAGAAGATGATGCAGTGCTAGCGGCATTTATATCTGCAAGTCACAAATCAACTTTTGCTCATACACCAAGGTATCAGATGTGGGCGAAATTTTGTTTGAAACGTATTCATAGCTTAACTTTTCAAAATAAAAAAGGTTTAAGTTTTGGGCTAGAGGTCGCGGATTTATTTGGTTGGGCACATTTCAATAGTACATATGGTCGATCATTCCCGATAGCTTCAGAAGCTAAAAAACGACGTGTCGAGTCGCGCATCAATCGAGCAAACTCATTGATGAATTCTCTTCATAAGAAGGGCGGGCCCGAAGAGATTTCTAGAACAATACTATCCACCATTGCACGTGACAGAGTCTCCGAATTTACAAAGGCCTTGGTCGAATACCGCAGTCCTTCTGTCCCTTCGGGGACCCCACCAGGTAACCCTGGGAGGCCTTAAGGCTAAGAATATCAAATAAAGCTATAAATTCAATGAGGTTGGGGATTACCTAAATAGCTCGGAAAATCCTAAATCCCGGTAGGTTTTCCCATTAGAGCCGACGGTCTTTTAAAAGACCTGCCTCTAACGGGATGAAGGTCCCGTGATGGCCGGCCTGGCGGGACAAGGGAATCGCCGCGGTACTCCGCGGCGATTGGGTGGGGACGAAAGGATGGGTCTATCCACAAAAGGCGAATTCCAAATAAGAAACCCCACCAGTCGTTTCCGAAAGGCGGGGTCAGTTTACTCAATTTCTACCAAAAGCGTCGTCACAGGCGGAACATCTGCCGAGACGAATTCGCGAACCGCAATGAGGACAATGGCTGAGATAATGCTGCTGCCTTTCCTCCTCTTCACGATCCCTGCGCTCCTTCTCTTCTCTGGCGAGATCTTCTTCATCAATCTCTTCTTTACATACAGGCCAGTACTCAAGGTTTTCTCGTTCTCTTTCCCGGTCTTCACGTTCAAAAGCTTCTCTCTCTGCTTCTTGCTTCGCAAGGTATTCTCGATAATCAAGTTCGATTGTGAGCTCTTCAACAGCTCTCTCCAATCTCGCAATGTAATCTTGAATCTCCTGCTCGGTTGCTTCTGGTTTCCCAAGTGTTTTCAACCAGTTGAATATCGAAGTGAACATTGCTTTCTCCTTGTCTAAAATGAATTAGACAGGGAGACGACCGCTTACTTCTTTTCAGAAGGGGCAAAGGCCGTTACCACGATGCGTTGGGTGCTAGACGTGTAATCCTGATAGCCCGTACAGATCACCTATCCGCAACTCATAATACACGGAATATAAGCTTTGTCAAGTCCGTATGCTCGGGGAAAGAAGGCGCCGCGCTTCCTAGCGCGGCGCTACGGCACCGTGGTGGAGAAGAGTTTGATGGTGACGTCGCAGGGGCACTGCATCGGGCTCGTGGAGGAGACGGTGTGGAAGTCGGTCCAGACGTTGACCGCGATGAAGCCGGCGCCCTTGCGGTAGACGACCTGGCCGCGTCCGGGGCCTCCCGCGGCCAGGCTGTTGTCTACCCGCCAGCCGAGCGCGCCGAGTTTGTCCGCGTAGTACTTGTCAAACGGACTGAAGGCGGCGCCGGGATTCATCGTGCTTGTGGCGACGACGGCTTCAATGCCGGTGCCGGAGAGCGGCGCGGGCGGGATATCCAAGGAGACCGGGTGTGGCGCGTTCCAGTCCGCGCTGTAGAGCGGGTACAGGTCGGCGGCGAGCGGCGGCACGGTGGGCGCGACGGCGCCGCGCGGCGTGAGCCACACGATGAGCGCACCGGCGACGATAAGGCCGACGGCGAGCCAGAGCACGTTCCTCAGAGTTGTATTCATAGGTTTATAGTACACCCGCGGGAGGGGCGGAGGGAGAACAGAAGCGGGATTATGAATTGACGTATACTGCACGAATGAAGCGCCTGATATCCCTCGGTATGTTCGGCGGCGTGGCGCTCCCCGCGCTCATCCTCGTCACCAATGCGTATATCCGTCTGTCTACGTACGCGTACACCTACCAGAGCATAGACGCGGCGCCGAGCGCCGAGGTCGCGCTGATTCCCGGCGCGGCGATTCTCGCAGACGGCAAGCCCGCACCCATCTTCACCGACCGCGTGAACGTAGCCATCGCCCTATACCAGGCAGGGAAGGTGGCGAAGATACTCGTCTCCGGCGATAACAGCACCGTGAGCCATAACGAGGTGAATCCCGTCCGGCTCTACTTGCTCGCGAAAGGCATTCCGGACAAAGACATTTTCCTGGACCATGCCGGCTTTGATACCTATAGCAGTATGTACCGCGCCCGCGCCATTTTCGGCGTGTCCTCTATGCTGATTGCGACGCAATCATTCCACCTGCCGCGCGCACTCTTCATCGCGCGGGCTCTCGGCATACAGGCGTACGGCGTGAACGCCGACTCCGGTCATATCCTCCCCGGCAATTATCTCCGCGAAGTATTTTCCGACGAGAAAGCGCTCTTTGACGTGGTCTTCCACCTGAAGCCGAAATATTTGGGTGACACGATACCCATCACGGGCGACGGCACGCAGTACCCGTAAGGATTCACCGGGGAGTGCGGTAGAATAGACCTATGAGAATCCTCTTTCTGGACACGGAGACGACAGGGAATTGAGGGGAGAAAGAAACCGCCGCGCGCGGAGCGCGCGGCGAGCGGCATTTAGCAGACGCGCACAGGGAGGCGGATAAAAAGAAAGAGCCAGTCGGGCTCCTTCAATCGTCAGATTTTTTTTGATGAAAGGTCACGGGTCAAGGGATTCAAGCCTCCCTTGGGGATATACTCGCTGTACTCCGTCACACGAAGCCCCGAAAAGGACGGTACAGAGGGACTCGCTTCGTCGTGTGTCCCACGCAACATTGATGACGAGTCCCTCTCTCCCGAGGAAAACGTCCCAGTAGAACCACCAAAAGAACGGTACTCGTACCCGCACTTTTGCGTACAACAGGTTGGTCGGGCGGTGTTTCTTACACGCTCTTACTGTCGCCATAGCACCTCCCGTTAGGGTAATGGAGTGGGAACTCCGAGACATATATGCTACCACAATCCGGTACTGGAGAGCCGCGCCTTCCGAGGCGATGCGGTACAATACTCTCATGCGGATTATTTTTCTAGATACCGAGACGACGGGCAATAGCGACAAAGACCGCCTGTGCCAATTGGCGGTCAAGGAGCGCTACGTAGACGAACCGCTCGTGAACGCGCTCTACAAGCCGCCGGTGCCGATTTCTATAGAGTCTATGGCGATTCACCACATCACCGAGAAGATGGTGGCGGAGAAGCCGGCGTTTACCGATGCGCCCGAATACCCGGGGCTGAAAGACCTCCTGGAGAGCGACGAGGTGCTGCTCGTCGCGCACAACGCGGCATTTGACCTCTCTATGCTCGCGCGCGAGGGCGTCACCCCGCGCCGGAGCATCTGCACCTACAAGGTCGCCTACGCGCTTGACCCGGACGACCTCTTGCCGAACTACCGGCTCCAGTACCTGCGCTACCTGCTTGACCTGGATGTAGAGGCCGAGGCGCACGACGCGCTCGGCGACGTGCTCGTGCTGGAGGCGCTCTTTGAGCGGTTGATGGACAAGATGAAGGAGCGGCACGGCACCGAAGAGGCGGCGCTCCAGGCGATGCTCGCGATATCGGCGCGTCCACTCCTCTTTACCACCATCCGGTTCGGCAAGTACAACGGCAAGAAGCTGGAGGAGGTCGCGAAGACGGACCGGAGTTATCTGGAGTGGCTCCTCGCCGAAAAGGAGAAGGAGCCGGCTACCGAGACGGACTGGATATATACGCTCAAGCACTATTTGGGGAAAGGGGAGGAGGGGAAATAAGTTCGGCGCGCCTGGTGGGCGCGCCGCGGTGTCGGGGAGGGCTATAGGGTAACGGGGAACAGCAACATGAGCCGCAGGAGCTCATTTTTAATACGAGCTATTTCCCGCTTGCTTCTCTGGGTGTGCCTGCGCGAATGGGGCTTTTTCATTCGCCGCTTGTCCTTTTGTTTTTGATCGGTAAACAGACACGCGCCGAAGCCTCCGGACTCAAACTCTACCTGGATATGGATCACAACGCCTCCTTTTTCTGTTGGTTGGCGGGATACTGCTCTGGTTCCCAATACTAGACGCATAACCGGCAAAAATCAAATGAAAAGGTGCTACGCTATACGCATTAACCATCATTAATTCGCTATGAGCATTTCGTTGCTGATTGCAAAAGTGCTGGGCGTGTATCTCGTCGTCGCCGGTCTCTTCCTCATATTCAAAGGCAAGACGGTCCCGCAACTGATCAAGGACCTCTTTGACCACCCGGCCATCGTGTACTTGCTCGGCGTCGGCATGGTCGTCGTTTCCACCCTGCTGCTTTTCAAGAGCAATATCTGGGACGGCACGTGGCGCGCGATTATCACCATCATCCTCTGGCTCGTCCTTGCAAAGGGCTTGCTCTACATCTTCGCGCCGCAGGTGCTGGAGCGGTTCGCGACAAAGAAATTCTTCCGGTCACTCAGCATCTACGGCCTCATCGTCCTCGTCGCCGGTCTCTGCCTCTTCTACGTAGGGTAGAGGGGGTTCACACCGGCGGCAAAGGGTGCTATGCTGGGAAAGGTCGTTTTTGCCAGACACTAACTACATACAAATATGGCTGATGAAATGAATGGTGCAGGACTTCCCGTAGATCCTGCGCAGACCGCCGATATGCCGGTAGCGCCGGCAACTCCGGAAGAGACTCCGGCTCCGGAAACTCCGGCAGCATAAGCTTGTAAAACCCCCGCTTCTGCGGGGGTTTTGCGTACACCGCTTTTCGCCGGATGAATCGCCGGCTTTTTTATTTGCTATGATGCGCGTATGAAATTGACATCTGCGGAGACGTACAACCGTTCGATCGTGAAATCAGTCAGCTATCGCGTGGTGAGTATCATCACCGATTTGTGCGTCGCGTACTTCTTCACGAGGAGCGCGGCGCTCTCCGTCGGCATCGTCATATTTGTAGACGGGTACAGCACCATTCTCTACTACCTCCACGAGCGCGTCTGGGCGCACATCCACTGGGGCCGCAAGCCGCTTCCGCACCGCGCGTAACGGCCTATGGACATACGAGCACTCTGGAAGAATCATCCGCTGTATGCGGCGGGGAAGATAGAACTCGTGCCGACCGACTGGGTCTGGGCGTATCGGGGTGCCGACGTATCGCCCGAAGCCGACCTCAAAGACGGCACCATCGTGACGCTCGACGAGCTCTGGGACAACATCGTGAGCGAAGGGCTCCACGACCCGCTTATCATGCGTGTCGGCGTGCGCAATAAGAAATTCCGGCTTGAAGCGGGCAATCACCGCATTCAGGTATTTCATACGCACGGCGTGCCGTTCATCCCCGTGACGGTGCAGGTGCGCGAAGAATGCGGACCGCACGTCGGCGACGTGATGACCGACGCGACGCATAACTTTGACGCGGGCGATGACGTGCTTATTTCCGCTATCACCGAAGAATATATGAAGCCGAGCGACGTGTTCCGGAGCCTCGCCGGCGTCGCGCGCCCGGCGTAGGCCGCTCTATTTCATCCCGATTTGCGAAAGGAACGTCGTAAGCTCGGCGCCTTCAATCGCGCGCCAGGCGCCCGGCGCGAGATTGTCCAGCCGCACATTTAATATGCGCATACGCTCCAGCTCCGCGACTTGGTTGTGCATGGCCGCGACCATCCGGCGTATTTGATGCTTCTTGCCCTCGGTGAGCGTAATCGTAAAACTCTTCGGGCCGGTTTTGCGCACCGTGCACGGCTTGGTGCGGTAGCCCTCAATGTCCACGCCCGCTTCCATCGTCTTCTTGAAGCTCTCGCGCAGGGGCTCCGCGGTGCGCACGCGGTACTCCTTGTCGTGGTCGTAGCCGGGCGCAAGCAGGCGGTCGGTCACGCGGCCGTCGTTCGTGAGGATGATGAGCCCGCTGGAGTCCTTGTCCAGCCGGCCGACGGGGAACACGTCCTTCGGGAGCGCGACGCTCTGCTTGATGTCTTTCTCGCCGAGTTGCGGCGAGTGGGTGATGACGCCGACCGGCTTGTGGTAGGCGTAGTAGACGAACTTCTTCGCGGAACTCTTGCCGCGTAGTTCCACCGTGTCGCCCTCATTCACCTTTTCGCCGATGACCGCGACGCGGCCGTTTATGAGCACCTTCTTGCGGGCGATGAGTTCGTCCGCGCCGCGGCGCGTGGAAATGCCCTCGTGGGCGAGGTATTTGTTGATGCGCATCGGGTAGTCGTCTGACATGCCGGTACTATACATTCTTTCCGTTTTAATGCGAAATAAGGTATGGTTGGCTGATGGCCAAAGAAGAAAGCGTCATACGCTTTGAAAGCGTGTCGTTTGAATACGGGGCCCACGAGGACGTGGGCACTTCCATTTCTCTAAGCCCGGGTACGGGCAAGAGAAATTGGTCGCACAACAAACCTATTTTGGAGGAGGTGGATTTTTCGCTGCGCCGCGGGATGAAGATGGCGGTGATGGGGCAGAACGGCGCCGGCAAGTCCACGCTCTTTTCTCTCATGACCGGCGCACTCAAACCCGAGTCCGGCGAGATACATACTGCGCACGGCATGAAGGTGGCGCTCGCCTCGCAGGTGATACCGCGCGAGAAGATGGAACTCACCGTCCGCGATTTCTTCCAATCTTATCTTGATGCAAAGGCGTACGACATAGACCCGAAGATAGACGACGTGCTGGAGGTGGTGAACCTGAAAGGGCACACGAAAGTGCACGACCGCATTGTGAAGAGCTTCTCGGGCGGTCAGCAGGCGCGCCTCCTCCTCGCCTCCGCGCTCATCCAGAATCCCGATCTCCTCCTCTTGGATGAGCCCACGAACAATCTGGATAAAGCCGGCATTGAACACCTCACGAACTTTCTCGTGGCGTATCAGGGCACCTGCGTCGTGATCTCGCACGACGCCGAGTTCTTGAACGCCTTTACCACCGGCGTGCTCTACCTGGACGTGTTCACGAGGAAGATTGAGCAGTACCCCGGCAACTATCATGACGTGCAGCGCGACATCCTCGCGCGCATTGAGAAGGAGAACCGCAAGAACGCGCAGTTGGAGAAAAAAATCCAGGAGAACAAAGACAAGGCGAACTTCTTCGCGCAGAAAGGCGGGAAGATGCGCCTCGTTGCGAAGAAGATGCGCACCGAAGTGGAAGAGATGGAAGAGGCGAAAGTGGACGTGCGCAAAGAGGACAAGACCATCCGGCCGTTTACGATTCCCGCGCAGGAGCACTTGAGCGGCGTTGTGCTCGCACTCACGTCATACACGGTGCAGTCGCCGAAGGGCAAGCCGATTACGAAGAAGACGAACATCGCACTCCGTAAGAATCAGCATCTCCTGCTTCGCGGGCCCAACGGCATCGGCAAGACCACGCTGCTTGAGGCGATTGCGCGCGGCATCGCCGAGGGAGCGGTCATCTCCGACGGCGTGAAGGTGGGCTACTACCGCCAGGATTTCTCCACGCTGGATTTTGACCAGACGGTGCTGGAAGCGCTCCGGCACGCGATGGGCCGGCCGGACGAAGAGCGCCTGCGCACGATTGCCGCCGGATTTCTCATTACCGCCGACGTCATCCATACGAAAATCGGCAGTCTCTCCGAAGGGCAGAAGGGGCTCGTCGCGATCGCTTCGCTCGTGCTCGAGCGCCCCGGCCTCCTTATCCTGGATGAGCCGACAAACCACATCAATTTCCGCCACCTGCCGATTATCGCCAAGGCGCTGGACCAGTACGCGGGTGCGCTCATCCTCGTCTCCCACGTGCCGGAGTTTGTCGCGCAGGTACGCATTGACGATATTCTGGATTTGGGGAAATAACGCACCGTGTGGATTAAGTGTCCGGTCCGGGATTCCAAAGGTATGATGAGGTCACTATGAATGCAGAAGAGCAGCACCCGTTCCGGAAAGAAATGGAGGAAGCGTTTGAAGCACCGGCGGCAGTATTGGAGGAGGGCATTGAGCTTGCGAAGAAAGGAGAGAAAAGAATCATCAGCAAGCGGCCGTTCAAACTCGCGGAAGAATACTGGGATACGCTCGGCCCCGGGCTCACGACCGGCGCCGCCGACGACGACCCGTCCGGCATCGCCACCTACTCGCAGGCGGGCGCGCAGTACGGGCTTCAGCTCATCTGGACCGCGCTCTTCACCTACCCGTTTATGGCGACGGTGCAGGAGATGTGCGCGAGGATTGGCATTGTGAGCGGGCAGGGGCTCGCGGCGAACATCCGCCGCCACTATTCGTCGAGCGCGCTCTATCTGGTCACGGCGCTCCTCTTCCTCGCCAACGTGCTCAACATCGCCGCCGACCTCGGCGCGATGGCGGCGGGGACGCGGCTCGTCCTGCCGCAGTTCGGATTTGAACTGCTCGTTATCGTCTTCGCGCTCGCGAGCCTCATCCTCCAAGTATTCACCACCTACGCGCGCTATGCGAAATACCTGAAATATCTCGCGCTCGCGCTCCTCTCCTATGTCGTCGTCGCATTCTCGGTCGGGCTTGATTGGGGCGATGTGCTCCGGCATCTCGTCGTTCCTTCTATGACGTTTTCCAAGACTCAGATATTCCTCGTCTGCGCCGTGCTCGGCACCACCATTTCTCCCTACCTCTTCTTCTGGCAGACGTCGCAGGAAGTGGAGGAGAAGATACTGAAGGGAGAGGACACGATTGAAGTGCGCCGTGCACAAGTGCACCCGAAGACGATACGCCGCATGCGGACCGACGTATGGAGCGGGATGCTGTTCTCCAACCTCATCACGTTTTTCATCTTCGCCGCGTGCGCCGGCACGCTCTACGCGCACGGCATCACGAACATCGCGACGGCGGACCAGGCCGCCTTGGCGCTACGCCCCTTTGGCGAGTCCGCGTTCTTCCTCTTCGCACTCGGCATCGTCGGCACCGGCCTCTTGGCGGTGCCCGTCCTCGCGGGCTCCAGCGCGTACGCGATAGCCGAGAGTCTCGGCTGGAAGTACGGCCTCTACCGCAAGCTGAAGCAGGCGTACGCGTTTTACGGCGTCATCATCGTCTCCATGCTGCTTGGCATCGCCGCGAACTTCGCGCACCTGGACCCGATCAAGGGGCTCATCTACGCCGCGGTTGCGAACGGCGTGATCGCGCCCGTCATCCTCTTCTTCGTGGTGCGGCTTTCAAGCGACAAGCGGCATATGGGCGAGTACGCGAACCACCCGTTCGCGTCCTTCATCGGCTGGGTGACCATCGCCATCATGGCGCTCTCCGGTGTCGCCGCCATCGCCTCGTTCTGGTTCTAGCGACCGCGCATTGCGCTTCGCGCATTCGTGTTGTATATTGAATTCATCGCCCGAGGGCATTTTTTATTTATGGAAATTAGAAACATAGCGATAATCGCACACGTGGACCACCCCAGTACCACGCCCTCGCTTCGCTCGGGCGGCTACGGGGCGAGAGTCATTTCAGTTGCGGTATAACCTTTGAATATGACCGAAATAAGAAATATAGCGATAATCGCACACGTGGACCACGGGAAGACCGCGCTCACCGACGCCATTCTGAAGCAGACGGGCGCCTCGCCGGAAGGCACCACGATGGACACCAACGCGCTGGAGAAGGAGCGCGGCATCACCATTTACGCCAAGAACGCGGCGGTGGAGTACAAGGGCACCAAGATAAACATCGTGGACACGCCCGGCCACGCGGACTTCGGCAGCGAAGTGGAGCGCGTGCTCCGCAGTATTGATTCGGTTCTGCTCGTCGTGGACGCGCAGGAAGGGCCGATGCCGCAGACGCGGTTCGTACTCAAGAAGTCGCTGGAGCTCGGCCTCAAGCCGATTGTTGTGCTCAATAAAATAGATAAGCCGGCCGCCGACCCGGCGCGCGCACACGACCAAGTGCTGGAGTTGTTTATGGAACTCGGCGCAACCGACGAACAGTGCGATTTCCCGGTGGTCTACGCGATCGGCCGCGACGGCCGTGCTGCGCTCACGCCCGACGAGCTCCTCGTGGGTGAAGAGAAAGACCTCTCGCCGCTTCTGGATTTGATACTGGAGAAAGTGCCGCCGGCAAACGCGAATGCGTCCGCCGATGCGCCGCTTCTGCTCCAGCCGTTTAATCTCGCCTACGACAATTTTATGGGCCGGCTCGCGGTCGGCCGCATCTACGAGGGTACCGTGCGCCCCAACCAAACCGTGTTCATCAAAAAGCCGGACGGCACGGTGCGCACCGGCCGCACGACGAAGATATTCACCTTCAAAGGACTGGAGCGCGTGGAGACGCCGGAAGCGAGCGCGGGCGACATCGCGCTTATCGCGGGGCTGCCCGACATCTACATCGGCGAGACGGTGACGACGAACGAGTCGGCCGCGCCGCTTCCGGCCATCGCGGTGGACGAGCCGACCATCGCGCTCAATTTCCTCGTGAACAATTCGCCCTTTGCCGGACGCGAAGGGAAGTTCGTCACAAGCCGCCAGATACGCGACCGCCTGGAGAAGGAACTGGAGGTCAACGTCGGGCTCAAGGTGGACTTCGGGAGCGCCGAGACGTTTCTCGTCTCCGGCCGCGGCGAGCTCCACATCGCCGTGCTTCTGGAAAATATGCGACGCGAAGGGTACGAGCTCCAGATTTCCCAGCCGCACGTTATCACACACGAAGAGAACGGTGTGAAGCTGGAGCCGTTTGAAGAAGTCGTCATTGATACACCGTCGGAATTCCAGGGTGCCATTATTGAGAAGCTCGGCCTGCGCGCGTTCGTGCTCCAGAATCTCACCCAGCACGGCAACATCGTCCGGCTCACGCTCCAGGGCCCGACGCGCGGCCTCTTGGGCTACCGGAACATTTTCGTTATTGATACGAAGGGCGAGGGCATCCTCTCGTCGCAGTTTGTCGGCTTCAAGCCGTACGCGGGCGAGATTAAGAAGCGGCAGGTCGGCTCTATGATTTCTATGGCAACGGGCAAGGCGCTCGGGTATTCGCTCTGGTACTTGCAGGACCGCGGCCAGCTCTACATCACGCCGGCGACGGAGGTGTATGAGGGCATGGTCATCGGCAATACCGCGAAGGGCGAAGAGATGAGCGCGAACCCGACCAAGGGCAAGAATCAGTCCAACGTGCGCTCCTCCGGCATGGACGAGGCGCTCACGCTCGTGCCCATCTTTGACCTCACGATTGAGCGCGGTATGGAGATCATGTCCGACGACGAATACCTGGAAATCACGCCGAAGTCGGTTCGCCTGCGCAAGCAGTACTTGACGGAAAACGACCGCGCCAAAGCCCGCCGGTAGAGACTGGATTTTCTGTACGGGAGCGATATAGTGCGGACATATGGCATCTGCACGCGCATTTATAGGAGGCCTTTTGAAAAAGGCCGATGTGGAAATCGGCGGGTCGCGCCCGCAAGACATCACGGTGCACGACGAGCGATTGTTTAACCGCGTCATCCGCTTTGGGACCATGGGTCTCGGCGAAGCGTATATGGACGGCTGGTGGGACGCGAACGCGCTGGACGTGTTCATTCACGACGTGTTTCTGGCGCATCTGGAGAAGGAGTTTGAGATTAACCTCGCCTCCGTGCTCGCCATCGCGAAGGCGTTTGTGTTCAATCTGCAGTCAAGCCAGCGCGCGTTCAAAGTGGGCGAGGTGCATTATGACCTCGGGAACGACCTGTACGAAGCAATGCTGGACAAGCGTATGGTGTACACCTGCGGCTACTGGAAGGATGCAACGACGCTTGATGAAGCGCAGGAGGCGAAGCTTGACCTCGTCTGCCGGAAAATAGGACTCCAGAAAGGTGACCGCGTGCTGGACATCGGGTGCGGCTGGGGGAGCTTCGCGAAGTACGCGGCGGAGAAATACGGCGCGCAGGTTGTCGGTGTCACCGTTTCCAAAGAGCAGGCAGAACTCGCCCGTGAAAACTGCGCTGGCCTGTCGGTGGAGATACGCGTGCAAGACTATCGCGACGTACACGAGGAATTTGACCACATCGTCTCGCTCGGTATGTTTGAGCACGTGGGCGTGAAGAATTACCGGACGTACTTTGAGGTCGCGAACCGGTGCCTCAAAGACGGCGGGTTCTTCCTCCTGCACACCATCGGCTACAAGGTCTCCCAGCTCACGAGCGACCCGTGGTTTGAGAAATATATTTTCCCGGGCGGTGTGCTTCCGTCCATCGCGCAGATGGGGAAGGCGATTGAGAATTTGTTTATCGTGGAGGACCTGCACAATTTCGGCGCCGATTACGATAAGACGTTGATGGCGTGGTTTGCGAACTTTGACGCCGCGTGGCCCTCGCTCAAAGAAAAGTACGGAGACCGATTTTATCGGATGTGGAAATATTATCTCCTCACCTGCGCCGGCGGCTTCCGCGCGCGAGAGATGCAGCTCTGGCAAATCGTCCTCTCCAAAGGAGGCGTCCCGGGCGGGTACACGAGCGTGCGGTAAAAGAAAAAGGCCGCAACCAGACTTCGGTTGCGGCCCGCTAACGGTGTCTCTAGCTCATGAGACGCCGTACTGCTTTTGGTAAGCGAGGATCTTTTCGAGCACTTCGCCGATATTATCGTCGCCGCTCTCGGCCGGTGTTTTTTGTAGGAATGAGATGAGGTCGGCGAGTGTCGCAGCGGCATGTACCGGAATTCCATACTCCTTCTCGAACTCCTGCACTGCCGATAGCTCGCCCTTTCCGCGTTCTTGTCGGTCGAACGCGATGATGAGGCCGACAGGTATGCCGCCGAAGCCCCTGATGAATTCCACGGCTTCTTTTTTCGTCCAGCCGTCGGTTATGACGTCGTCGACAATAAGCACGCGATCCCCGGACTGGATTGGCGAGCCGATGAGCGAACCGCCTTCGCCGTGATCCTTGGCCTCTTTGCGGCTGGAACAGAAATGAATACTTCCGTGCCGCCCATACATATATTGGTTGTAGGCAATCACGGGAACAAGAATCGTTCCCTTATACGGCGGGCCATACAGGATGTCATATGCCGGTTGCTCGTCTCCGGCGGCGGTGTCGAAGTGTTCCATGATGACCTCCGAATAGGCACCAGCAAGTTCCCCGATTTCCTCGCCCGTGTTGAACAATCCGGCATTGAAGAAATAGGGCGATACCCGTCCATTCTTCAGAGGCCGCCCTTGTGGGATAAGTTCGATTGAGCCGATTCTCAGTGCAAACCTGACGAATTGCTCGGCCGGGGTGAGACTCACTTTCTGAGACATAGTGCCTCCTTGGTCTGGATTGAAGAACAGATAACTACATCTGCGGATTACAGCTAATTACAGGAGCCACACTACGTAAAATCGGGTGGAAAGTCAAAGGTGCGGTATACTTTGCCGTATGACCCTCGTTGCGAATAAGAAAGCGCACCTGAAATACGCCCCGCTGGAGCACTTCGCGGCGGGTCTTGAACTCGTGGGTACTGAGGTGAAAGCGCTCCGCGCCAAGCAGGGCTCCTTGGACGGTGCGCGGGTGGTGGTGCGCGGCGGGGAAGCGTTCATCGTCGGGATGACCATCCCGCCGTACCAAGCCGCGAATACGCCGAAGAGCTATGACCCCGAGCGCCCGCGCCGTCTCCTGCTCAACAAGAAAGAGGTCGCCGAGCTTCTCGCCGCCGAGGCGAAGAAAGGGTTGACAATCATCCCATTTGAGGTGTATACTGCCGGCAGGTTCGTGAAGGCGCGCATCGCGATTGTCCGCGGCAAAGGCAAGGCCGACCGCCGCGAAGACCTGAAGAAACGCGACGCGACGCGCGACATGTCGCGAGTATTGAAAAATCGGTAGTCCCGAAAAGTTCAGAAGTTTTCCGATTCTGCATTTCTCGGGGGTGACCGGCTTTGACGGTCTGTACCTTGAAAGACGTGCGACGCAGTGCACGCTCGTATGACACTGTAATCCGTCCGAGCAACCAAACTTGCCAAGAACACTCTTGCAAGCGCAACGAAGTCTCCTTACTTCGGTAAGGTCGGCGACATTGCGTTCGCCTACGCGACGGCTCGAGCGTAAGCTCGCCATCGCCTCGCGCGACGTTCATCTTCTCTCGGCGTTCACAGCGTAGGAGATGGGCGGAATTATCTGTGAACTCGGTGCCCGGCCTCCCGTCCGGCGCATTTAAATAAGGGATCGGGCAGGAATGGTTTCGCCGGCGTTCCTCGCATCCTGCCTCAAAGCTAACGTCGACTATGCGTCGTAGACTCGCTTTCTTGGCCAGATTCGGACGGGGGTCCAATTCCCCCCGCCTCCACAAAAAATGAAATCCACTCATCCGAGTGGATTTTCATTTTTTGTGGGGCGAAAGAAGCAAACTGCTTTGCTTCTGGGGGATTGGAAGGCGGAGGTATGTTTTGCGTATTCGCAAAACGACCGAGCCGGGGTCGCGAGCGCTTGATAAAATGCGAGTGCCCGGAGCATTTTATTTAGCGACTCGTGACCAACCTCCGCGCCTCCACACATTGCGAACCGCCCCCGGGCGGTTTTTGCGTGCCGCGAGTAGGAAAATAAAGCGTTTTTCTGTATACTGTCCCGATATGGCACCCGTCTCACCGAAGAAGCCGCGAGGGAAGAAGCCCGCGAAGCCTCCTGTACGCCGCGGCTGGCGCGGGCTCCTCGGCGGCCCGTCGTTCTTCGGCAACCTCGTCACCACCATCCTCATCTTCTTGCTCCTCATGAGCGCTTATTCGCTCATTGCAGGTATGACACAGCCGAGCACGGACATCCCGCTCTCCACTGTCGCCGCAGATGTCGCCGCCGGGAAGGTGAGCGCGATTACGGTCAACGGCGACCAGCTTTCTCTCACCTACTTTGACCAAACGACGAAGACCTCGCGCAAGGACCCGTCCGCCGGTCTCCCCGAGACGCTCGCGACCTACGGCGTGACGCCCGCCGAACTCGCCAAGGTCGCCATCACGGTGCAAGGACAGTCGGGATTCCAGTTCTGGTTCCTCACGCTCGCACCGACCGTGCTCACGCTCTTATTCCTCGGCTTCCTCTTCTGGTTTCTCACGCGGCAGGTAAAAGGGGCGGGGATGCAGGCGTTTACGTTTGGCCAGTCCAAGGCGCGCGTTACCGACCCGGCTGACGTCTCCCAGCGCGTGACCTTCGCCGACATCGCCGGCGCGCGCGAAGCAAAGGAAGAATTGCTGGAGATTGTGGACTTCCTCAAGAGTCCGAAGAAATTCCTGGACATCGGCGCGCGCATTCCGAAGGGCATCATCCTCATGGGCGCGCCCGGCACCGGCAAGACCCTGCTTGCGCGCGCGGTCGCGGGCGAGGCGGGCGTGCCGTTCTTCTCCATCTCGGGGAGCGAGTTCGTGGAGATGTTCGTCGGCGTGGGCGCCTCCCGCGTGCGCGACCTCTTCCAGCTCGCGAAGAAGGCCGCGCCCGCCATCATTTTCGTAGACGAGATTGACGCGGTCGGGCGCGTGCGCGGCACCGGGGTTGGCGGCGGCAACGACGAGCGCGAACAGACGCTCAATCAGATTCTCGTGGAAATGGACGGTTTTGAGCCGACCGAGAAAGTGGTGGTGATGGCGGCGACGAACCGGCCGGACGTGCTGGACCCCGCACTGCTTCGCCCCGGGCGCTTTGACCGGCGCGTGACGATTGACCTGCCGGACCGCCGCGACCGCGAGGACATCCTCAAGATACACGCGCGCAAAAAGCCCTTGGGTCCGGACGTGGCACTTGCCGTTATCGCCGAGCGCACGCCGGGCTTCTCGGGAGCCGAGCTCTACTCGCTGATGAACGAGGGCGCCATCCTCGCCGCCCGCGACTCGCGCAAAGAAATAACCCAGTACGACCTCATCCGTTCCATTGAGAAAGTGATGCTCGGCCCCGAGCGCAAGTCGCACCTGCTCTCCAAGAAAGAAAAAGAACTGACCGCGTACCACGAGGCCGGCCACGCGCTCGTCTCCTCCATCCTCCCGAACGCCGACCCGGTACACAAGATTTCCATCATCAGCCGCGGCCGCGCGGCGGGGTACACGCTCAAGTTGCCGTTTGAAGACAAGAAAATGCAGTCACGCAAGCAGTTCCTGGACGACATCGCCGCGACTTTGGGCGGCTACGTCGCCGAAGAAATGTTGTTTGACGACGTGACGACCGGCCCCAGTAACGACCTTGCGGTTATCACCGCGCTTGCGCGCGATATGGTCTCGCGTTACGGAATGAGCAAGAAGCTCGGCCCCATCGCGTTTGGCGAGCGTGCGCTTGGGAACGAGCCGTACTCCGAGCGCGTTGCAGCGGAGATAGACGCCGAAGTCTCGCACATCATAGACGAGGCGAAAGCGCGCGCGACGAAAGTTATAGAGGAGCATCGCACCGCGCTGGACGCTATCGCGAAAGAACTCATTGAGAAGGAGACCATTGAGCGCGCGGAATTTGAAAAGATTTTGATACTCAACGGCATTGTGCCGAAAAAGAAAGAAGAAGAGGAAGGGGGCGTCGTTATTGCGCCATCGGGCTCGGGTCATATCGCGTAAACTTCCGGTTGTTGTACTATAAAAGAGCGCGCCCTTAGCTCAATTGGTTAGAGCACCGAGCTTACGGGCGAGGACGAGAGAGAAATAAACTGGGCGTGTAGCTCAATTGGTTAGAGCACCGAGCTTATACCTCGGCGGTTCCTGGTTCGAGTCCAGGCACGCCCACCAGCCCAGTGTTATTCCGAACGAGGTCGATGGTCGCATGCCTACATATACCTCGGCGGTTCCTGGTTCGAGTCCAAGAGGGCGCACCAGACGGCAACTCTTTGTGGGCGGTCTTGACGCGGGAACTCATGCTACTATTTTAGTCATATGACTGACGAGGTAGTCTTCAACGAAGACTCCAATTGGTCGCCCCCGCGTCGGGAGGGAACTCCGCGCGGACTTACCGGCCGCTTGGTTGCCTGGAAAATCGCAAAAGACGAACGCAGTGCGAGGTATGTCCTGCTCGGCTTCTCAGTTCTCTGCATACTCGCGGCGGCAGTGATACTTGCGCATAATCCTTTTACGGCAGGCTCGTACGGGAACTATGACGCGATGAAAGCCGCGCACCCGGAATTGTTCCAGAACGAGCTGCCGCCGGTCCGCTAGCCGTATGAGAGCTTCCACAGCCGGCTTCACCCTCATTGAACTACTCGTTGTTATCGCAATTATCGGTATCCTCTCTTCCGTTGTGCTCGCCGCCCTATCGGCGGCGCGGACTAAGGCGCAATACGCCGTTGCGGAAGCTGAGTTGAGCCAGGTCGTGAAAGACGTGATTCTTGCGCAGGGAGAGTCACACAAGACGCTTGAGCAGATAACCGGTAGTGGCTGTTCATATTGCGGGGTGTGTGTAGGAGTCGATTTACGGAACGTGCCGACCTCAAACGCCTGCTATGCGTCGTGGTTGAATGGCGTGACCAAGATACAAGCGGCTACCAACGGCTATGTTGCCAATCTGACGACGCTCATGCGGGACCCGTGGGGAAGTCCGTTTACTTTTGATGAGAATGAGGGAGAGATACCGGCGCAGCCCTGTCGTGCAGACACTTTCAGGACGGTCGGCCCGGACGGCGTCTGGGGTACGAGTGACGACTATGTCGTTACCGTCCCTTTTTCTCTTCCCCAATGCGCCCCCTGATTATTCCAAATGCATCTCCGTGTCGGCGGTGCGGGCGCGCCGTAAGAGGGCAGGGTGCCGGTGTAAATCGGGGTCAGCTGCGACGAGGTTCGCCGCCTCCGTTCGCGCGGCCTCCACGAGTTTGATGTTTTTCAGCGCTTCCATCGCGATGTCCGAGACGCCCCATTGCCGCCCGCCCGCGAGCTCGCCGGCGCCCCGGAGCGCGAGGTCGTATTCGGCGAGTTCAAAACCGTTCTTCGCGTTCACAAATGCCTTCATACGCTCGCGGGTCGTTTCGCCGAATGATTCCGGGAGCGCGAAACAGTACGACTGATGCGTGGAGCGGATGACGCGACCGCGCAGTTGATGGAGCTGAGCGAGCCCGAAGCGTTCCGCGCCCTCAATGAGGATGACGGTTGCGTTTGGCACGTTCACGCCCACCTCCACCACCGAGGTGGCGACGAGGATATTGATACCGCCATTTTCAAAACGGCTCATCACGTCTTCCTTTTCCGATGGCGTCATCTTGCTGTGCAGGATATCTATGGTTGCGCCGGGGAAGACCGATGTTTTGAGCCGCGCCGCCTCGGCTTTGACCGACTTCGCCTGGAGCGCGAGCTCCTTCGCCGGGTCGGGCTCGTCAATGCGCGGGCAGATGACGTACGCCTGGTGCCCGGCCGCGAGTTCCGCACGCACGCGCTCGTACGCGCGCTCGCGCTCCTTGGGTCCCAGTACTTCCGTCAGTACGACTTTTCTTCCGGCGGGCATCTCGTCAAGAAGCGTGAGGTCCAGGTCGCCGTAGAGGGTGAGCGCGAGCGTGCGCGGGATGGGCGTTGCCGTCATAGACAAGAGATGCGGCGCAATGGCGCCTTTGGTCGCGAGCTTCTGGCGGTGCATCGTGCCGAAGCGGTGCTGCTCGTCAATGATGGCGTAGGCGAAATATTTAAACGAGAGCGATTTTTCAATAAGCGCGTGCGTGCCGATAACGATGGGGATGAGCCCGTCCGCGACGCGCTTGCGAAAGGTCGCTTTGGAGAGTTTCGCGGATTCTTCGTACCGGACTTTTGACGGGAATACGCGGCATTCGCTTCCGGTGATGAGGCCGATGGGGATGGGGTGGTCGCGGAAGTAGGAGACGAACGTGGAGAAATGCTGTTTCGCGAGGATTTCGGTGGGGCAGAGATACGCGACCTGGAGCGTCCCCGCGATGCGCCGCTCGCCCCTAAGGGGCCCCTTCGGGGGGAGCGAGGTCGCGACGAGATACGCGGTCGCCGCGGCGACCGCGGTCTTGCCGCTCCCCACATCGCCCTCAAGCAGGCGGAGCATCGGGTGTGTCTTTTCAAAGTCGCTCACAATCGCATCAATCGCGCGTGTTTGCGCATTGGTTGCAGGGAAGGGAAATGACGCAACGAAATCGGCGAGCGCCGCGCGGTCTACCGAGACGGGGAGCGCTTCTTCGCGCAGGAGCGCATTCCTGCGCTGCTGCATCACAATCTGGAGCGCGAAGACTTCCTCAAAGGCGAAGCGCTTGCGCGCCGCGTCCGCATCCGACTGCTTCTGGGGTGCGTGGATGAATACGAGTGCGGCAGAGAGCGACGGCAGGTTATAGCGCGCGAGGATGTCTCCCGGAATCGGGTCGGGAATCTGCTCGTGCACATTCGTCTCAAATACTTTCCGCACCGCGTGCATCAGCCAGAGCGACGAAATCCCCTGACTCTCGGGATACACCGGGTACAGCGTCTTGTCTGCCGCAACGCCTTTTACAAAAAGAGAGTCGGGATTTAAATGTTTAACATTTAAATCCTGAGGGCGGGCGAAGAGCGAGTTGTGAATATCT
This sequence comes from bacterium, assembly GCA_027311385.1. Lineage (GTDB taxonomy): Bacteria > Patescibacteriota > Minisyncoccia > Phycocordibacterales > Phycocordibacteraceae > C7867-001. The sequence goes on along the minus strand of DAICZA010000003.1, from coordinate 19,736 downwards.
CCAGGCTCGATGGCAGTCTTCTCTATTTCAGGATTCGCGAGATACACCTTCCCCGAAGGGACCCCGTCGGGGCGCGTCGTACCCGCCACGCGTCCGCTCACTTTCACTACCATCCCGTCATGAAGCGACTTTGCTATGTACGGCTGGGAAAACCACATCATCTTAATCTTTCCCGAGGCGTCCTCCAGCCACGCTTCGGCGATGGGGCGGCGGCTTTTCCATGTCTTCCTGATATCCGGCTTGCGCACCGTGCCGTAGAGCGTTACGTCGGCGCCGGCGGCAACGCCCGCAATGGTGCCCACGTCTCCGCTTGACTCATAGCGGGCGGGGACGTGGTACAGCAGGTCGCGGACGGTGCGTATGCCGAGCTTATGGAGCGCGCGCTTCTGCTCCGGTCGGAGCCGCGGGAAATGCTTATCAACAAGGTCGTCCGGATTCACAGGTAGAGTATACTGGCATTTCTATGGACCCCGTTAGAAACTCACCCACTAAATGTTAGTAACATATTTATGACAAACAACTCTCCAAAGCGGGTTTCTAACGGGGTGGACACAAAATCTAAAAAAATACTGGCGGCGTTTAAGAGTCAGGGCGCGCGAGTGGAGACGAAAGGACGCGCCAAGCTCAAAAGCAAAAAAGATTTCTCGCTCTGGTACACGCCGGGCGTGGGCGTCGCCTCGCTTCACCTCGCGAAGCACCCGGAGGACGCGCGGAAAATGTCCGTCAAGAAGAACAGCGTCGCCGTCATCTCCGACGGTTCGGCCGTGCTCGGTCTCGGGAACATCGGTCCCTACGGCGCCCTGCCGGTGATGGAAGGGAAGGCGCTTATTTTCAAGGAAATGGCAGGCGTGGACGCGTGGCCTATCGTGCTTGATACGCAGGATCCGGACGAGATCGTCCGCACGGTGAAAGCCATCGCGCCGGCGTTCGGCGGCATCAATTTGGAAGACATCGCTTCGCCGAAATGTTTTGCCATTGAAAAACGGCTTATTGAGGAGCTGGACATCCCCGTGATGCACGACGACCAGCACGGCACGGCCATCGTCGTCCTCGCCGGGCTTATGAATGCGGCGAAGGTGGTGAAGAAAGATATGAAGAAATTGAAAGTCGTTGTGAGCGGCGCCGGCGCAGCCGGCGCCGCGACCGCGAAACTGCTCATTGCGGCGGGCGTGCGGGACATTGTCCTATTGGACCGCACCGGCACCATCTATGCCGCCCGCCCGGGGCTGAATGAGTCTAAGGCCGAGCTCGCCGCGCTCACCAACCCGCGCAGGGTAGCGGGCGGGCTTGCGGAGGCGATGGTTGGCGCTGACGCGTTCATCGGTCTCTCGGGGAAGGGGGTGCTCACAGCGGAACATATCAAGAGCATGGCGCCGAAGAGCATCGTCTTCGCGATGGCGAATCCCGAGCCGGAAATCCTTCCAGGCGAAGCATTGCGGGCGGGCGCCGCGGTTATCGCAACCGGCCGTTCCGATTTCCCGAACCAGATTAACAACTCGCTCGTGTTCCCGGGCATCTTCCGCGGCGCCCTGGACAAAGAGGTGAAGAAAATCACGGAAGCGACGAAACTCCGCACCGCCCGCGCGCTCGCGGCGCTCGTCGCGCGGCCGACCGCGGCGAAGATTATCCCCGATATGCTTGACCCGCGCGTGGTAAAAGCGGTCGCGCGCGCGGTACACTAGGGATATGCGGGAGAAACATTCCGGTTTATATCACGCGCTCGTGGTACTGCCGGACCACGTCTATCCGTTCAAAACGCAGGTAGCGGGGCAGTGGGTGCGCGGCGTCCGCTCGTACAACGCAACGCTCGCCCGGATTCAACGGCAGTACGGCGCCGGCCACTACGGATTCAAGCTTGACGCCTATCGGCAAGTCTTCCATCTCGCCGGCTCCATCCTGTTCCTCAGTACTGCGGCGTATCTCTCGCAACGTCTGTTCGGCAGTCCGAACGCTATTTACGTATTTCTCGCCATCGCCATCGGCTTCATCACCTTTCAGGAGTTCTACCTGCAACGGAAGACGTACCGCCAGCTCTGGCGCAAAGGCATTCTTGACTGGCTCACGTGGTGCGTGCCGATGGGCGTCTATTTTTTCACCCGTATCCACTAATCCGACGCCGCGTGTCGTACCGTGGCGAGTATACGGCACGATGATATACTGGGGGGTATGACTACTACCACCATTGTGCTCATCGTCCTCGCCGTCGTCGTGCTGTGGGCCATTCTCGCGTATAACCGCTTCATTACGCTCGTAAACCGGGCGAAGGAGGCGTGGGCCGACATCCAAGTCCAGCTCAAGCGCCGCTACGACCTCATTCCGAACCTCGTGGAGACGGTGAAGGGGTACGCCGCACACGAATCCACCGCGTTTGAAAACGTGTCCAAGGCGCGCGCCGCCGCGATGGGTGCCGGCGCGAGTGCCACGCCCGCCGCGCAGGCGCAGGCCGAGAATCAGCTCACCGGAGCGCTGAAGACGCTCTTCGCCGTCTCCGAGGCGTACCCGGACCTGAAAGCGAACCAGAACTTCCTCCAGCTCCAGCAGGAGCTCGGCGACACCGAGGACAAGATTCAGGCGTCCCGCCGCTTCTACAACACGACGGTGATGGCGCTCAATACGGCGCTCCAGTCGTTCCCGGGGAATGTCATTGCGGGCAGTTTCGGTTTCAAGGCGATGGATCTCTTTGAATTGGCAGCCGCGGATGCCGCCGCAGCCGAGCCGGTCTCGGTGCAGTTCTAGTACCTCCATGGAATTCGGGAAAGCAGAACGACACGGCGGGAAGGGTCTGGAGAATGAATTGCTGAAGCAAAATCAGGAGCAAGACCTTGTAATTGGTCTCCATGAATGGAACGACGAAGTACGAGAGGCGGAAGGAGGGACGGACCCTCTCACGCAATTAAACACGCGAGCAGTCTTTGACCGCGAACTCAAACGAGCGCTTGAATTCATTCGGGGAGAAGTGCCGGAGCATCATCGTGCAGCCGGCGAGCGGATTCAAGAAGTCTGCGTACTGTTTATAGACCTGGATAATTTTAAGGAAGTGAACGATTCCTTCGGACACCTTGTCGGAGATGAGGCGCTAAAGACAGTCGCAAAAGTTCTCACCCACTCGGTACGCGATACCGATGTCGTCTCGCGTTTCGGCGGAGATGAATTTTATATTCTTCTTCCGCGCATAAATGAGAAAGACGCGGAGGCGATGGGGAATAAGATCCTAGAAAGTATAGGGAGCAACCCGATACTCCGCCAATTCAATATCGGTGCGAGCATCGGCGTCAGTTCATCGCGCCGGTCAACCGACCCGGTGGCCTTGGTACATTTAGCAGACCTCGCCGCGCTTGATGCAAAAGGAGCGGGGAAAAATCGTGTTTCTGTATCAACGGGAGGAAACGAGGGGGACAAACTATGAACCTCTACGACCAGCGCGCAAGCAATATCCGCCGGACGTGGGCGCTCATTTTCGGCTTCCTGGTCGTAGTCATCGCGGTCGGGTACGCGATTTCCTGGTACTACGGCAACCCCGCCATTCTCTACATCGCGGTGGTCATTGCCGTGGCGACGAATTTCTACGCCTACTGGGCGAGCGATACGCTCGTGCTCTCCCTGAATCATGCGCGGCCGGCTTCGCGCGAGGAATTCTTTGATTTCTATACGGTGACCGAGAATCTCGCCATCACGGCGGGATTGCCGAAGCCGAAGCTCTACGTGATAGACGACCCGGCGCCGAACGCCTTTGCGACCGGCCGCGACGAGACCCACGCGGTCGTGTGCGCGACGACCGGACTCCTCGCGATGATGACGCGGCCGGAACTGGAGGGCGTCGTCGCGCACGAGCTCTCGCACGTGAAGAACCGCGATATGCTGCTCATGACCATCGCCGTCGTGCTCGCCGGCTTCGTCGCGCTCGTTGCAAACATCTTCCTGCGGATGTCGTTTTGGGGCGGCGGGCGCAGCAGCAACCGGGACAATGGGAATGCGCTCATTATGGCGCTCGCCATCATCGGCATCGTGCTCGCGCCGCTTGCCGCGAAGCTCATTGAGCTGGCCGTCTCGCGCCGGCGCGAGTATCTGGCCGACGCTTCCGGCGCACTCTTGACCCGCTATCCGGAAGGGCTTGCCTCCGCGCTCCAGAAGATAGGGAACTACGCCGCGCCGATGAAGAGCGCGAATCTCGCCACGGCGCACCTCTTCATCGGCGACCCGTTCGGCGCGAAGGGGCAGGGTTCGAGCAATTGGATAGAGAAAATGTTTTCCACCCATCCGCCCATTCCCGACCGCATCAAAGCGTTGCTTGCCCCGCAGGCAACATAAAGGTTTTTCTGCTACCCCAAAGGGGCCCCTTCGGGGTAACATTCTGAATGCCATGCATTTTGTATATATTCTTCGGAGTCTAAAATTCCACCGGTACTATATTGGATCATCACGCGATGTGGATGAACGACTTTCAATGCATAATTACGGCTCTACTCGTTCCACTAAACCGTATCGACCTTGGGTCATCATATATACGGAATCTTTCCCAACTAAGTCTGCAGCCGAGAAACGCGAATGGTTTCTAAAACATCCGCTTGGCTGGCTTGAGAAAAAACGCATAATAGCGCAGTATGATAGGAATGGAGACGTCGGATAGTGGTTTATTCCACCGCCTTGGAAAGGCGGCAGGCTCGAAAGGGTCTCGAGAGTTCGAATCTCTCCGCCTCCGCCAAAATTGGAAATCGGAATCCGAAGCCGAAATGGGGTCGGCGCGAGGCGGGGTCGCGCAAATTCCCAGCAGGGAATTATGCGTGACCGAATCTCTCCGTCTCCGCAGTCTTGAACGTAGTGAAATAAAAAAAGCGCCGGGGGAAATCCTCCCCGGCGCCTTGCGTTTGTGTGCCTGCCTCACTCCAGCAGAGGGAAAGAGGCAATCTTTTTGTATTTTCCCCCTGCTACCGGCTTCCGGTACAGCTCAATGATTGTCAGAGGGGCGATTATGAGCGGAACGAGGATTCCCCTGATGAGCGACCGCGTCCGATCGGATACTGACGATAATTCAGCGGTGAGGGGAACGTACAGCATGTTATCCGCGGCAGTGTCGCCGCCTTGGTGTGGCAGGAACGAAAAAATTTCCGCAATTCCATTCAGCAGGGATGCGACGCCCTGTGTCGCCAATGCCGGAAGGATGACGACGTTCGGCTCCTTGGACGGCAATACACCGTGGAGGGCAATGGGTGCCCGCCGCATTCGTGTGGCGACGCTCTTTATGAGCTTTTCCGCGACAACGTCATCGACTCCCCGTATTTGTCGGATGTAGGTGACAAAAGGGGGCGTGTCAAAGTTCGGCGGGTTAACCGCAGTGAAATGCGCGACCTGATTTTGAAGGGTGCATACCTGGTCGTACGGTTTTTGATTCGTGATTGGGAAGCGGATCTCATAGGTGTCCATGCGGTCTCCATAGGGTGGTAGCGCTGATTTAGGGGGCTTCTTTCCGGCCGTAATCTACCACGCGCCGTGCTACAGTGCGACCCATGCTGCGGAACGCGTATTTTTGGCTTGCCATCCTCGCTATTGCGGGCGGGGCAGCCCTGTTCTTCTTTCGGACATCAGCGCCGCCGGCTGAGCCGCCGCCGACCGCCGAATTTGGCGGCGTGTCCTTAAGCATTGATTATGCGACAACAGAGGCCGCGCGGGAGAAAGGCCTCGGCGGCCGTACCAGCATCCCGGACAACTACGGGATGCTCTTTGTCTTCCCAAAAGACGGTTATTACGGCTTCTGGATGAAGGATACGCTCGTGCCGTTGGATATGTTCTGGCTCAACGCTCAAGGACAAGTCGTGTACATCGCCCCGGACGTCGCGACCTCCAGCTTCCCTGATGTCTTTTATCCGACAGCGCCGGCGCGATATGTCCTAGAGACCGCGGCTGGGTTTGCTCGCGCGCACGCAATCAAGACCGGTACGCCGCTTCTGTTGAAAAATTTCCCAACCGTTTTAGAGTAGCGCTGTCCACAGGTCATTTTGCTTGCGCGGGGGTAAACTAGGAGGAACAAGCCGATTTATTCTTACTCACTAAACCGCCTCGCTTATGTCCAAAACCGCAAAAGTTTCCGCCCGTACGAAGACCGCGACCGCGACTGCCGTTGCAAAGCAGGCGGTCTCAAAGGAGACGTTGCGATACCGCGAAATGATTCCGCAAGTGGAGAAACGCGACGGTCGGCTCGTCGCGTTTGATTTTGACAAGATTGTCACCGCCGTGCAGAAGGCGATGGCGGAAGCGGGGGAAGGCGGCCAGGAAGATGCGGTCCTCGTTGCGCACCAAGTCTCCGGCGAGCTCGGGCGATTCTCTAAAAAGTACAAGAGTTTCCTCCCGACGGTTGAGGGTATGCAGGATTCGGTGGAGAAATACCTCATTCTCAATGATTACGTGAAGACGGCGAAGGCGTACATCCTTTACCGCGACAAGCGCGCGCAGCTGCGCGCCGCGCACGTGGAGATACCGGCGCATGTGAAGAAGCTCGCCGAGGAGAGTAAGAAATATTTTGACGGCAACGCGCTCGGCGAGTTCGTCTACCTGCGCACGTACGCGAAATGGATTCCGGAGGAGGGCCGCCGCGAGACGTGGATTGAGACCGTGGACCGCTACATCAGTTTTATGCGCGAGAACCTCGGCAACAAACTGACCGAGAAAGAATACTCCGAGGTGCGTACGGGTATCTTGAAGCAGGAAGTGATGCCTTCAATGCGCTTGATGCAGTTCTCGGGCGAGGCGGCGCGCCGCTGTAACACGTGCGCGTACAACTGCACGTTTACCGCGCCGACCAAGCTGGAAGACTTCGCTGAAATTATGTACCTGTCTATGCAGGGTGCCGGCGTCGGTTTTGCGGTAGAGAGCCAGAATGTGGAACAGCTTCCGCAAATTATGAAGCAGTCGGGGAAGAAACTGGAGACGCACGTCATTGCCGATTCCAAGGAGGGCTGGTGCGATGCACTCACGCTCGGACTCACGACGTGGTACGCCGGCAAGGATATTACGTTTGATTTCTCGCAGATTCGCCCCGCAGGCGCGCGACTGAAGACGATGGGCGGGAAGGCGAGCGGCCCCGAACCGCTCAAGTCCCTGCTTGCCTTTGCACGCGAGCGCGTCCTGCGCCGCCAGGGGCGCCGTCTGCGCGCCATTGATGCGCACGACGTCATCTGCAAGATCGGCGAGTGCGTGGTCGCCGGCGGCGTGCGCCGCACCGCGATGATATCGCTCTCCGACCTGGACGACGTGGAAATGCGCGACGCTAAGAAGGGCCAGTTCTATATGACCGACCCGCATCGCGCCGTCGCCAATAACTCAGCAGTGTATGAGACCCAGCCGACCAACGCCGAGCTGATGGACGAGTGGGTCGCGCTTATGAAGAGCGGGAGCGGTGAGCGAGGCATCTTTAACCGCGGTTCGCTTGCAAAGACGATGCCGAAACGTCGCGTGGATTATTTCAAGTCAATCGGGTTCATCGGCGAGGACGGCGTGACGCACGGTCCTGTCGGCACGAATCCGTGCGCCGAAATCATCCTGCAGTCCAAGCAGTTCTGCAATCTCTCGGAAGTCATCGCGCGCGCACACGACACCGAGGCTTCGCTCCTCCGGAAGGCGCGCCTTGCGGCTCTCATCGGCACGTACCAATCCACACTTACGAATTTCCAGTACATTTCCAAGGACTGGACTGACCACAATAAGAAAGAGCGGCTTCTCGGCGTGTCTATCACGGGGCAGTGGGACTCTCCGGTCGTGCGCCGGGCCGAGGTGATGCGCAAAATGCGCGATATGGCCGACAAGACAAACGCGGCGTACGCGAAGCGATTCGGCATTGAACGCTCTATGTCGGTCACGGCGGTGAAGCCCTCGGGCACCGTCTCGCAGACATTTAACTGCGCCTCCGGCATCCACCCGCGTCACGCGCCGTACTACATCCGCCGCGTGCGCATCAGCGCAACAGACTCGCTCTTCAAGATGCTCCGCGCTCAGGGCGTGCCGTATTACCCGGAGGTAGGGCAGTCTATGGAAGAGGCGAATACGTTCGTGTTTGAATTCCCGGTCAAGGCGCCCGACCACTCCAAGGAGGCGCGTTTCAAGGACGACCTTACGGCGCTTGACCAGCTGGAGTATTGGAAGATGGTGAAGCTCAACTATACGCATCACAACCCGTCAGCGACCGTTTCAGTGGGCGAGGATGAGTGGATCGGCGTCGTGGACTGGATTCAGAAAAACTGGGACATCATCGGTGGACTCTCGTTCCTCCCGCGTTCCAATCATGTGTATCGTCTCGCGCCCTACGAAGCCATTACGAAAGAGGAGTACGAGGAGCGCCTCGCGCGCTTCCCGAAGGTGGATTACTCCCAGCTCATCGCGTACGAACGGCAGGACGAGAGCGACATGAAAAGGGAATTGGCGTGCGCCGGCGGCACCTGCGAGATAGTGTAGTGATTCCGGAAATGCGAAATCCCGCGCAGGAGCGCGGGATTTCGCATTAAGTTGGACCGGGCCGATAAGCCGAATTCTGTCTGGACCTTCATGAAGAGGGCCGAGGCGGTCATTTATCTGGGCCCGACGTTGCCGTCAGGCTCGAGCGGCACTCCCGACCGAAGTCGGGCACGGCCTTGCATGCGGGTAAGGATTTGTTCGTTGCATTTCCGCCTCGCGGCGGACCTATTCCACGAGGGAATTCGCGGCCTTTCGGCGTTGACGTTTCTGTGGTCACCTCTATCCTCGCGGACGACGGGCGTTACCCGCTACCTATTTCCCGCCTTGCGGCGGGAGCATGTTCGGACTTTCCTCCCCGCAGTTTCCTGCGGAGCGATCGCCCAGCCCGGTCCGCGCTCATTATACCACACTTAATATAAAAGCGCGTAGCGTCCCCCTTACGGGGTCTCGAAATCAGCGGCATACTGCCGCGCCTCCTGCAACATCTTCTGCAGGGGAAGCACCCGCGCCGCAGAGAGCACCTGTGCGTCCAGAATGGCGCGGGTTGGTGCCGGCGCGCCGGTATGGGCGGCAAGGCTTGAATACGGATATGCCATCAAGCGTTCTTCCAAGAACTGAGGGTCCACGACGTGGTTGCGTTCCCATTTTGGTTCATAGAGCATTGCCGGATTAGAGTGTATGTAGCTGACTATGTGCTGGAATGAACGGCCCATAGGCACGTGGCTGGACTGGAAGGGTTTAAGGAACAGGTTGCCCACCCGCTTGTGCCGTGCGTTGAAGTAGAGGGTATAGGCTGTCCCGAGCTTCCGCATAAATGTGGTGATGCCGCCCTCAGAGACCTCGCGCAACACCAAGTCAAAGCGGTTCGGCATCAGGCAGAACGCGCCGATGGCGACAAGCGCCTTGCCGCGGGGGATACCCAGAACCTCCTTAAAGGTGCGGGCGCCTATGTCGCCGCGCCGGAGAGGCGACTCGTCATTTGCCAAATAGAGAAGCTCCAGAAACCGTTGGTAATCCTGAGAATCCTCAAATGAAATGCGCTTCTCAATACTGCGGTTGTAGCAGTGGTACCACTCACCGGCAGTAAACGGCCCATTTGTCCTTGCCATATCCTGCAAGTGTAAGGTGTCACCTCACGAAGTCAATAGGACAACTAGAAACATGTGATAAACGTAAGGTGACACCTCGTGTTGTAATGTGTGGATAAGCGTCTTATCCGGAGACCGGCGGAGTATACTGAACGGCATTACCATAAATAGTATCAATTTCATTCACCATGCCTCCGTATCAACCAACGGCTTCGCGCCGACGTTCGCTTGAGACCATAAGTGTGTGGGCGCTTCTTGTGACACTCATCGTGGGCGTGTTCTTTTTCATCCCGTCTTCGGCGATTCCACTTTCCACGACGAAAACCTTCCTGCTTGCTGCAGGCGCGCTCATCACGCTTGCGCTCTACATCCTCGCGCGGCTCGCGCGCGGGAACATTATCCTCCCGCCGTTTATGCTCGTCGGCGCATTGTGGCTGCCGGCTATCGCCTACGCGCTCTCGGCATCGTTCTCGGGCGTGGCATTCGGCACTACGTTTTGGGGAACGGCGCTTGAACCGGATACGTTCGGCTTTATGCTCGTCGCGGCCGTTCTCGGTACGCTCGCCGCATTCATCCTCCGCCGTTCCGAACACTACCGCTCTTTCCTGCGCACCAGTGCGTTTGTGTTCGGCGTCGCTGCGCTTCTTGAAGTGTTGGTGGTCATCATCGGGCAGTTTGCGCCGAATACCATTTCCCCCGCGTTCTCGCTCGTCGGTTCGTTTAACGACCTCGCGTTCCTGATGGGGCTCGGCGTCGTCGGCGTCCTCATCACGTTCCGGTTCCTTCAATTGCCGCGCCGCGCGTACCAACTGCTCGCCGCGAGCGGCATTGCGGCGCTGTTCCTGCTCGCTATCGCCAACTCCTCTCTCGTCTGGACGCTCCTTGCGCTCGTCTCGCTCGGGCTCTTTGTTGAGGCGGTGATGCAGCGCGGTCCCAAGTCTGCCGACGGCGACCTAGATGAAGCGGCGATGCTTGGCGACGCGACGCCTGAGGCGGACGAGGGCAGCCATTCGCTCGTTCTGCCGCTCCTCGTGCTTGCCGTGTCGCTCTTCTTCCTCATCGGCGGAACGCTCGGCGGCGCTTTGGCGAATGCGCTCCACGTCAATGTGCTGAATGTCCGTCCCTCCTGGCAGTCAACGTTCTCGGTTGCGCACCAGTCCTACGCCACCACGCCGATCTTCGGATCCGGCCCGGGCACGTTCGGCGTAGAATGGCTCAAATACCGCGACGCATCGCTCAACTCAACCGTGTTCTGGAATATTGATTTCTCGTCCGGCATCGGCTTCATCCCGACCTCGCTCGTGACGACCGGTCTCGCGGGGGCGCTCGCGTGGGTTGCGTTCCTCCTCCTGTTCATCGTGTGCGGCTTGCGCATGCTTATCTTGCGCGCGCCGGAGGACGCGTTTGTCCGCTACGTCGCGATACTCTCGTTCGTGTCGGCGCTCTACCTCTTCGCGACCGCGGTCTTTGACCTGCCGAATGCGGTCATCCTCGTGCTCGCGTTCGTCTTCGCCGGTCTCTTCGTGTCCACGACGCGCTTCGCCGCGCGGAGCCAGCAATGGGGCGTCATCTTCTCGCGGAGCCCGCGGCTCGGCTTCGTCATCGTATTCTCGCTGACTATCCTTCTGCTCGCATCGGTGGTCGCCGCGTATACGCTCGTCGGGCGCGCCATTGCCACGGCGGAACTCGCCAGTGCCGGCGCGGCATTCTCCGCGGGGAACCTGGACCAGGCCGACCAGGCGGCGCAAAATTCCGTCGCGTTCGCACCGACCGCCGCCGCGTATCAGATTGAAGCGGGTGTCGCCACCGGGCGTTTGAGCCAGATAGTCGCATCGTCAACGATGCCAACGTCCGCCGCCCAGCAGGCGTTCCAGACGGCACTCTCCACTGGTATCAACGCGGCCCTGACTGCGACGCGCCTCATGCCGTCCGACTACCAGAACTGGCTTGCGCTCGGTAATCTCTACGCCCAGGCGGTGCCGCTTGGCGTGAAGGGCGCCTATGACAGCGCGAAGTCCGCCTACGACAGTGCCCAGAAACTCAATCCGACGAATCCGCAGATACCGTACGTCCTCGCCCAGCTTGATATCGCGAACAAGGACAACAAGTCCGCCGAGGCCGACCTGAAGGCCGCCATCGCGCTCAAGCAGGACTATACGGCCGCCATCTTCCTCCTCTCCCAGCTTGAGGTGCAGGACGGCAACGTAAAAGACGCGCTTACCTCGGCACTCGCCGCGGCGTACTTCACGCCGAACGACCCGAACATCCTCTTCCAGGTCGGCATCCTGTATGCGGCGCAGAACGACCTCGCGAACGCCGTCTCGGCGCTCTCCGCGGCGGTCACTGCGAATCCGCAATTCGCAAACGCGCGCTACTTCCTCGCGGCGGTGTACGCGAAGCAGAAGAATTTCCCGGATGCCATCACACAGGTGCAGGCGATCTCGGATATGTCGGCTGATAACGCAAAGGCGGTCGCCGCCCAGCTTGCCGAGCTCCAAGCGGGGAAGAATCCGTTCCCGGCGAATCTCCTCTCGGTAACGCCCGCATCGGCCAGCCCGGCACCGACGACGCCGGCGGCCGCGCCCGCACCGGCTCAGTAATCGTCAGAAGCATTTTTAGGAAAGGGGCGTCCAGTCGGGCGCCCCTTTTCCGTTTTTCCTATGGAGAACGCGGCGGAAAAAGGGTACTATGAGGCAATGGTTCGGGAGACGTATGAGCGCATCGCGGCACCAATACGCGGGCTTAGGAAAGCCGCGTATTCGCGTATTGCCGCGCCGATACGCGGCCTGCATCAGGCCGCGTATCTGCTCGCCGCGCTCACGCTCGCGTCGCAGGCTTTGGCACTTCTCCGCGACCGCACCTTTGCACACACCTTCGGCGCGGGGCAGGTGCTGGACCTCTACTATGCGGCGTTTCGTATGCCGGATCTGGTCTTCGCACTGGTGTCGTCCTTGGTGAGTGCGTACGTTATCATTCCGCTTATTACCGGGCAGGATCGCGACGCGACGCGACGGCTCCTCTCCGAATCGGCAACGTTCCTCCTTAGCGTCGGCGGCGTCATTTGCGTCATTATCGGCATCTTTATGCCGCAGTTCTTGGCGTTTCTCTATCCGGATTTCGTTACCTCGGCGTACCAGCCGCAGTTTGTTCTCCTTGCGCGCATTCTGCTCGTCCAGCCCATCTTGCTCGGCCTCTCCGGCGTCTTTGCGAGCGTCACGCAGGTGCACCGGCGGTTCGTCCTCTTCGCGCTCTCGCCGGTTCTCTACAATCTCGGCATCATCTTCGGCACGGTCGTTTTGTATCCCCTGTGGGGCTTGCCGGGCATCGGCATCGGCGTGGTCATCGGCGCGGTCGGATACTTCGCCGTCAATATACCGGTCGTCATCGGCGCCGGCGTACTGCCGCGCTTCCGTCTCCCATCCTTTGCGCTTATGAGGCCGGTCGTGCAGAATTCCGTGCCGCGCTCGCTCGCGCTCGGCGTGAACTCCTTCACGATGCTGTTTCTGACGGCGATGGCGTCCCGGCTCGGCACGGGCGAGGTATCGGTGTTCACCTTCGCCGGCAATCTGGAGGCGGTTCCGCTCGCCATCATCGGTTCCTCCTATGCCGTTGCGGCGTTCCCGGCGCTCTCCGAAGCGCTCTCCTTGAAGAAGCATGATGAATTTATGAAAATTCTTTCCACGAGCGCGCGGCACATCATCCTCTGGTCTATCGTGGCGCTCGGGCTTGTCGTCGTCTTGCGTGCGCATATCGTCCGAGTCGTGCTCGGGACCGGCGCGTTTAATTGGGACGCGACGCGCCTCACGGCGGCGCTCCTTGCTATCGCCGTCGTCGGCTTGGTCGTGGACGCGCTGGAATTACTGTTCTCGCGCGCGCTCTACGCGGCGCGCCAGTCCTGGCGGCCGCTTGCGTACCAGATTGCCGGCGGCGCACTCACGGTCGTGCTCGCGTTCGTGTTCCTCGCGATGCCGAATAGCAGCATGCCCGCTTCGCTCGCGGCGTTTCTGAAAGTGTCCGACGTGCCCGGGACGGGCATTCTGCTTCTCGCGCTCGCGAACATCCTCGGACAATTCTTCCTCGTGTTTCTGTCGCTCATCGCGCTTCGGAATATCGCTCCCGGACTCAGCCGGACGCTCCTGCGTCCGGCTCTGGACGGCTCCATCGCCGCCGTTGCGGGCGGCGCGGCTGCGTACGCGGTGCTGACGCTTGAGGGCGGCATCGCGCCCCTGACGACGCTTATGTCCGTCCTCACGCAGGGTCTTGTCGCAGGCATTGTCGGCCTTGCCGCCTCGGCGCTCGCGCTCTATTTCCTTGAGAACGAGGAATTCGGCATCGTGACCAGCGCGCTCGGGAAACTCATCCGGACGCATACCGGCCGCTCCGCCATACTTCCTCCCTCCGGCGACGAGCCGCTCCAGCCATGAACCCCGTTAGAGACAAGACATCTGGAATGTCTGCCGATTCGTCTGCGAATCGGGTCTCTAACGGGGTGAACCAAGAACACTTTCGCAATTTCTCTATCATTGCCCATGTAGACCATGGCAAATCAACGCTGGCCGACCGCCTCTTGGAGCGCACCGGCGCCATTCCCGAGCGATTGATGCGCGACCAGGTGCTTGACCGTATGGACCTGGAACGCGAGCGCGGCATTACCATCAAAATGCAGCCCGTACGGATGCAGTACGGCGACTACGTACTCAACTTGATTGATACTCCGGGGCACATTGATTTCTCGTACGAAGTCTCGCGCGCGCTCCATGCGGTGGAGGGAGTGCTTCTCCTTGTGGATGCCACCCATGGCGTCCAGGCGCAAACCCTGACAACGCTCGCAATGGCCGAGGCGCAGGGGTGCGTCGTCATCCCGGTGCTCTCCAAGATAGATTCTCCCGCCGCGCGCGTGGACGAGGTGAAGGCGGAGCTCGCCAAGCTCGTGCACGCCTCGCCCGAGGAGGTGCTTGCAGTGTCGGGGAAGACGGGTGCGGGCGTTGCCGAACTGCTGGAAGCCATCGTGACGCGCATTCCGTCGCCGCGCGGTTCCGCGCCGTCCGCCGGCGAGGAACCGCGCGGACTTATTTTTGATTTCTCGTATTCCACGCACCGCGGCGTCGCCGTGTATCTGCGCGTGTTTGACGGCACGTTCAAGAAAGGCCAGCCGCTTGCGTTTCGCGCGGCGGGGAAAGAGTTCATCGCGCTTGAGACCGGCATCTTCACGCCAGGCGAGACGCCCGCCGATTCACTTTCCGCCGGCGAAATCGGCTACATTGTCACCGGCATCAAGGAGCCGGGCGTCGTCGCGGTCGGCGACACCATCGGTGCGGCGAAGGGCTCCTTGCCCGCGCTCCCGGGCTACGAGCGGGTGCGGCCGGTCGTGTGGGCGTCGGTGTATCCGGAGAGCCAAGATGACTTGCCGGTCCTGCGCAAATCGCTTGAGCGCCTGCGGCTCTCCGATTCCTCGCTCTCGTTTGAGGAAGAGTCTTCCGGTGTGCTCGGGCGCGGGTTCCGCTGCGGCTTCCTCGGGCTCCTCCATTTGGAAATAGTTACCGAACGCCTGCGCCGCGAATTCAACCTTACGCTCATCGTCACTATCCCGACTATCTCCTACGTGGTCACGAAGACGAGCGGCGTCCGCGAGACCATTTATACGCCGGCGAAGTTCCCCGAATACGGCGACATCCTGAAGATTGAGGAGCCGTGGGCGCGGGTCATCATCATCACGCCGCCCGAGGCGGTGAACGCGCTCGTCCAGATGCTCTACGACCACGAGGCGCAGACACTCGCGACCGAGACGTTCGGCGACGGTCGCATTGAGATGACCATTGAGATGCCGCTGCGCGAACTCATGCGCGGATTCTTTGATAAATTGAAGAACGTCTCATCCGGCTACGCCTCGCTGTCGTATGAAATCCTCGCCGAACGGGAAGCGGATGTCGTGCGGCTTGACGTGCTGGTGGCCGACGAGCCGGTGGCCGCGTTTGCGCGCGTGGTCGCGCGCCGGCGGGTGGAGGAAGAGGCGGAGAAGATGGTGGAGAAACTTCACGGCCTCCTGCCCAAACAGCTCTTTGTGACGAAGATCCAGGCGCGCGCCTTGGGCCGCATCATCTCTTCACGAACGCTCTCGGCGATGCGCAAGGATGTCACCGGCTATCTCTACGGCGGCGACGTCTCGCGCAAGAACAAGCTCCTGGACAAGCAGAAGCGCGGCAAGAAGAAGCTCTTGGAGCGCGGGCGGGGGAAGGTGAATATCCCCGAAGAAGTCTTTATGAAAATGGTCCAATCGTCGGCTGAATGAGAATTGGTATACTCTCCGTATGCGCGCGAGACACTGGCGGCAGGGAATCATCATCGGCGTCCTCATCTTGATTGGCGCCTGGCTTGCGTCAAGCATCTGGGGGCTTGTGGGGAAAGCGCATATTGCCGTGTCCCAGGCGGGCCAGGAGAAAGCGCAGTATCAGGCGCTTGAGACGCGCAAAGCGACGCTGGAGGCGAATCTCGCCGCTCTCGCGACGCCGCGCGGGCAGGATGCGGCCATCCGGACGGCCTTCGGGGTTGCGCGGCCGGGGGAAGAGGTTATCGTGGTGGTGCCGCCGGCCACGGCGACGCCCACCACGACGCCGTCCTGGTGGCAGAAGATATTGAGTTGGTTTTAATGCGGGTATGGTTTAACGGCAGAACCGGCATTCGCTTTTTGTGCGGGATTGGTTTAGTGGTAGGACGCGACCTTCCCAAGGTTGAGGCACGAGTTCGATTCTCGTATCCCGCACAGCAGTCAGCACGCGGTTTTTAGACCGCGAGGCATCAATTTCAGTTCGCAACCGCGAGGGTCATTTCCGCACAAAAGCGCGATGAATGTCGCGCTTTTGTGTTAATCGGCGAGCGTGATAATGTGGTCGTTCAAGATCAGACGGTCACGCAAGTGTTCAAGCAGTTCGCGCTTCTCCTCTCTTGATCCATTCTTCAATAGATACTTTGCATATTTGCGAATGTCCATTTCCTTAGCCTTGATGGTTTCGCTTTTCCCTTCAACCTCCGCACGTAACTTGTTGTATCGCGACACTTCGCGCTCAATGAGGTGACGGGCACCGATTTCGTCGAGGGATATCTTGTCAATCAGACCAGCGAGTTGCTCGATAACTTTCTCCTCGCGCAGGTACGGATTCTTGCAGTTCACGTCCTTGGCGCGGGAGCAGGAGTAGTACACGTAGGAGACGGGTTCACCGGTACTCAGTATCTTGGCTCTCTCTTGGGCGGTGATGCCGGAACCGCAGTATCCGCAGAGGAGGAGTTTGGTGAAGTTCCACTCTTCGAACCTGGTCTTGGGGCGGTTCTCCTCGGCGATCTTCTCTTGGACTGCCTGGAAGAGTTCCTGGGTGATGATCGGCGTATGCTTGCCGGTATACCAGGAGCCCGAGCCCCTCGGATACTCGAAGACACCGCAATAGAAGGGATTCTTGAGCATCTTGTATAAGGTAGAGAGATTCATGCTCTTGCCAATCCGAGAGGCAAACTTGATATCCGATTTGAGCCACGCATGTACTTTTCGCCCGCTCCAGCGCTCCACCCCGATCTTCTCGAAGACCTGTCTGATGACAGGGGAGCGGACGGGATCAACTAATACTTCACACCGATGATCCTTTCGTCCGTCATTCAGATATCCCGTGGGCGCGATGCCGGGCCATAGGCCCATCTCGACTCTCGCTCGGAGTCCTCGCTTCACATTGACGCGCTTGTTGTCGTTCTCCAATTTTGCTTGACTCCCCAATATCATCAGCAAGAATTTCTCGTTCGGATTATTCGTGAATCGCTGGCCGTACGTGCGGATGTCAATCAGGTGCTTGCTATCCATGAGATCGACGATGCGACCGAGATCGCCCGCGTTGCGAGAGATGCGATCTGGTGCCCAGGTCAGTATGCCGTTGAACTTGCCGCTCTTAATTTCCTCCACGATCTCATTGAATATCGGTCGTGCCCCGGCCTCCTTGGCTGAATGCGATTCACGCTTCACTTCGACGATCTCCAATTTCTCTTTCTCAGCCAAAACCAGCATTTCCTTGATCTGACTATCGATGCTCAACACCTGCTGTTCTTCGCTCTCGGTGCTCTTCCTCGCATAGAGGCAGTACCGGACTGGAACCATTTCGACTGGAGCGACCGCCGCTCCGAAACCGCCCTGAACCATTGTTGTTTCCATATTCCTTGTATTATCTGGTACAGGTACAAGGGATGCCACAACCCCTCGGAGGAGTCCATGAGGGGTGAGTTGGTATCTTTAGAGCGCATCAAACGATGCCATTGACTGAAAGTCAATGGAATGATATATCCTATACCCATGGATTTACTCATCGACACGTACGGCACCTTCATCGGGGCGACTGGCGAGCGTATCACCATCTCTCTTCCCGGCCCTAAACCTCCTCTGCCCCCGGGAAGAAAACGCCGGAAGACAGGATTGCCGAAACCTCCGCGAACAAGAAAGGAGTATCCGATTCGTCGGCTCAATAAAATAGTGATTTTGCGACCTTCCTCTATCTCCATGCATGCCGTACAGCTCGCACTCGATCACGAGGTGGATATCGTCTATCTCGGCGCGTTCGGCAAGCCGGTTGGCCGCATCTTCTCGAGCGACCCGAAGGGTCTTGCGACATTGCGACGCGCGCAGCTCACGACCTCTTCGGATCAAATCAAATCCTTCGAGCTTGCGCGTACCTTTGTTGTCGGCAAATGCCGAAATCAGATTCGCTTCATGCGCCATCTTGCCGACCGATATGGTGCTGAAAACGCAAAGGAGCGTATGCAAGCAGAAGCGGTGTTCGAATCAATCGCGAAACTGCTTCCGAGCAATCGGGCGAACGAAGAGATGCTCGGTCTCGAAGGCTCTATCGCGGAACGGTACTGGCGAGGCATGAGAACACTCTTCAAATTCCCGGGCCGTATCCCGCAAGGCCGGGACAAATTCAACAGCGCGCTCAACTACGGCTACGGCATCCTTTATAACGAAGTCGAACGCGCCTGCCTGTACATCGGCCTCGATCCGTATCTCGGTCTGTATCACTCCGAGCGCTACGGCAAACCGGCGCTCGTGCTCGATATGGTGGAGGAATTTCGCGTCCCTCTGGTGGATGCCGCGATTATTCCGCTGTTTATAAATAAAGAGCTTGGCAAACGAGGGGATTTCGAACTCGTGGCTAAAAGTGAATACCGTCTCTCGGCACAAGGGAAGAGCAAGGTGGTTGGAGCAGTCCTGAAGCGCCTCGACCAGAAAGTCGCGCACCGGGGAAAGAAACGCACGCTCCGCGCTGCGATTACGGAACAAAGCGAACTGCTTGCCCGCATCTTTTTGGAGAAGGAAAAGATGTATATACCTTTCGAATACACCCCATGAACGATCCCGGATTTCTCACGATTGCCGCTTGGCGGACATCGAGTCAGAAGCACCAGGTGCAAGCCGAGAAACAGTGCAAAAATTACGGCCTGTCCAAATTGCAGCCCACGCTCTACGTCGGTCGCCTTTCCTTCAAGGAACGTGAAGAATTTGAGGAAAAAATGTTATCATGGCTGTCAGGGAAGCGAGACCGTCTGCACCTCTTCGCTTCCTGCAAATCGTGCGCGATGAATTCAACCGCCAATGCAATTATCAAGGAGCATTACAATACAAAGTCTTTTGAGATTGTCTAGAAATTCACGATTCCGGCTAGCATTCACGTGCTCCTGCAGGAACGGTTCGCAAAAAGGATATTGTGCAACTCCATCAAATTGGACACGCCCAATCTGTCTCCTCGGCTGTCCATTTTGTCCAATTTGTACCCGATCCATTTTCCTGAATTATTGGCATTTGTTGGCATTTTAAATCGGCAAATGAGACACAGTGAGGACATGTGTGGAGTGTCTCATTTGTCTCATTTTGAGCAAATACGCCACCGTATGGCGGGTGAATGACATGTCTCGGGGAATCAGGTATTTTATAAATGCCAAAGTGAGACTCCAAATTATGCCCAAAATGGTCTCATTAGTCTCATTTGTGAGAGTCGGATCCATCGCATAGGATCGCTCTGTTCGTCCCGAGAGCAAACAGAAACCGAACACTCAAAATGCGTCTTTTCGTGTTCGCTTTGTTCGGTTTTGAAATGTTACACCCGTTTGCAACTATTACAGCCGTTTTTGAACGATATCTCCTTTCTTTACGCCGTATTCTCCTCGAAATGTTACGTT
>DAICZA010000039.1 GCA_027311385.1 bacterium | reverse complement strand
AAGACCACACCACTTCCCTTCGCTTTGGCTTTACTCCTCGTTTCCCCATACCTCAAGTATAGGATTATACCAATAGAATTTAAAGAAAATCCGCGTGGATAACGCGGACTTCCTTTGCTTCATGGAAATTTACGCTGCAACTTCTTCTTTCGTTTCCTCTGCGACCGGCGCGGCGGCTTCCACAGCTTCAATAGTTTCTGCCTCCGGCGCCGCTTCCTCGGCGACAATCGTCTCGTCGCTCTTCAGGTGCATCATACGCGCGTTCCGGAGCTGGCGGCGGACCGCCTTGGCGGCCTTCTCGCGGATGAAATAGAGCTTCGCGCGGCGGACCTTGGAGCGCTTTACGATTTCAATGGAGTCAATAGACGGCGAATAGAGCGGGAACGTCTTTTCTACGCCGACGCCCGAAAGGGTCGCGCGGACCGTGAACATACCGCCCGCCTCCTTGCCGTGCTTCGTTGAGAGAACGAGTCCTTCAAACGCCTGCTTGCGCGCATTCTTCAGGGTCTTCTCCTTCTTGTCGGTGCCGCGGCCTTTCTTGAGCTCAATGATGTTCTGGATGACGCGCACGGTATCGCCCGCGCGAAGCCCGAGCTTCGCGCGTCCTTCCGCATTAACCGGCGTGATGACATTCCTCATAGACCTGCGCACTGTAGCATGCGATGCGCCCGGGGGCAAACCTCCGTCATTCGTTCGGGAACCGGGTGAGCGCACTGGTGAAATCACTCGGGAGCGGCGCTTCAAACGTGCGCCGTTCCCCGGACGGCAGGGTGATAGACAGTGAAAATGCGTGGAGCGCCGGCCGCCCGAATCCAAACAAACAAGGGCGGCCTTTTGCGTAGAGCGGGTCGCACACGACCGGGTGGCCGAGATGTTTGAGATGCACGCGTATCTGGTGCGTGCGGCCGGTCTCGGGGCGCGCCTCCAGATATGCCGCATTCTCGCCGGTGGCGGGGTCCGCGCCCCGCGAGAGCACCTGCCACTTCGTCACCGCCGCGCGGTGCGCGCGGCTCTCCCCGGCGCGCGCGACGCCCCAGCGCGGCGGCAGCGAGCGCAAGCGCACAATCTCCGCTTCTATGACGCCCGCGTCTTCCTTTGGATGGCCGTAGACGAATGCCCGGTAGCGTTTTTCGGTAGAACGGTCTTCAAATTGTTTTTTGAGAAACGCGTGGGCCGCACCTGTTTTTGCGAGAATCATGACGCCCGAGGTGCCGCGGTCAAGACGGTGCACGATACCGGGGCGCAGGATGACTTCTCCCTGCGGCGAGGTCCAGGGTTCCCCGACGTCCCGGGCCGACGGGTAGTGCTCCAGCATCCACTCGGCGACTGACGGCTCCTCGGTCCGGCCGTCGGCATGCGTGATGAGCCCCGCGGGCTTCGCGATCACGACGACATCCGCGTCTTCGTAGAGGATGGGGAGATTCATTGTCCCCACAGTATCATTTCCCGCGCCGGCGTTCGCGCCCGGCAAATTCCGTAAGAATGGCGTCAAATTCCTCTTTGGTGAAAGCCGGCCAGAACGTATCTACAAAAAACAGCTCGCTGTAGACCGTCTGCCACGGCAGGAACCCGGAAAGGCGCTTCTCGCCTCCCACGCGGATGACGATGTCCGGGTCGGGTATCCCCGCGCCCCAGAGCGCGGCGCTGAAATCCTCTTCCGTTGCCTCCCCTTTCCCTTCCGCGCTCAGGCGATTCGCCGCCGCGACAATCTCCGCACGGCCGCCATACGACATCAGGAGATGCAGGGTGATGTCATACGACGCTGCCGTTACCGTTTCCATCTTCTCCATCATTGCTCGGAGGTCTGCGCCGAATCGGGAGCGGTCGCCGATGAAACGTATGCGAATGCGCTCCGCAATCATTTTCTCTGTCTCGTTTTCAAGAATAGTGCGGAACAAGGTCATCAGGTAGCCGACCTCTTTTTCGGAACGTTGCCAATTTTCCTCGGAAAATGCGTAGGCGATCACATGCGGAATCCGCGCCGCGCGCGCCCACCGCATACAGTCTTTGAGTCTTTTATAGCCTTCGTTATGCCCCTCAAATACCGGCAGGCTGCGTTCGCGCGCCCACCGGCGATTCCCGTCCATAATGATGCCGATGCACGCAGGCACCGAAGAGACTTCGTTCATAATTGAATAAACCTAT
>DAICZA010000038.1 GCA_027311385.1 bacterium | reverse complement strand
AGCTGGCATATGCGATTGGTCTCATCGCGACCGACGGCTGTCTTTCCGGAGACGGCCGCCACCTCATTCTTGTGTCAAAAGACATAGAGCAAATCAATAATCTTAAAAAATGTCTCGGTCTAAAAGTGAAAGTTGGCGTTCATAGATCTGGAAGGGAAGGCGAGACGCGAACCTACCACCGCGTACAGTGGGGTGATGTCGTTCTCTATGATTTCTTGCTCACACTCGGTTTGACACCGAAGAAGTCCCTCACGCTCGGTACGCTACTCATTCCAGACGAGTATTTTTTCGATTTCTTGCGTGGCAGTTTCGACGGCGACGGAAGTTTCTATAGCTATTATGACCCGCGCTGGCGCTCGAGCTATATGTTCTATCTCAATTTCACTTCAGCGAGTGCGGAGCACACGAAGTGGCTACGGGATACTCTCCACAGACTTATCCAAGTGGATGGGCACATAGCAAAAACCAAAGAGACAGAGATGCGACATGAAATATCCACTCTGCGGTATGCGAAGAAGGAGACGCTAGCCGTGTTACGCGCAATGTATGCGAGTCAAAAAGGGATACATCTCGCCAGGAAAAGATTGAAAATAGTGCGCGCATTGCGTATAGTAGGTCAATCTTTGCCGGCAACTCATAAGAGGTTGACAAAGTAATGCCCGGGTGGCGAAACTGGCTAGACGCACTACCTTGAGGTGGTAACGCCCTATATGGGCATGGAGGTTCGAATCCTCTCCCGGGCACCAAATTTAATACAGCCCCGGAATCAGCCGGGAAGTGCGCGCGGCGTAGGCGGTGTACGCGGGGAAGGACGCCGTGAGCGTCTGTTCTTCGTAGTGCATACGCGCAAACTGGGCGGCCAGGTGCACAGCAACGATGACGAGCGCCCACGGCTCGGCGAATTGGAGCATAATGCCGACGACGACCATTTCTTCGGAAAGATAGAGCGGGTGGCGGATGAGGCGGTACGGTCCGCCGGTGATAAGCGTGCGCGCGCTCGGCAGTATGGCGAATGAACGCCCGAGATAAATAAGCGTGGCGAGCGAAAGCCCGAGCCCGATAGCGATGCAGAGCGTCGCGAGTATAAGGACCGGGGTCGTCGGCACCGCGGTCGGCAGAACATAGAACGATGCGATGGCGAACGTGCCGATATAGGCCGCGAGGTACGCCCTAGCGTTCTTCGTCTGCGCGTGCGGCGTTTCGCGGACGATGAGCAGAAGAATAAGGAGACCGATGTACACGATGCTGACCGCCTCGGTAACGGTTTGGAGCGCGCGGACCGCATCAATATGTCCGCCGACAAGTAGTGACGAGTAGCGCGAGAAGAGTGCTGGCAGTTCCCGCGACAGTCCCCATGCATACCATGCGATAAGCGGCGCGGCGCCGAGGAGATTACGAAAGCGGGACATACGGCAAGAGTATACGCTACTTGCTTCGTGGCAGGATTGTACGGAAATAAAAAGATCCGGCGGCATATAGCGCGCCGGATCTTTTGTTCCGCCAGGTTTAGTGGCGGAGGTGTCTGAAGTGCCGGATTCCGAGAACCCAGTCCGGATTTGAGAGCACTGTATAAATCACCAGCGCCCCCAGTACGAACGTTACGGCGACCAGAACCAACTCACTGCGGCTCATACCGAGCCACACCTTCTTTTCCCACCACAAATCCTTGTAGTGGGAATCGGGTTTGTAATTCACCCCCCCGACGTGGGGCATAGGCTGCTTATTCGCCATCTCTTCCTCCAGTTTTGAAGAACAGGTCTCCATTTAAGCATCTTTACATAATAAAGTCAATACCCCCGCAAAATGGCGTATACTGGGCTCATATGCTCTACACCGGCAAAGGGGACACGGGAACCACGACGGCATTCGGCTGCAACCAACAGCGCATCTCCAAATCGTCGGAGTTGCCGGAAGCGCTGGGCTCGCTTGACGAGCTGAATGCCTTTCTCGGGTTTGTGAAGATGCGCGCAGTGGCAGGGCCGCGCATTGCGAATACTTTGCGCGACATTCAGGAGACGCTCTTCATCATCCAGGCCGAAGTTGCCGGCGCCGACAAACGAGTGGGGGAGAGCGCTGTGCAGAGGGCTGAAACGATGGTGAATGCTATTGAAAAAGAGATTCCGAAGCTCAAAGGGTTCTCCATCGCCGGCGGGACGGAGCTCTCCGCCCTGCTCGACGTCGCGCGCACGCTCGCGCGCCGCGCCGAGCGACGCGTTATCGCGGTCAACGAATTGCACTTGCGCGAGCTCGCTCCCGAGACGCTCGCCTATATGAACCGCCTTTCGTCGCTCCTCTTCGCACTCGCGCGCCTCGCGAACCACCTCGCGGGCGTCGCGGAGGAGATGC
>DAICZA010000037.1 GCA_027311385.1 bacterium | reverse complement strand
CTTGGAGGCGAAGCCTCCAAGTCGCCCGTGAATATTAGCGGCCCTGGTTGTAGAGGGATTTGATTTCGGTAGCGGAGAGGGCGCGGTTATAGAGACGGACATCGTCAATATTACCGGTGAATTTACTTGAACAACTTGTCCCGGTACTACTTGAACACCCGATAAATTCACCGAGAGTGTTCCCAGCATTAATTCCCATTGAACCGCTTTTTACGAGTGAGCCGTTCACATAAATATTTACTTGGCGGTTCAACCGCCAAGTGGATTAGGTGGAGGAGGTGGTCGTTGCGGTCGTGGTGGTAGTCGTGGTTGAGGCGGTAGAAGTCGCGGCGCCGGCTGCCGGCGCCGCGAGCACGGTCACGAGGCGCGATGCGCTTCCGGTATTCCCTGCCGCGTCAGTCGCGCTGTAGGTGAGCGTGTAGGAACCGACGGTGGTCGTGTCTACCGAGCCGGTCTCCACAATTTTGGCAGTCAGGTCACCGTCCACGTTGTCGGTGGCGGTTGCGCCCGGGTCGGTGAAGGCGTCGCCGACGGTGAGTTGCATCGCCGCCGCGCCGTTGAGTGTCACGACCGGCGGCGTGGTGTCGGCAGAAGCCGCAGTCGTGCTCGCGGTAGCGGTTGTGGTGGTCGCCGACGAACCGCCGCTCGCTCCGCTCGCGGCGCCCGTACTCACAGTCCCGTCCGGATTACCGACGATGACCGAGCGCATCGCCGTCGCCGTGTTCCCTGCCGCATCAATCGCGCGGTAGGTGATGATGTAGGTCGTCGGGCTGGAGGTGGTAATGGTGGTGGTGGAAACGACTTGCTCCACGCCGTTGATGAAGGTCGTCACCGGCGCACCGCTTGCCACGACGACGCCCGGGTCGGCAAAGACGCTTCCGACCGAAACGTGCATCGGATTGTCGCCGAGCAGAGTTATCGCCGCGGTTGAGGAAGTCCCGGAAGTCTGACTTCCCGAATTCTGACTTCCGCCGGTCACCGGCGTGCTCGTCGCGATCTGGCCCTCGGTCTGCACGAGGAAGTAATCAAAGGACACGTTGCTGGCTTGCGGCTGTTCCAATTTGAGCGTGAAGGAGCCGTTCTGCTTGTCACTTATGTACCACGCGCCGGTGGTAGAGGCGGTGAAGGTGACGAATATCTTGGTGCCAGGCGTCACGTACGCGTTTGCCACCTGCGCCACCGTGTTGCCTGCGAGGATGGTCACCGTGCCCGCCGAGCTCGTGCCGGCGGAGTTCGTCGCGGCGACGAACCGGTCGGCCACCAGCGTGCCGAACTGCGCGATGCCCTTCTGAATGTACGCGCCGAAGCTCGCAAGCGCAGACGCAAGCGAGCTCGTCCCAAGCGAAAGCGGCGAGCCGCTCGCGCTCGTGATGGACCCGTTCTCGAGTGCGGTCACGCGCGCCTCCAGCGAGGTGAGACGCACGTTTTCCGCATCCACGCGCGCCGCGAGCGCCTGAGTGGCGGCGATGTTGAAGGTGGCGAGCTTGTAGAGGTCTACCCCCTTGCCGTCGGGCGAGAGTATCTCGGGGGCGATGGTCTGCGCGTCTTCGGCGATGAAGCCCAGGCGGAGCGGGTCCTGTTGGGGTTCTATTTTATAGAGGTAGGTGGCGACCTTGAGCTGGACGAGCTGATTCAACATATCGTCGGTGGTACTCGCCGTGACGTAATTAATGTCGGTCTTGGCAGAGCGGGTGGAAGTGTTGACGAAGGCGATGGCACCGATGTCACCTGCGACCGTGAGGGTGTGATTCGGGGTGGTGGTACCAATGCCCACTGAGCCATTGCTGTTCACGTAGAACATGCTCTCGCCCGTGGATGAGGCAATATTGAACAAATCACTGATTCCGGAAACACCCTGTACGCTCAATGCCGCCGACGGCGTGGTGGTACCGATGCCGACAGGTCCGCCCATGGATACTATATTGGTCGTGGGGTCGGCACTCAAAAGATAGGTATTGTGGGCGAAGATGTCATTCCCGACGAAGTTATGCGTGCCTTCCACTTCAATGTCATACACTTGCTCGCGGCCGATGTGCGTGATGGAGACGATTTCGTCCCAGAAAATACCGGGCGACTCAATGCTCCCGTCAATATCGGCACGGGGACGCTCCGAAGGAACGGCAATCTCGGCACCAACCGCCAGGTCCGAAACCTTGTACCATCCCTCCCTATCTCCGCGCATTCTTTCAAGTAATGACATAGCAGTATGGTTAATTATAGCCTAACTTTGCCGGCCGCACCGGGCTCCCTGGGGGCAGTATTCCACTTCTTCCAGGACTGCTCCAGATGGAAGGTTTTCGTCCGGCTCTCGGCGTACCGGGCGATAATTTCGTCAATCACATCGGCATCCACCTTGGCGCCGTACATACCTTTAATATGTTCCAGGTAGATAATCATCTTGTTGCATCCCGACATTGCCTTCTCTATGAGGCGCAGGCCAAGCGGAAAATCGCCGAAACGGATGGAGTGCGCCTCGCCGATGGAGAGCGGCACGTTCATCGCGCAATCCACCACGCCCTCGGTGAACGGATACTTCAGCGTTACCAATTTCGGCCGAATATTCTTGACCACGATGACCGAGCACTGGAGCGTCTGCTGGTAGATGTCCAGGTCGCGGAAGGTCTTCACCGGCTTCCGCGGAGTGAAGTTCGTCTTATATTTAGATTGTGCGTAATTCATCATAGGTTATGTAATGACTAACTCGTCGGTGCGCGGCACGGCGGCGATGCTTCCATCGCGATAGCGCACCTTCCGCGCTCGCTTCGCGGGCTGCAATTTCTTCACAATATGCAGAGGATAAAATTCATAGAAATCCTTATCATCAAACCATGCACATTTGAACTCAAAGAGCCGCAGGCCGGTGAGCCGCGAGAGCGCGAGCGCGTACCAGGTCAGCTGTTCTATCGGTTTCTCCTTGCTCGCGTTTGGCTT
>DAICZA010000036.1:242-3466 GCA_027311385.1 bacterium | reverse complement strand
TCGGCTTTCACTACGGTATATCAGATATTTCGGGATGCGTCGCTTTCAAGCGGCCTTTGAAATCGGACAATGTCTTCACGAACGGCCGCGCTGTCTCGCGCGGTGCGACATCAATCGCATGCCGCGTATGGAAATGGCGAATGAGGCGGGTGAGCACGCGCTCAACGGCGCGCACCGCCTGGAGCGAAAGATGGACCGCATCGTGTCCGAGGCGATGCATGAGGCGGCGTACTTCGTCGCGCAGGAACGCGGCGAGGTCTACGTGCGCGAGAACGAACGCCAGGCGCTCCGCGTTGCGGTCCAGGCGGGCGCGCAGCGGCGCGAAGAAACGCACGCCGTGCTCGGTCTCATACCGGGTGAGCAGGAAGAACCCGCCGAGGAGCACGAGCGCAACGAGGACGAAAATGAGGTACGCCACGGCGTCTAGCGCGCAGAGAGGCGCGTGAAGCGGCTTACCTCTACGCGCTCGCCGAACTTCTGTGTCGCTTCGTTCAGGAGGTCGCGCACCGTCTTGCCCTCGTCCTTGATACACGGCTGTTCAAGCAGGACTTGGTCGCGGAAATAGCTTGCCAACTTGCCTTCAAGTATCTTTTCCTGCATAGCGGCGGGCTTGTCGGCGACTTCCTTCCGGAACACGGCGGTCGCCGTCTGCTTCGCTTCCGCGGAAATGTCGTCGGTCGTCGCGTAGGCCGGATCCGTCGCGGTCACCTGCATAGCGAGCTCGCGCGCCAGCGCGGCAAATTCAGGATTCTTGGCGACGAAATCCGTCTCGCAGGAGAGGACGACCAATGCGCCGATAGCGCCGTCGTGGACGTAACTTCCGAGCACGCCGGCCGCAAGTGAACGGGACGCCTTCTTCTCGGCGGACGCCGCCGAATGCTTCTTGAGGATGACTTCGGCCTTTTTGACATCGCCGCCCGCCTCTTGGAGCGCCTTCTTGCACTGCATGACGGACACGCCGGTCATCTCGCGCAATTCTTTAATGCTGTCGGTCGTAATTTCCATACGGTAATGAAAAGATAATAACACAGCCACACGGCTGTAGCGCCCCCCTATGCGGTCTGTCCTTTCTGAAAAGCCGCACCGAGCTCGGCAAGGATGAGCTTCACCGTCTCGCGCGACGTGTCGTTTGCGACAATCGGATACGCCGCCTGGCGCACGTCGCAATCCGAGCTCATAATCGCGATGATAGGAATGCCCGCCTCGTTCGCCTCCTTCACCGCGTGCTTCTCGTGCTTCGTATCCACGACAAGCAGGGCGTCCGGCTTTTTCGTCATCGTCGTGATGCCGTCCAGGCGCGTCTCAAGCCGCTTCTTCTCGCGGCCGATCATAACCAGCTCAAGCTTGGTGTGCTGTTTGGCAAGGGTGTTGTCCGCGTCCGGAGCGCTCAATTCCGCAAGACGGTCCACGCGCTTCTTAATCTCGCTCCAGTTGGAAATCGTGCCGCCGAGCCAGCGCGCCGCAACGTAGGGTGCGCTGATATCCTCGGCCGCCTTCTTCACGAGCGCCGCAATCTCAACCTTCCCGCCGACAAACAGAATCGTCTTCCCTTCCTTTGCGAGCGCCTCCATCGCCGCCTTCGCCGCCTCAAGCTGCTCCATCGTCTTCACGAGGTCAATAATCTCCTGCCGGCCTTTGGTACCCACGAGAAACGGCTTCATTGAAGGGTGCCGGCGACTCTTCACCTGCGCGAAATGCGCCCCCGTATCAAAGAGGCGCTTCAGTTCTGCCGTCTGCGGTCCGGTCGTCATGTGGGGCTACTGTACTTGAAAATGCGCCGTAATGCAAGCTTCTCAAACTACACTGGTTCAATCTTTTCAATCATGCCGCGCGGAATGAAGTAGAACATCGGATTTTTTTCTGGGTGAAAAGTATTGTCTGCCCGTCGGATATTTTTTGGCGACCGAATAATGATAAAATCTCCGTCTTCTTTTTCTAGTATACCGATAGTTTCCATTGCGGTAAGTCGATCAACTTTGTTCTTAGGGCCATATAAGACGGCGTCATTCCATCGCACACGCACTTCCTCTTGGTTTTGTACAGAAAAATTAATCATGGAATTTTGAAAGATGCCTCACCTCACGTATAACCCCACGCGGAATGAGCATTCCATCCACAGGGATGAGATCATTTGTCTTCATATCTCGATATAGATTTGTGGCAATAAAAATATGGTCACTCGCTTCACGTATAATGACACCGAATATTGTTCGCGGTTCTGGAACCGACGAGGGTATTGATTTCTCAAAACTGAACGCGGCATCTTGCCAGGTAATCATTGAGATCTGCTTTTCTTTGTCGACCATATGCAAATACTACCTCAAAAAAACCCGGACATCCATAGGATGCCCGGTCGGTTTTTTGCTGAGACTACTTGCCGCTGTCGTCCGAACCATGCCGATTTTCGGGTACGCCGTGACCGCCTTCTTTGGCTGCGTCGTCTCGTGCATCGTGCCAAGCCTCACTGACCTTGCTTGTTGATGTGTCCGTGTCTTTCGCCGCATCGGCTTTGTCGTAACCTCCGCCGTATTCGCCCATAAATCTCACCTCCTTTCAGATTGAGAAAGAACAGCTACATCCAAGCAAGTAGATCTCGATTTGTCAACTTTTTCACGAGAGACGCGAAATCTCCCAATTGGCTCCTGAAGAACGCCAGTCGGATAAGATCATGCCGCTCCTCATGGTACAGTCGATGGCCACGGAATCTCCCCTCCTCTATAAATTTTCCACTCATCAGTGCACGAAGAGACTTGTGGTTGTACGAGTAGATTTCGGCATACACTTTATACAATCCGAATTCTCGAAAGAGATATTCGAGAAATACGACCATGGCTTCAGCGCCGTAACCTTTATTTCGCCATGGTTTCGCGATGAAAATCGTTATGAAAGTGTAGCCATCGGTACGATTCAGTTTATAGGAATAAACCGTACCGATGCATTCTTTTTTCTTGATGATTAGGAATTGAGAATGTCGATCTCGTCTGAAGTCAGATTTCAACTCGATCCTGAACTCCTCAGGAGATATGAGATTCCGACGAGTTGAACACAACCCCATGAAATCGACAGAATTCCGCCACAAGAAGAGAACCGGCAAATGCTCTTCTTGCAATTCGTGGAGCTCGAGTGAAGCTCCTTTCAAGATTCGCATTGTCGTCTCCTTTGAAAGATCGCCTAATCCGAATGGATCAGTACTGGTTTCTATTATAGCCCAATTTTACAAAAAA
>DAICZA010000036.1:0-232 GCA_027311385.1 bacterium | reverse complement strand
CCAATGCCGCCCGCCATAATCTTGGGCAGGTTGTGCCACGACTCCTTGAGCCGGTGGTCGGTCACGCGGTCTTGGAGGTAATTATACGTGCGTATCTTCTCGGAGCGGTCGCCGGTGCCTATCTGCTCCTTGCGGGTCGCCGCGTGCTTCTTCGCCGCCTCCTCCTCGTGCAGGAGGTCCAGCTTCGCAACGAGGATTTGCATCGCTTTCTCGCGGTTCGCCAGCTGACTGC
>DAICZA010000035.1 GCA_027311385.1 bacterium | reverse complement strand
GCGCGCGGGCGCGCCGGTCTTTTATGAGTCGGAAGTGTTCACGAGTGCCGAGGCGCGCCGCGCGCCGGGGAAGGAGGCGAAGTCGCGCGCCCCGAAGGGGCGCGCGAACGTAGACGCTTCGGCCGCCGCGCTCATCCTTACCAGCTACCTTTCACGAGTTGACCATGAGTCCCGTTAGAAGTTCAATGCACATAAAATTTTCTTAAAAGCGACGCGTGCTCGTGTAAAGGGTTGTTTATTTGGTAGTATCAATCGCATGGACACTTCTAACGGGATGAATAAAGAACGCATTTCAATTGACGAATTCAGCAAGATAGAAGTACGGGTCGGTACCGTGCGGAGCGCCGAGCGCGTGCCTGAGACCGACAAACTCCTGCGGCTTATGGTGGACTTCGGCGAAGAAAGCGGTCCCCGTCAGATTGTTTCCGGCATCGCCGCGTATGTAAGCGAGTCCGGGCCTTCGGCCCTTGTCGGCCGCCAGCTGGCCTTCGTGACGAACCTTGAGCCGCGCACCATACGCGGGTTGGAGAGTAACGGGATGTTGTTTGCGGTCGGTTCCGACGAGACGTTTGCGTTTCTTTCGCCCGATAGGGACGTGCCGCCCGGGACGAGTGCACATTAGTGTGCGGAAACGGCGCGCGGGCGCGTTATACTGAGCCTATGGCTCCTGTTTTCGGCGAACGGTTGCGCGCCGCGTTCGCGCCGCCGCAATACATTGCGCTCCCGCTCTCCGGCGTTGACCTCTCCACGAGCGGCGTCAAAGCGGTGCGCCTCGTTGAGGGGGCGCACGGGCTTGTCCTTGCGCACTACGCGCAATCGCGTCTGCCGCTCGGCGCGTTTACCGACGGCGAGATTGTAGACCGAACTGCGGTCGTTGAGGCGCTTTCCGCCGCCGCACAGGATGCCGGCATTTCTTCAACCAACGCGGCGCTGTCTGAATCAAAATCCTATCTCTTTGAGACGGCGGCGCAGGGGACAAAGAAACTGGAATGGCGCACTGCCGTTGAACAGCACCTTGACGAACTGGTCCCGCTACCGCCGCCGGAGACGGTGTTTGATATTGTCGGCGTCGGGCAGGGGGCGCAGGGCGGGGAGCTCATCGCGGGTGTCGGGTTCGCGCGGCGCATTGTGGACGACCTGCTCTCCGCGTTTGACCAGGCGGCCATCGGCGTGCGCGCACTGGAGGACGAGCCGTTTGCAATGGCGCGCGCGCTCATCCCCGCGGGTGATACGGCTACGACGCTTCTCATTGATGTCGGCAAGACGACGACGAAGCTGGCCATTGTGGAGAAGCGGATACCGCGATTCGCGACGACTATCGGCATCGGCGGCCACGCGCTCACGCTCGCCGTGCAGAAGCATTTCGGCGTGACGGAGCCCGAAGCGCGCAAGGTGAAGGCCGAGCGCGGCATCGTGCCGGCACCTGGAAACGAGGATTATCTCGCCGCGATGCTCTCAACGGTCTCCGCGATTCGCGATGAGATATCCCGCCGGCTGGACTACTGGCAGGAGAAGGCGACGCTCTCCGGTCATGAGCCGATAGCGCACGCGATTCTCGCCGGCGGCAATGCCTCGGTGCGCGGGCTTCCCGAATACCTTGAAGGGGCACTCGGCATTCCGGTCTCGGCCGGCGATGTGTTCACCAACCTCGCGTCGCGCGATACGTGGATTCCGGCGCTTGATTACACCGAATCGCTCGCCTACGCCACCGCGATCGGCCTGGCGCTCCGCGACAACGTCCAACCCTATGCATAACGAACTTACCAATCTCCTTCCCCAAGAGCGCCAACGCGCGTTTGCGCACGATTACTTCCTGCGGCTCAGCGTGATCGGCGTCGTACTTCTGACGATTCTGGTACTCATTGCGGCGCTGCTCCTCGTGCCGACGTACGTGTTCCTCGCGCAAAGCGAAAGCGCGAAAACGGCGCGCCTCGCGACGATGGAATCTGCGCTTTCGTCTGCGAACGAAACGGCGCTCTCTGCGCGGCTCGTCGCCCTTTCCAGTGACGCGGCGACGCTGACCGCACTCGCGGATGCGCCGTCGGCAAGCGCCATCCTCCGCTCGCTCCTCGCGGTGTCGCGCTCCGGCGTCACGCTCTCCGGCCTTGCGTACACACCCGCCGCGGGCAGCACCGCGGGCACGGTCGCCGTTTCCGGCGTCGCGGCGACCCGTGATGCGCTGCGCAATTACCAGCTGGCATTGCAGGGCGCACCGACGGTGGCCTCCGCCACCCTGCCCGTTTCCGCGTATGCGAGCGATACTGACATCGCGTTTAGCATCACCGTGACACTTTCGCCATGAAATCGCCCCTCTTCCATCTTATTGTCGCTAGTGTCATCTGCGCAGTTGCCGTCATCGGCTACGGCGTGTGGTATGCCGCCATTGAGACGAAAAGCGCCGCCGTCGCGAGCTTGGAGAGCCAGATCGCCACGAAGACCGAGGCGGCGAGCCGCATCGCTTCCGCACGCGCGTCGCTTGCCGAAATTTCAGGAGACGAGACGACCCTGCAGGGCTATTTTGTCCCGGAAAGCGGCGTCGTCTCATTTATCAACACGCTGGAGGAGCTGGGGAAAGCGCAGGGAGCCGCGGTCAGCGTGCTCTCCGTCTCTACAAGCGGGACGAAGGCGCGACCAACCCTGACGCTCGCGCTCACCACGAAAGGAACGTTTGACGCGGTGATGCGCACGGTTGGCGCAATTGAATATGCGCCGTATGACCTCTCATTTTCAACGCTCGCACTCGGGCAGGATACGGCAAACAACTGGCACGCCGCCGTGAACCTCGTCGTCGGTTCGGTGTCCGTGGGTACCGCAACAAGCACGCCATGAACTTCTCCGACACCATTTCCCGTTTCCTGAAACGTTTGCGCGCCGGCGCACTCCAAGACCCGGTGCGTGACTGGTTGCTTCTGCTCACGTTTTCCACACTGGCGCTCGCGGGCATCATCGTGTGGAATGTATGGGCGTTTGATATAGTCGCGAACGGCGGCGTCATCGGCCCTGCTGCGGCGAGCGCGCCACCGCTCTTCAACAGCGCGTCGCTTGATGCCATCCACACTGTCTTCGTGAATCGCGCCGCCGAACAGGCGAAGTACGTCACCGGCGTGTACCGCTACGCCGACCCTTCGCAATGATGCTGAAATAGGTTAGATTTTCCATACGCCCCTATATCTTCGCAGGCTCGATACAGGGGCTCGTTCGGAGAGAAAAATAATGAAGACATTCATTCTTTCTTCCTCACTTCGCCCTCGTAGTTAAATGGATATAACCGCGGACTTCTAAGCCGCTATTCTTGGTTCGATTCCAAGCGAGGGCACAAATGGGCGAAGTGAAATTTGTGCCGAGGAAGGGACTTGAACCCTCACGAGGTTGCCCTCACTGCGACCTGAACGCAGCGCGTTTACCAATTACGCCACCTCGGCATGACTCGATTATGCGCATAAATTGCCGAATCTTCAAACAGCTCTCGTTATCTACGATAAAATAAAATAAATAGTATACTCACGAAGCGCACCCTTAGCTCAGTTGGTAGAGCAGCGCATTTACACTGCGAAGGTCGGGGGTTCGAGCCCCTCAGGGTGCACCACAAGAGTACTTCAGAAAACATAGTCGTGAGGACGCTCCTTGTTTTCTTGGTCGCACCACAAGAGTACTTCAGAAGATAGT
>DAICZA010000034.1 GCA_027311385.1 bacterium | reverse complement strand
GGTGCGGAGCATGGAAAAAGAGAGCGCCGCGAGCAATGCGGGCATCGCGCTCGACGTAACCGGCCGCGTGCTCACACTCGTGACCTGCAACTCGTTTGCCACGAAGAGCGACCGGTTCATTGTCACCGCAGACTTTGTTGAAAGCCATTCCATTTCTATCTAGGTAGAAATAGAATGGCTCTCCGCAAATAGCAGGGCGCGAGAGAGTTCTTTCAACCAGCCGCTTGCGGCATCACATGAAAGGGGGTCAGACCATGATCAACCGAAGAGTCACAAAAGTTGCCTTTTGGGTGTTCCTGGGGCTGGCTGCCTTCGGGGCATTCGTTGCACTTCTCGTCACCCCGGCATTTGGTGACGAGAGCATTGGAACACCTAGTCACTTCGCGTGTTCGCCCATTCCGGACGAACATAGGCACTTAATCGTCGCGCGAGCGGCATAGCAAAAGGAGTATTGCGATGAGGAAACTCATTGTTGCAATGCTGGCGCTCGCTTTGGCGGCGCTAGCACATCCGGTTTTTGCGGTAGCGACGTGGGAGCACTTCAACGCTGATCCTGCGTATCATAGCCGCGAGGCCGCGATTGCCGATGCACCCCGTGTGCTTCGACAGGCTGGATATCCGGGACCGGTCATTTTGCTTCTGACCGAAGCGATGAGGAGATCGGGGACGGAAGCTCACATCACCAACGGCATGAAGCTCGACTTCATGCGTTCGGGGAAAGTTGCTCTCTGGAGGAACGTGGTGGTGAAGTTTGAAAAGCCGCCGCGCGAGAACAGTATGGAGTACTCGGCTCCGGCCGAGGAATGGACTGTGGACTGGAACGGAGCGAAGTGGACGGTAGGCGTCCCCGACGTCTGCAATAATCTCTATGGGAAACGTGCACCGGCACCGCTTCCGATTGTAACGGCGCAACCTCCAGCGAAGCAGTTGGTTCCGACACCAACGGCGGTCTGTCCGAAAGGTATTGTGCTTTTTGCAAATGCCTGGACGATGGACTCAATCTACGCAGCATCAAACGACCTCGGGAAGAGGGTCGATGCTCTGATTACTGCGGCTAACGACCGCAACTCCGAAAATGCCAGCGACGTTAAAGCCTATGCGGCGAATGACGTCTCCGGCGGAAACGTCGGGAATGGCGGCCCCGAAAACATTGGGGACGAGATAATTCACACCGTCAACACCCGTGCGCCGCTCGGTATCGCCATTCAGGTCAACCTACTAGACCCGGTGACGCTAGAAGTGGTGGAAGATCTTGGTATGGTCCCTCTTGTGGACGGTATCGCCAAGATTTATCTGACTGAAGCCCAGCTGGTCTACATCGTGGAAACGATATGGCCTGCATGGTTCAGCTCGCCGACGGTGTCCGGAGGAGAACGTCGTATTTTGGTTCTTCCGGGCGCATGGAAGAAGAAGGGAGGCCGGAACTGGCACTGGTGTAGTTTGCAGGAGAACGCGGCCTTTTGGATTAAAAATAGGCCACATGATCGGCATGTTCAGTAAAAAGCTCTTGGGGATGTGCTTAACGTCCCCTCCGTTTTCCGGGACGTCTCTTGATTGAGGTGTCTCGGAAATAGGATATGCCAATTCGATACTCAATTACGCTCATATTGCTTTTTATGGTACTCGCGCTTTCGCGCGGTTTTGTCGTGCAACAGCTCAGTAATGTTGTTTCAATTCATCCGCTTCATGCACTTGCTCAAGCCGCAGGGGGGGATGGTGGTGATGGCGGTAGTGCCGGTGCAGGCGCGGGAGACGGT
This sequence comes from bacterium, assembly GCA_027311385.1. Classification (GTDB taxonomy): domain Bacteria; phylum Patescibacteriota; class Minisyncoccia; order Phycocordibacterales; family Phycocordibacteraceae; genus C7867-001. Next base: position 2,298 of record DAICZA010000034.1, on the reverse strand, counting down.
GGTTCCGCAGGTGCAGGTGCAGGCGATGGCGGTTCTGCCGGTGCAGGAGCCGGCGACGCCGGGGGCCCCGGTCCTGGACCCGGCCCCGACATCTCCGGCTGCACGAGCCCTACGGCGACTAACTATAATCCGAGCGCGACCGTCAATGACGGTTCGTGCACCTATCCCGTCATCGGCTGTATGGACTCCTCGGCGCTTAACTATAATTCTGCCGCCACGAGCCAGACGGGTGTTACGTGCACCTATCCTGTCTACGGCTGTATGGATTCTTCGGCAACGAACTACAATCCGAAAGCGACGAGCCAGACGGGCATCACCTGTAGGTACCCCGTCTACGGCTGTATGGATTCGTCGGCAACGAATTACAATCCAAAGGCAACAAGTCAGACGGGCATCACCTGTAGGTACCCCGTCTACGGCTGTATGGACTCCTCCGCCACCAACTACAACCCCGCCGCCACGAGCCAGACGGGCGTGACCTGCACGTACCCGACCCCGCCGCCTGCCGCGCCGACCTGTACGCTCACCGCGAGCCCGGCGACAGTCGTTGCCGGCACAGCATCGTCCTTGTCGTGGACGACGAAGAACGCCACTTCTTTCACTATTAACAATAGCGTCGGCACCGTCACGCCCGTCGCGTCCGGCACGAAGTCCGTCACACCCGGTACGACGACCACGTACACCGGCACTGCCACCGGCGCCGGCGGCTCGGTCACTTGTACCGCGAAGGTGACGGTGACCGCCGCACCCATCTACGGCTGTATGGACTCCTCCGCCACCAACTACAACCCCGCCGCCACGAGCCAGACGGGCGTGACCTGCACGTACCCGACCCCGCCGCCTGCCGCGCCGACCTGTACGCTCACGGCGAGCCCTGTGTCGGTATCATCCGGTGCGTTTACCTCTCTCACGTGGACGACCACGAACGCAGGTACCTTTTCCATAGATAACGGCGTCGGCTCGGTCACTCCGGCGGCTGGCGGTTCCGTAACATCGTCTTCACTCAATGCCAACACGACATTCACCGGGACCGTTACAAGTCCGACCGGACACGTAGCAACGTGCACCGCGGACGTGGCGGTCACGACCGGCGGCGGCGGGGGGCCCGCGCCGACCTGTTCGCTTTCCGTAAGTCCGACGAGCATTACGACTGGCGGTTCAGCGACGCTCTCGTGGGGCGGCTCCCAGATACAGAGCGTCTTTATTGATAACGGCATCGGTACGACGACGAGCGTCGCGAGTTCTACCACTGTGTCGCCGACCGCGCCTCAATCCTATACGTATAACGGTACGTTTATCGCGACGGACGGCCAGACACTCGCGTGTTCCGCGACACTTGACGTCATCGGCGGCGGCGGCGGCGGTGGCGGCGGCGGCGGTGGCGGAGGCGGCGGCGGTGGCGGAGGCGGCGGCACGCCGGCGCCAATCATCACGCTTTCGGCACTTCCGCATGTGGGCTCGCAGCCGCTCGCCTATCTCTATCTTTCGCAGATTCCGTATACCGGCTTTGACCTCGGTCCCGTCGGTACGGTGGTGTACTGGGTCATACTCATCGGCGTCGCGCTCGCGCTCGCCTACCTCGTCCTCTTCGGTTTCGTGCCGCTTGCGGGGCGCTTCCTTCGCGATTTCGGCGCGCGCGTATCGGCGGTGCTGAATGCGGCCGAGCCGTTGCCGGTTGCGCCGGCGGCACCGCCTGTACCGAGCGTGCCGCACGCGCCCGCAGCGGCATCCGAAGCGGAAGCGCCGGAAGCGCCGCGCGGCTATTCCACCTATGACGGATTCAAGTCCTTCGCGCATAACGGCGCGCTCTCCATAGAAGATATTGTGAAGAGTCTCTCCCGGCACCAGAGCGTCCCGGCCGCCGAGCAGAAGCAAACTCCGGAGCCGGCGCCGAACGTTGAACCGGTGTATGAAAAAGTTGAGCCGGTGTACGAGCACGTAGAACCGGTTGCGGAGACTCCTCGCGCCGAGACGGCTTCCGCGCCCGCAGACGTGCGCGGGTTCACGATGGCGCTCCTTGAGGGAGACCGCGCGGCGGTATTTGCCGGATTGCGCCAGCACGTGCGCGGTTCCGGAGCGCCGGAACAGCTTATTGCAAAGGTGACGTTCCTCTTAGACGACGTGTACCGCGCGCGCATTGACGGCACGACCTGTGACGCCGGCATCGCACGCCTCTCGGCACGCCTCACGACGCCGGTCCTGGAACAGCTTATCTCAGCGCTCACGACCGCGATTGATTCCAGTTACTCTACCGGTGTCACCGGCGCGAAGCTTGCGCTCACCCGCGCACTCGGGATT
>DAICZA010000033.1 GCA_027311385.1 bacterium | reverse complement strand
GTTATCCCTCTTATGGCCACCCGCATACTCTACGTAATAACCAAGGCAAATTGGGGCGGTGCCCAGCGCTATGTCTATGACCTCGCCACGGCGGCGCGGGATGCGGGCCACACGGTTACCGTCGTCTTCGGCGAGGAGGGAATACTGTCTGCGCGCCTTGCGGATGCAGGGATACCAACGGTCCGCATCAAAGAATTGGGGCGCGACCTGCACCTGACAAATGATTGGACCGCGTATCGCCGGCTCCGCGCTCTTTTCTCCCGAGAACGTCCCGACGTCGTGCATATCAACAGCTCAAAAGCGGGCGGGCTCGGTGCGCTCGCCGCGCGCGCCGCCGGCGTACCTACAATCATATTTACCGCGCACGGCTGGGCGTTCAATGAGTCGCGTCCGTGGTGGCAGAGAGCGCTCATATGGAACCTCGCCGGTCTTACGGTGCTCCTTTCGCACAAAACGATTTGTGTCTCTGAGGCGGTCAGACGCGATATAAAAAACTTCCCGTTTATCCGTCGGAAACTTACGGTGGTAAAGAACGGCGTTTCCTGCCCTCTCCAATTGCCCCGCGAAAAAGCGCGCGAGGAGTTGCTTCCCGGCTACGGAAATACGTACTGGGTCGGTATGGTTTCCGAGCTCCACGAGACCAAGCGCGTTGACGATGCCGTCCGCGCCTTTGTAAAAATCAAAGATGAATTCTCCGATGCTATCCTCGTCGTTGCCGGAGAAGGAGAAGAACGAGCGCGACTTGAAAAGCTGGTATCAAAATTGGGAGCCGCCGGCCGCATCTTCTTCCTGGGCTTTGTGCACGGAATAGACACGAAACTTTCCGCGTTTGATGCGTTCATCCATACGTCCCGAAGCGAGGCGCTGGCGCTGGCGGTGCTTGAGGCGGGCTGTGCGGCACTGCCGACGATTGCAACACGGGTGGGCGGCATTCCCGAAATTATTGACGACGGGGCAACCGGATTCCTCGTGCCCCCTTTCCGGCCGGATGCTGTCGCTGAAAAATTGAGAACACTGTTCCGGGATCCCGCACGGGCACGCGAGCTCGGAGCGGCACTTCGTGCGCGCATCCGGCGCGACTTCACAAAAGAACGCATGACGAGAGAAACGCTCGCGCTCTACCGCTAGCCGAGGTACTCGTTTGCGGCGAGGTCGCGGGAGGCGCCGCGGGCGTGGCGCGCAAGCGAGGTGACGATGCCGAGCGCGGCGAACTCCAGCACGAGATGCGAGCCGCCCGAGCTCATAAACGGTATCGTCGTACCGGTCACGGGCAGGAGCCCGAGACTGATGCCGGTGTGTATCGCGACGTGCGCCGCAAAGAGGATGAGCACCCCGAGCGTGAAGAACGCGTCAAAGTTGGTGGCCGATTCCCGCGCGACCTGCGCAAGCCGTACGAAGAGGAGTAAGTAGAGCGCGAGCAGGAGCACGACGCCGACAAATCCCCATTCCTCCGCGAACGCCGCAAAGATGAAATCGGTCTGGTATTCGGGCAGGAAGCGCAGTTTGGACTGCGTCCCGTACCCGATACCCTTGCCGAAGAGTTCTCCCGAGCCGACGGCGATTTTCGCCTGGTACGCGTTATACCCCGAGCCGTGGATGTCGCTCGCGGGATTCACGAACGAAATGATGCGCTCGCGCTGGTACGGCTTCAGCCCGCCGAACCACAACGCCGAGGCGACGACGAGCCCGATAAGGCCGAGTACGGCGAGATGCTTCTTGGAAATGCCGGAGACGAGCATCATCCCGAGCCAGAGCGTGCCGAAAATAATGGCATTCCCCATATCCGGCTCAACGAGAATGAGCAAGATGAGCGTGAGCGCATACGCACCCGAGACGATGATGTGGCGGAAGTCACCGATTTCTACGTGCCGGCGCGAGAGATATTTCGCCAAAAGCGCGATAAGTGCGAGCTTCGCGAGGTCCGCCGGCTGAAATGAAATGGGTCCGAACGAGAACCAGGCGCGCGCGCCCATCACCGGATGCGCAACAATGAGCAGGAGCGCGAGCAGGACGAACGAGACGCCGTACAGCGTCATCACGACCGTGGTACGGCGGATGAAACGCATATCAAGCGTCGCACACGCGAAATAGACGCCGAGCGAGACAAGCAGCCAGAGCGCCTGACGCGGCGCGAGCGATGCGCCCTGTCCGAACGTGCTCATCGTGAGGATGCCGAGCAGCGCGAGCGTGAGTGCGGGCAAGAGGAGCGTCCAATCAAAAAAGAGATTCTGGCGCGTTGACGGCACAGAGGGCATATCAGGGAAGCGGGATAACCGGCACGACCTCTATGGAAGCCGGTGCGTCGGGGAACGCGTTGTTCCAAGTAAACGTCGCCGTCGCCTGTCCCTGCGCGGGGATGGTCGGCACAACGGTCTGCGAGGCGGCAATGACGCTTCCCTGCACGTTGCGCACGAGCACGACGACCTGCACGCCCGAGAGCGGTGCCGCGCTTCCGTTGGTGAGAACCGCATCAATGCGCGGCGCATCCGGAGAGCCGCTCTCGGTCGTGTTTGAGACGCCCGGGATGGTACGCGGGTCGTTCGTCATCGTGAACCACGCCGGCGCGGACGGCGCGATGGTGAGGAAAGCGCTCACGACCGTCTGTTTCCCCGTCCGGGCGCCGGGGATGTAGACCGTCGCCGTCGCGCCGGGCGGCAAATCAAGCGTGCCGGAGAGAGTCTGCAGGATTATTTGCTTGGTGCCGTAAATCGTAATGGTGTACGGGACATTTCGTGCCGCGGCATTTATATTTTTATTTTCAACCGATGCGGCGATATCGGTACGGCCGTCGGCGTTGGTGAGCGCCGTCGTGAAGAGAACCGTCGGCGGCAGTTCCTGCGCCGTGCAGAGGTACGGACACGGGCCGCCGCAGTCCACGCCTGCTTCCCCCTGATTCTGAACGCCGTCGGTGCAGGTCGGCGTCTGCTTGAGCGTGGCGATAAGCACGACGGAAATAAAGGCGAAGACAATCGCGCCGAAAATAAGCGTGATGAGCAGTTTCCGCCGTGTCGCCCAGGACATACGGGCAGTATAGCAAAACCGCCGCGCTCGGAAGCGCGGCGGCACAATAGAATGGTCGGGGTGAGAGGAATCGAACCTCCGTCTTCGTTCGAGGTAAATAACCCCATCTCGCAATGCTAGGCCTGGTTGGAATCAGCAAAGAAAGGAACGAATGCGCGCCGCTCTACGCCACACCCCGACTGTTCAAAAGATCTGTTCAAGTGCTCAGTTCTGGCGGTTAGCTACTCTCCCCATCTGAAACGATGAGTACCATCGCCGCTAAGAGGCTTGACTGCCGAGTTCGGAATGAGATCGGGTATGACCCTCTCGCCAAACCACCAGAACCGAACACTCGAATCCCGTTAAAGAAAGATAAGGACTGTATAACAGTCCTGGCTTGCTTAAGCAAGCATCTCTAACGGGACGAAAGGATTCGGTATACGGAATACGCATTAGGTATTGAAAAACAAAGCGCACACAGCACGATTGTGACACACAGAGTTCCGCACGAGAGACTGGACATATTAGTACGCCTCGGCTCCATACCTTGCGGTACTTCCACCTAGCGCCTATCAACGTGGTCATCTCCCACGAGTCTCATAACGATTCCTAATCTTGGAGCGTGTTTCCCGCTTATATGCTTTCAGCGGTTATCACAACCCGACATAGCTACCCAGCGGTGCCGTTGGCACGACAGCTGGTAGACCAGAGGTCAGTTCATCCCGGTCCTCTCGTACTAGGGACAAGCCTCCTCAAGAATCAACGCCTGTAGTAGATAGGAGACCAACCTGTCTCACGCATCTTGTTTTAGCCCCGATTACTCGGGGGATCGGACTGTAACACGACCCGTTCTGGGCCATCAACATTCAGTCTCTAAGGGTGCTTACGCTTCCCTCGGTGTTCTCCGCCGCATTAGCGGAATCCACCGATATCAGTTGATTTGCTTGCCCGCCACACTTCATCAGTGTGTCGGGCTAACGTACGTATTCCTACGTACGACCGCCGTGAGTGTGTCGTTTCGCATCCCGTTAGAGACGCCGACTAAAGTCGGCCAGAACTTTGGTGAAGTTCTTGTCTCTAACGGGACGCACACTACGTCTCCACGTAGCTAACAATTGCCTCGTGGGTTCAAACCGTTCAATTCCCGACTATGTATTTAAATGTTTAACTTTTAAAATTAAAAGTTAAACATTTAAAACGTTCGTCAGATGCTGAACGGTTTGAACCCAGCTCGCGTACCTTTTTAAATGGCGAACAGCCATACGCTTGGGACCTTCTCCAGCCCCGCGCTAAGGTGAGCCGACATCGAGGTGCCGAACTCCGCCGTCGCTATGG
>DAICZA010000032.1 GCA_027311385.1 bacterium | reverse complement strand
AATTAATAAGCACTCATCCTTACGTATGAAAAATATTATTTCAACGCATCCGCGGCTAGTCTCTGCTGTAACGGCAGTAAGCGCAGTTATGGCGGTTTCTCTGCTGGCGGCCGTACCGGCCGCGGAGGCAAACGGCCTCAATGCCTCGCAGGTCAATGCGGTGGTGGCACTGTTGCAGAGCTTTGATGTGAGCGCAGCGACCATCGCGAACGTTGAGAACGCGCTTACCGGGTCTCCCGCGACACCGGCGCCGTCTTCCGTGTCCGCACAGGCAAATGCCGGCGGCAACGGGCCGTCTTTCGGCCTGGCGACTGCCGCGGCACACGCGAGCAGTTGCTCTGCAATCTCGCAAAATCTCAATTACGGTGATTCCAGCGAGGCAGTTACGAAGCTGCAACAGTTCCTCGCCAAAGATAAGAGCGTCTATCCGGAAGGACTCGTGACGGGTTTCTTCGGGCACGCGACGGAAGACGCGATTCAGCGCTATCAGACGGCGCACGGAATCGTCGCCACGGGTACCCCCAGCACGACCGGATATGGGGCTGTCGGACCGAAGACGCTGGGTGAGATTGACCACGAGATGGAGACCGAGTGCGGGGGCGGCGACTCCGGATCTTCTATCGCGACATCAACCGGTTCTCAAGAATCAAACTCGGGGGGTCAGACAGCAACGTCTTCAGAGAGCTCGTCTAGCTCATCGGACAACTAGCCGTCTCACGACTGTATCCCGGTTCCGAAAGCGCTCACGGGCGCGCATCGGTCACAGACGCCGGGCGCCAGCCCGGCGTCTGTGCGTATCGGCACTTACGTACGTTGCATCGGTTGCTATAGTAGCTCTATGACCATCCGAGACGAGGCGTTCGCCCTGCTTACCGCGAATCGCCGAACGACTGACGGAAATATCTACACCGTTCCGTCGCCCGAGATGTACCCGTACCAGTGGCTCTGGGACTCCTGCTTCCACGCCATCGTGCTCGCCAAGTCCGAACCGGAGGCGGCGGTGGCGGAGTTGCGCTCGCTCGTGTCGCGGCAATTCGCAAACGGAATGATTCCGCACATTATTTACTGGGTGCCGGGACAACTGCACCGCTACGACTGGGGAACGGATAGCACCAGCGCGCTCACTCAGCCGCCGATGCTCGCCTACGCGGCGTGGGAGATTTATAAAGAGACGCAGGACGACAGTTTCCTCGTGGAGCTCTATCCGGCGCTCCTGCGCTACTACGAATACCTGATTGACAAGCGCGACCCGCGCGATCACCATCTCGCCGGTATCATCAATCCGGACGAGTCCGGCGAAGACAATTCGCCGCGCTTTGACGACGTGCTCCACGTGCCCGTTGATATCTCTCGCGAGGACCATCTGAAGCGCCGCGTGGAACTCATTGACGCGAACCGCACCTGCAATTTTGACGCCGAGCTCTGTATGAAGCGCCACTTCTGGGTGAAGGACGTGCCGTTTAATGCCATCCTTGTAGAGAATCTGCGCATCCTCTCAAATATCGCGTCGCTCCTGGACCGCAAAGACGGCGAACACTTCTGCAATCTCAATGTAGACCTCGTGAGTGCCGCGATGCGCGAGCGCCTGTTTGCGGACGGCGTGTACTGGTCGGCGGTGGCGATTACCGACTACGAGCCGCTCAAGGTCGCGACGTGGGCGCATTTCGCCCCGCTGTTTGCCGGGCTCTACACGCCCGAGGAGGCACGGGCGCTCGTGGACAGCCAGCTCTTCAATGAGGACACGTTCTGGGCGCCGCACGGCGTGCGCACCGTTTCCAAGCAGGAAAAAGCCTACCGCCCAGACGGCTATTGGCGCGGTTCGGCGTGGATGGCGCCGCACTGGTTTATCTACAAAGGGCTTCTGCGCTACGGCTTCACCGAGGAAGCGCGGCAGGTGCGCGAGAAATCAATCGCGCTCATAGAGCGCTCGGGGTTCCGCGAATACTTCAATCCGGAAACGGGCGAGGGCTACGGTGCGCATAACTTCACGTGGGGCGCGCTCGTGACTGATATGATGGACGCATGACATACGACGAACTTATCGCGCAGCTCGCCTGGACGCCGCGGGCGGAAGGGGCGCCGGCGGCGAAAATGCCGCGCGCAGTTGTGGGCGGCATGGGCGGCTCGGGGCTCCCGGCTCACGCGGTGCGCTTCTTGGACAACGCAGTGCCCGTCGTCGGGCACCGCGACTATGGTCTTCCGGAGGGTGCGAGCACGGACGCGCTGTATATTGCCATCTCCTATTCGGGCAACACCGTTGAGACGCTTTCGTTTGCCGAGGCGGCGCACGAGAAAGGGTTCCCGCTCGCGGTCGTCGCTTCCGGCGGGAAGCTCGTTGATTTCGCGCGGAGCATCTCCGCGCCGCTCATCGTCGTTCCCGGCGGCGTACCGCCCCGCGACGCGCTCTTCTTTCTTTCGCGCGCCCTTCTTGCGCACCTGGGCGACTCTGCGCTCCAGGGCGCGCTCGCGCAGGTCTCTTTTGACCGCGCTGCGGCTGAGGCAGAGGGCGCAGCGCTCGCCGAGTCGCTCGCCGGGGCGTTGCCGGTCTTTTATGCGTCGCGCAAAAACGGCTTCCTCGCCGCTATGGCGAAAATCAGTTTCAATGAGACCGCGAAGATGCCGGCGTTCTCCAACGTGTTTCCCGAACTCAACCATAATGAGATGCAGTCGTTTGATACGCCGGCGCCGGAGGCGGTCGCCGCGCTCGCGCGCTTCGTGCTTCTGCGCGATACGAATGACGACCCGCGTATCGTACAGCGTATGGATGTCTTCACCGATGTAATGCGCTCACGCGGGCGCACCGTGCAGGAGGTGTCGCTTGGCGGGGGAGCGCGCGCGGCAACGCTCGTGCGCGGTTGGTACGTCACCTACCTCGCCGCGCTCGCGCTCGCGCGGAGCCGCAACATAGATCCGGACGGCGTGCCGCTCATTGAGGATTTCAAAAGGCGCCTATGAGCCGCGTCGTATTTGATATCGGCGGTTCCCACTTGCGCCTCTCGCTTGTAGACGGCGAGGCACTCGGGGCTATTGAGAAAATTGATACACCGAAGGACCCGGCGCAGGGAGTGGAAGCCATTCGCGCATTTCTAGAGAAGCATCAGGCGCGCCCGGACGAGGCGGTCGGCGGTATCGCCGGCGTCGTGCGGGACGGCGCCATTGTGCGTACCGGCTACTTGCCCGAATGGGACGGGTTCAACTTCGCCGCCGCGCTCGCGGAGACCGGCGGCATAGCGTCGGTACGACTGTATAACGATGCGGAAGTCGCCGGCATCGGCGAGGCGCTGCGCGGGGCGGGGAAGGGTCACCGCACGGTCGCCTATGTCACGGTGAGCACGGGCATCGGCGGCGCGCTTATCGTGGACGGCCGCGTCGTGCCGCATGCGTTTGGGTTTGAACCGGGACAGCACATTATTGATATCGGGAAAATGAAAACGCTCCAGGACGTGTGCGGCGGCGATGCTCTTGCCGAGGAATTCGGACATCCCCCGGAGGAGTTGGACCATGCGCTCGTGACGGGCCGTATCCGCGCGCTCGCGGCCGGTCTCTATAACGTCCTGCGCTTCTGGTCGCCGGACATTCTCATCATCGGCGGTTCGCTTATGAACGACGACACCGGCTATCCGCTTGCTGCCGTTGCCCGGGAAATGTCTGCGTTGCCGGTTGTGTTGCCGCCGCTTCCGCCGATCGTACATTCGGCGCTCGGTGACGACGTCGGCCTCTACGGGGCGCTCGTCGCTCCGCTCCGCTAGTATGCTCGGCTTCCACCATTTGCGTTCACGCGTTATCGCCACGAGCGGCCGGGAGCCGTTCCCTGCGAGAAGCGCACCGAAGCGCCTGCTTGATTACGTGATGTATGGCGTCGGTGTCCTTGCACCGCTCGCACTGCTCCCGCAGGTCATTCAGATTTATACAACGAAGAGCGCCGCCGGCCTGTCGCTTTCCACCTGGGCGCTGCTCACGTTCTTTAACGCGCTCTGGGTGCTCTACGGCGTTGTGCACCGGGATAAACCGATCATCCTTACCAACATCCTGTTTACCATTCTCAATGCCACAATCGTCGTCGGCGTGCTGCTGTATTGAAATTGAAAGAATGTCAAAACTCGGTTAGTATGCGTAAGTGCGTATGCCGAGATAGCTCAGTTGGTAAGCCCTCCGGGCTTTCTCCCGGCGTTCGTCTCGGGCGAGTAAATTAAGAAATTTACTCGCCATTCGTCTCACTTGGTAGTAGAGCAGCGCCGTGACGGTATGTGTTATGTTAGGCATGTTCAAGTAAAGCCGAGATAGCTCAGTTGGTAGAGCAGCGCCATGGTGGGACGCAGTCCCCGCCCACTTTTCTGGTGACAGAATTGTGAATCCCGAATAACGGTTAAAGCCCCACAAGAGGTAAGACCGTGGCACGATAGCCTTATCGGGCCCGAACGACTGACAAGGGTGCCCAGCAATGTTTGCAGGACAAAGATACAGTCTAGCCCTTCCGTATACCCAAAGGGGAGGTGTAAGCGAAGGCGCAGGTCGTCGGTTCAATCCCGACTCTCGGCTCAAGGAGGTGCGGGATGAGTTTGCACACGGGCTTGACAAAAAGTACAGGATAGCATAGCCTGCTGTTCAGGTGCATGGGCGCGGGGATTGTCTCCGTTGCCCGACAGAAGGTCCTTCAAAAAATCAGAAAAGGAGAAAGCTATGAAAAAGAGAATGATGGCAGTATCAGTTGTGGTGATGGCAATGTTGACGGCTTCGGCTAGCTGGGCCGGTCCGGTAACGTCGCTTTGGGCCAATGGCATTACGACGACCGAGTACGGGTTCACCGGCCCCGGTGTCTCTGCTGGGTCAAACGGCGGATTCAATGTCGGAGTCGGTGGCCCTTGGGGCTCACCGAACCTGAACCTGACGGGCTCGATTGTGAGCTCGTCATATGGCCATGGCACCACCGACGTGTTCGGAGGCACTCAGGGCGGCGGAAATGTTTTGTCTGCCCCAGGTGTTTCAAACGTAAGTGTTGGCGGCTCGACCATCAGCACCGTAACGAGTAACGGCGGAGTCAGCTCCACCGTGACGTCCAACTTCAACGGCGGCGGGTTTGCCTCCTCCAACGGCTGGTGGGAGCACTCGACCTTACGCTAGTAGCATTCGTGTCGCTAGCGCATGGTAGGGGGCAAGGAAATGATTTCTTGCCCCCTATTTTTCTAAAACGTCATTAGCACAGAAGGAGGCAAATGAGATGAACAGGAAATCAGTAGTAGCGTCAATGATGGTGG
>DAICZA010000031.1 GCA_027311385.1 bacterium | reverse complement strand
GCGGCGCAATAGTCGGATTCTTCGTATCGGTGACGACGGCTCCGTGCACCGGCACCTTTGCAATCGCCTTTTTAAATGTCTCCTGGAGTGCCCCAAGCGACGGAAACCAGTCGGTATGGTCCCATTCCAGATTATTGATAACGAGCACTTCGGGCGAGAGCTCAAGCAGGTGGTCCTTGTATTCGCACGCTTCCACAACAAAGAGGTCCGAATCGCCATGCAGGTAGTTGGAGCCGAAATCTTTGACGATTGACCCCACAACCGCGGTCGGCGATGCTCCCACGTCTTTTAGTATCTTCCCCAGCATCCCCGTCGTGGTCGTCTTGCCGTGCGTGCCCGCAACCGCGACCGTGTGTTTTCCTTTTGATATTTCTCCGAGCGCTTCAAAATAGGACTGCTCTGTAATGCCAAGCTCACGTGCGCGAAGCCGCTCCGCGTATCCTTCAGACCCCTCAACGACCGCATCGCTGTACACGACAAGGTCCGCATCAGCCGGAACATTGTCCTGACGGTGCCCCACCGTTACGGTGATGCCGTGCGCCGCGAGCATATCGTGGACGTTCGGGCTGGGGTCCCTGTCGGAGCCGCTCACCGCCGCGCCGTCGTGCGCAAACAACTGTGCAAGCGCGCTCATCCCGATGCCGCCAATGCCGACAAAATGCACCTTTTTTGCCTTCCGCTCCATAGGTACTAATCTAGCACTTCAATCAAGGGCTCGCCGTTGAGGCCGAGCGCCGCGACGCGGTCGCGAAACGGCTCCGAATCCGTACTGATGATGAAACGAGTCGTGCCGTCGCCGACCTCGCGCGGCCACAATTGGCGCTTTGCGCGGTCGGCGACGGCGAGCGCCGGGTCAAAGAGCGGAAGCGGGCCCGTCATTTTCTTAAAAAGGTCCGCCACGAGCGGATAGTGCGTGCACGCAAGTATCAGTACATCACATTCGGCAAGCGGAACACCGGCGAGAGCATTCCGAATGAGCCCTTCAATTTCCGCTTCCGGAGCCCCGAACTCTATGGCCGACGCAAGGTCCGGAATGGCGAGCGCCGTGACTTCTTTCCCGACCATGCGAAAGCCGTTTTGGTAAATCTCCGACTGAATCGTCGCCGGCGTCGCCACCAAGAGCAGCCGTGCGGGAGTATTTTTAAACGAGCTCACGGTCGTGCCGACCATCTCTATAAGTTGCGTCGGGGCGAGCGAAAGCGCGTCAAAGAGCGACACAGCGAGCGACGCCGAGACGCTGTTGCAGGCGGAGACGATGCTCTCCGCTCCGCGCTTCTGGAGGAGCTCTATGGCGCGCACGGTGAGCGTTGAGAGCTCGCCGGTAGACTTTGACCCGTAGGGCGCATTCTTGATGTCGCCGAAGTAGAGGATGTCAGCCGACGGCATCCGCGTGCGGATGGCCTTCAGCACGGTCAGCCCGCCCGACCCCGAATCAAAAATGCCTATCATTGAAGTTCTCGTACAAGCTGCACGAACTGGTCGCCGCGGTCAAATTCGTTCTTAAACATCCCGAATGACGTGAACGCCGGCGAGAACAGAATGGTATCGCCCGGTGCGGCGGCGCTCCGCGCCGCCGCGACGGCTTCTCCAAGTGAACCACATACCTGCGCATCGGGAAGTTCTTTTTTTATACGGTCGGTGCCGTTTCCGGCGAGCAGGATGACCCTCTTCACCTCCGGCAGTTTCGCAATAAGCGCATCCATATCCAGACCCTTGTCGGTCCCGCCCGCAATCAGCACGGTACGCGATGGCTCCAGCGCCGCAAGGGCGGCGAGCGTCGCCTCGGGCGTGGTCGCCGTTGTGTCGTTGTAGACCCGCACGCCGTTCACCTCGCGCAGAAACTCCAACCGCCCGGGCACGCCCGCAAACGAGGCGAGCGCGCGGCGGCTCGCTTCGTCTTCGACGCCAAGCGCCCGGGTGGCGGCGAGTGCGAGCGCCGCGTCATACCGGTTATGCATACCCGGGATGGCGAGCGTCCACGTGTCGGGGAGTTTGAGCGCATCTACGACGAGCGTCTTGGAGTCAATCCGGTCGGCGTATTTCTCAATGATGGTCGGCGCGCACTGCTTGCCGAGAATGAGCGTGTCATCCGTTTTCTGGTACAGGAAAATATTCGCCTTGTCGGCGAGATAGGCATCCGCATCGTTTTTATAGTAATTCATATGGTCCGGGTACAGCGTCGTAAACACCGCGATATGCGGGCTCATCTGCGCTTCGCCGAAACCTTGCAGCTGCCATGAATCAAGCTCCAATACGGCGACGTGCTCCGGCGTCGCTTCGGCGAGCAATGCAAGCGTAGAGACGCCGCGCACGTTCCCGCCGAGAAGCACGGGTTTCTTCGCCCCTTTCAACATGGCGTGGAGCATATGCACGACTGTTGATTTGCCGCGCGTGCCGGTCACGCCGACGCAGGTGACGCCGGAAAGCTCCGCGAACAGGTCGGCGCTCATCCGGACGGGTATATTGTGCTTGTGCGCTTCCGCGATTTCGGGAGAATCGTATGCCGTGCCGGCGCCCTTCAGCACGAGGTCGCACGTTCTGAAATCCTTCAGGTCGTACTTCCCGAATTTGAACGTGATGTTTTTGAATTCTTGTAATGCGTCAACCGACGGCTGCATCACTTCCCGAGGAGCATCATCAACCACGAGAACCTCGGCGCCGCACTTCGCCAGATACGCGGCATCGCCGACGCCCCGACCCAGCAGGCCGATGCGCATAAGGGTTATCTTTTTGCCGCGAAAATGCGCCGACGCGTCCACCCCGTTAGAGGCCCGGCTCGCAGACGAGCCGGCAGACATTCTCAATGTCTTGCCTCTAACGGGGTCCATCAGGCGCATCGTAGCGCACTCGGAGATGTTGCGCACGCGCTCCGGTTACGGGCAGCCGGTCGTGGTGGAGATGTCCTCGTGGGTGAGCGGGAGTGCCGTCGCCGGTACGGCGATGAGCTCGTACGGCGTCGTGGTTGCGTGCTCCGTCGTACAGGCTCCCTCTGGCCGCGCGATGGTGATGGAAACGACGCGGGCGGCCGCGTCCTCAATGTTGGAGACCGCAATCGCGTAGCCGGGCGTGGGCTGTTGCCCCGCAAACACGCCGATGACTTCCTGCGCCGCGAAGTTGACGGTAGGCGGCGTGCCGGTCGCATTGATCATCTTCCAGAGCTCCTGCAATTGACTCGCGGAGGTGGCGCGATAGTTGATGCGTTCGGCGACGCGTGAGGCCGAGCCCTGCACAAGCCTCGTAAACGGCACTTCGGCCGCAGACGGCTGGGTATTCGCCGAGGCCGGAGAAGCCGCGGGTGCCGCCCCCTGACGGACGGAGAGGAAGGTGGCGACGCCAATAACGACCACGACAAGCGCCGCGCCGGTGATAATGAGCGTTTCTTCGCGCATAGCTCCAGTATAGCGGTGTACCGCAAGGGGCGGAGTGCCCCGTGGGTATAACAATCGGATTTAGTGCAAGCACCATGGGTCAAATGCCCCAGCCGCAAAGACCGTTCCGCTGGCTTTCAGCTGAGCTTATTTTGAATCCCTCAATTTGAATTTCATTGCAAGAAGTGTGCCTGTAGCAATTCCCGCCGAATACACAAGAACCGAGATAATACTCCGATTCGCATCCAAATCCGCGAGAATATTATAAAGCACCCAGAATGAAAGCAGTGAGATAACGAAACTGGTGCTTACCGCCATAAAAATCTTTTCCTTGGCAATCGCACGCCAATTGAGTGTCAGAACGAAATCCTGACAAATTGCCACGATAAAATACAGCCCGAGCTTCCAGACTGGAACAGATGAAAGTAAATCCATGGTGCAAGCGCCAGGGGTCGAACCTGGGACCGCCCGAGTATCAGGAAGGGTGATCTACTGCAAGGAGTGAGGTGAAATAAAGTGTCTGCACTTATATTTCAACCGAGCGACGCGGCAGAAAGCCCGAAGGGCTTACTAACTGAGCTATAGTGCCGTACTTTGTGCACGCTCTAGGAGTCGAACCTAGGACCGCTCGAGTATCAGTCGAGTGCTCTACCAACTGAGCTAAGCGTGCACAAAAAACACCACTTTTCGACTTCTCTGATACTAGCAAAAATCCATCATTTCTTCCACCTCACACAAAAACGCCCTTCTCGGGCGTTTTTGTGTGAGTATGAAAGAAAGATGTCTGGTCACACATAATCCGCTCGCCGTCGCTCGCGGATTTGCGCGACCCCGGCTCGCGGTTTTGCCTGCTGGCAAAACATCGCTCCGCCCCGCACACACAAATAAAAAAGCCCGTAGGGGCTTTTTTGTGGAGTAGATGTGTGTGCGCTCTTTTGTTCCGCCTATTCTGTCCCGCTTGAGAGCTCATATGTGGCTCTCAAGCGACCGCCGGATTACGTTCCCCGGCACTCGAGTGGCGTTTAGAGACGACCACTATCTCTCCTGATTCTTGCGAACCAGATCGACATGATATTCCTTTCGGGAATATCGGTTCCAATTTGGATATGTTCCACGAACAGCTTCCGCTACCCGTGCCTTGTTACGACTTAGTCCTTGTCATTGAATTTGCCGTAGTCCTGCGCGAGGCAGACCTTCGGGCACCCCCAACTCCCTTGACTTGACGGGCGGTATCTTGCGTGTTGTAGTATTACTACTACCTTCACAAACACCACTGGGCAAGCAGTTTTCCTGCACCCTAGCGGTTTCCGTAGGTACGAGCTTTCTTTCCGAGAGCTCGTAATTGATCGCGCGTCTTCAGAATCTTATTGAATCCGGCATCAGTGAGATGCGCCTTGCGCCGATACGAGAGTACAATCTCTTTAAAGAGAGCATACGATCTCGCTTTCTTCGCCTGGAGCGGATTAGAATCAAGAAACGGGAAGAGAATCTCTTCCATCTCGCGCGTGTTCGTCACTTTATATTTAACGTGTGGATACCATCCGTACCGCTCATATGAGCAGTCATAGATTCTTCCGCAGCCAATAGTGATAACGATTCGCTCAAGAATTTCTCGATCGTCCGCACGCAATTCAATTTCAAATTCTGGACGCACCTCAAGTCCGCGCGACAGCGTTTTGTGTTTACCGATACTAACGGAAAAGGAACCTTCCCCATCAATAAATCCGGCAACATATGCCCCATCGAGCGGCTCTCTACGAATTCGGTCCTTCCCGACTGGTTCAAGAAGACGCGGATTGCGCTTCTTTTTCACAGCGGTACTACGACCTCTGCTGACTTCTGCCATATCATTTGTGATGATTGCTCATCCACATACCTCGAGGTTAGTATACAACGAGGAACATAACAGATCTCCCACGGTAACCCGAACATCTGTGTATATCT
Organism: bacterium; assembly: GCA_027311385.1. Classification (GTDB taxonomy): domain Bacteria; phylum Patescibacteriota; class Minisyncoccia; order Phycocordibacterales; family Phycocordibacteraceae; genus C7867-001. The sequence continues at coordinate 695 of DAICZA010000031.1, read as the reverse complement.
ATCGCGACGCCACTACACACAGAGAGCATTGGTGTGGCTGGATTCTCCCTGTACTCGCGGGATCTCCCACTCTCTGTGCCACTAACTGACGTTCACGCTACATACTGCTACTTTCACCCTTCATGCCATACCTCGCGGTATCGACACTGCGATTTCGCTTCACGCCGCCACGGCGCGGTTGGACTTCCCTATTACAAGAGGCACCAACTAGATGCTCGGATCGCATGGCGACCCGAGTACAAGACTCGAGAACGTATTCACCCCGGTTTGGCTGACCCGGGATTACTAGCGATTCCAGCTTCATGAGGTCGGTTGCAGACCTCAATCCGTACTGAGGACGGTTTTATAAGGATTAGCTCCGCCTTACGGCATTGCAACCCGTTGTACCGCCCATTGTATTATGCGTGCAGCCCAAGGTATCAGAGGGACATGCTGATCTGGCGTCATCCACACCTTCCTCTCCCGTGAGGGAGCAGTCTCGCCTGGCCGTATAGGCAACAGACAACGTGGGTTGCGTTCGTTACCCCACTGAAGGGAACAGTTCAAACCACGAACTGACGACGACCATGCATCACCTGTCCAGCACCCTCGAAGGCTCCGTCCCTTTCGGGTCGGATGCAGCTGGATTTCTAACCTTGGTAAGGTTCTTCGTTTATCATCGAATTAAGCCGCATAATCCACCGCTTGTGCGAGTC
>DAICZA010000030.1 GCA_027311385.1 bacterium | reverse complement strand
GTTTCCGCCGAGCGCGGCGGTTACCGCGGGGATTTTGAGCGCTTCAGCGACGGCGATGGCTTCAGAAGCATCAGTCGCGAGCGTGAGTGAACCGCGCCGCTTGCCGTTCACCTGGACGACGACCTCTTGTTCAGTGACTGCAAGGATTGATTCGTCATACGCGGGCCATGACGCGAGGTGTATTGAACCGGGTTCCCCCATCCGTTCCCAGAGCTCTTCGGTGATATGCGGCGCGAACGGCGCAAGCACGCGGACGTAGGCGCGCCATTGGTCCCTGCCGATACTCCCCTCTTTTTCTATTGCATTGAGGAATATCATCATCTGACTCACGGCCGTATTAAACTTGAACGCTTCAATATCCGCACCGACCTTGCGTATCGTCTCGTGCAAAAGCGGGTCAAGCGCCGAAACCGGTCCGGCGGCGACACGCTCCTGCATATGCCACAGCCGCTCCACGAATCGCGCCGTGCCCGCGATGGACGCAGTGCTCCACGCGGTCGTATTCTCAAACGGACCCATAAACATCTCATAGATGCGAAACGCATCGGCACCGTATGCGGCGACCACGTCGGTAGGATTGATGACGTTGCCGAACCGTTTGCTCATCTTGCGGCCGTCTTCGGCAAGGATGAAGCCGAGGAACTCCAGCCGCGCAAACGGTTCCGGCGTGCTCGCAACGCTGATGTCGTACAGAAACTTGTGCCAGAACCGTGCATAGATAAGATGGCGCACCGCGTGGTCGCCGCCGACATACACGTCAACCGGCGCCCAGTATTTCTCTTTCTTGGTTGAGACGAGCTGTTCGTCGTCGTGCGGGTCCATAAAGCGCAGGTAGTACCACGACGAACCCGCCCACTGCGGCATCGTGTTCGTCTCACGCTTCGCCGCGCCGCCGCATTTGGGACACGTCGTATTCACCCACTCATCAATAGCGGCAAGCGGCGATTCCCCGGTGCCGGTCGGCTCGTAGGATTCCACCTCCGGCAGAAGCACCGGCAGATTCTCGTACGGCACCGGCACCACGCCGTCTTTCTCGCAATGGACGACCGGAATGGGTTCTCCCCAGTACCGCTGGCGGCTGAACACCCAGTCGCGCAGTTTGTAGCGCACCACCTTCTTCCCGCCGACGGCAGCCGTGATGTCCCACTTTGCCTCGTTGCTATTCTTCCCCGTGAATTCGCCCGAGTTGATGAGGAAGCCGGCGTCGGTATTTGGCATAAAGCCGTTCTGCAAGAGACGAAGCGAATATTGGTGCGTCTCCGGCGTAAGGAAAGTTCTCAACTCGTCAGGGGTGAGCCACACGAGGTCATGCTTCGCTGCTTCCTCGGAAGCAACGGCTACTTTCTCATCATCAGAAAGCGCGACCGAGAAGACGTGTGCGTGGACAAGCTGATTCTTCTCTTTCGGTACGTGGTAAAAAAGCCCGTCAACCAAACCGAGTTTCTTCACAATATGCGCGTGCACAAAACCTGTTTCCTCCTTAATTTCTTTCAGCACTGTTTCCTCGGGTGTCATCCCTTCATCAACGCCGCCGGTGAGAAAGGTTCCCCATGCGACTTTCTTCCAGGCGAGCCCAAGATACGTGTCTTCCTTCCAGTGCTTGATGAGCGCGATGATGCCCTGCTTCTCAAGGATGGGTTCCCCGGGCTTGTACGCGCCCGGCTCCGTCGTTTGTATATACTGTTGTACGACAACCTGGCGCATCGGCAATTCCATCTTCTGTGCAAACTCAAAATCGCGTTCGTCGTGCGCGGGGACGGCCATAATCGCGCCGGTGCCGTAACCGCCGAGCACGTAGTCGGCGACATACACGGGGATTTCTTCCTTCGTTGCGGGGTTCGTCGCTGTGACGCCTTCCAATTTCACACCGGTCTTCTCCTTCCCTTCCGCGCCGCGCTCTATCTCGGTCTTAGCGGCCGCCGCCTCAACATACGTGCGCACCGCGTCCGCAGTAGTAGCAGAACCGTTTGCAATCGCTTTTTCCACCAGCGGATGTTCCGGCGCGAGCACGAGGTAGGTCGCGCCGAAGATCGTGTCCGGCCGCGTCGTAAACACCGTGATGGGTTGAACATCCGATGTCCCTCCTGCCGAAGTTAGGACATCGGATGTCCTAACTTCGAAACTAATTTCGGCGCCCTCGGAACGGCCGATCCAGTTGCGCTGCGCCTCTTTGATGTGCTCGGGCCAGTTGAGCGTATCCAGGTCGGCGAGGAGCCGGTCGGCGTAGTCGGTTATCTTCAGCACCCATTGGGGCAAATTCTTCTTCACGACCGGCGTGCCGCACCGTTCGCACACGGCGCCATCCAGGTCTTCGTTCGCGAGGCCAGTCATACAGGACGGACACCAATTGATGGGCTCGTTTGATTGGAACGCGAGCCCGTGCTCAAGCATCTTGAGGAATATCCACTGCGTCCAGTGGTAGTAGGCGGGGTCGGTGGTGTTTATCTCGCGCGACCAGTCGTAATCAAACCCGATGCCGGCGAGCTGTGCTTTAAAATTCGCAATGTTCTGCTCAACCGCTTTGCGCGGGTGCGTCTTGTGCTTGAGCGCATAGTTTTCGGCGGGGAGACCGAACGCGTCCCAGCCCATCGGGTGCAAGACCGAGAACCCGCGCATGCGCATATGCCGGGAATAAATATCGGTTGCGATGTATCCCTTGGGGTGACCGACGTGGAGCCCCTCCCCCGAGGGGTACGGGAACATATCCAGAACGTACTTTTTTTCTTTTTGCGCGTCTTCAACCGTGCGATACGTATCGTCCTGCTTCCAGCGTTCTTGCCATTTGCGTTCTATGTCAGTATGCCGATACGGCTCTTTCGCCATAGCACCAGAGAGCGACTAGTCGCGGAAGCGGCGCCAACCGATGTAGAGCAGAGCAACGAGACCGACAGTGCTGATGGCGAGGCGAATCCAATTGCCGGCGGTGCCCCAGTACTGCGCCGAGCCGATAATGAGCGCGAGTACGCCGCCGTAGGAGAGGCCGGACGAGACGATGGACGAACCGAGCGGCATAAAGCCCGCGATGAGCGCGACGATGCCGAGGGCGACCATCAATACGAACGCATAGAGCGCGTGCTGCTCTTGTGCGGCTTGGAACGGCACTTGGCACTTGGCGTACATATCGCAGTAGCCGGAGAATTTCGGCGAGCTCGGGTCCGTAGCGGGTGCGGGCGAATATTCCGTCCAGACGCCGCCCTGCGCGTCGCACGTCGCCGCGTTAGTCGGAGAGACCGACACTTGCGGGCAATAGTCCTCGTATACCGGCGCTGGGTATGCGAGCGCGAGCACAACGCTGAAAAAGACATTGAGGATTATGACAATGCCGAGCATAAGCGCCCAACGGACAAACTTCGGATGCGCTGCGGTGGGTTGTGGTTCCATATACACCGCAGTATACCACTTCTACCCGTGCAAAAAGACCATCACATCGCCGTCGTTTACAACGTATTCCTTCCCTTCCGTGCGCACTTGGCCCTTCTCGCGGGCGGCGGCATACGAGCCGAGTTCCAAGAGTTTCTTCCAGTCAATCACCTCGGCGCGGATGAATTTTTCCAAAAAGTCGTTATGGATGGCGGCGCCGGCCACGGGCGCCGCACTGCCCTTCGGAATCGTCCACGCGCGCGTCTCGTCGGTGCCGGTGGTGAAAAATGAAATGAGTCCGAGCGTCTCGTACGCACCGCGGATGAGTCCGGCAAGGCCGTCTTCGGAGACGCCGAGCTCGCGGCGGAATCCTTCGCGGTCGTCGTCCGCGACGTCGTTCAGTTCGCGTTCGGTTGCCGCGTCCAGAAATACGTAGCGCCCGCCGAGCGTCTTCACGAGTTCATACGCGCGCTCGGCGCGCCCGTCGGCGAGTTCGTCCAGATTGTGTCCGCCGCTTTTCCGATTGAACGCATAGAGAATTGGCTTCATCGTAAGCAGGTTCAGCGATGCAACACGCTTCTTCTCATCGTCCGTCAGTTCCGTATGCAGCGCCAGCTTCCCTGCGGTAAATCCCTGCATCAGTTTCGCGAGCACCGCGTCTTCGGCGATGGCGTCCTTGTCCCCGCGCTTCACGTCGCTCGAAATCTTGTCGCGGCGCTTCTTGACCTGCTCCGCATCGGCGAGCGCGAGTTCCAGATTGATGATTTCAATATCCTTGTACGGCTCCACTTCTTCTGAAACGTGGGTGATGTTCGGGTCGTCAAAAAAGCGCACGAGCTGGAGAATCGCGTCCGTCTCGCGGATGTTCGCGAGAAACTGGTTGCCGAGCCCTTCTCCCTCCGCCGCACCCTTCACCAGGCCGGCGATGTCCACGAACTCTATCGCCGCCGGAACGACCTTCTCGCTTTTGGAAAACTCAGCGAGCGCGCCGAGCCGCTCGTCCGGCACGCCAACCACGCCCACCGACGGGTCAATCGTGCAGAACGGATAATTCTCCGCCGGCACGGAGGCCTTCGTAAGCGCATTAAACAACGTCGACTTGCCGACATTCGGTAAACCAACAATGCCTATCTGCAACATTGCACTCACCCTACGGTCACTTCACTCTTTGTGCAAGATGGCGGTGCATCGTGGTATGGAGCGTAAAATAGCGCGCGGATTGCAGGATGGCGTAAAAAAGAGCGGCCGCCACGACAAAGAACGCGACGGCCGCGGCAAACGACAACGGCGGCATCCACCCGAGTGTGAGATACGCGAGGAACCACCACCCCGCAAAGAGGAATGCGCTCCCGAGCGAGAAAGAGACGCGCCGGCGCGAGAGCGCCCACGACGCGCCGATGATGAGGAACACGAGCGTGATAAGCATCCAGTAGCTCGTCGACAGCGCCGGCTGGAGCGGCGACCGGAGCACATAGTCGATGATGATGAGCCCGAGCGACGAGAGGAGCAGGAGCAACATACCCCAGCGCAGTCCCTTCGCAATGACGCGCAAATGCGCGCGCTCGGCTGCGTCTATGGTTCCGTCGCGTACCGCGCGGACGTAGGCGAGCTCGCCCCACACGACGGCAAAGGCGCCCGCGAGTGCGCCGAGCGCCTGACAGAACACAAGCAACGAGATGAGCGCTCCCATATCACTTCTGCATAAGCGCGGAGAGTTCAATGCGGTACTTTTTCATCACTTCCAGCGCGGCCTTCGTCTCGCCTTCGCCGCCCTTTTTGCGGCGCTCTATCTCTTCGCCGATTTTTTTGAAAAGCTCCGGGTCCTTTGTGATGAGCGAGGTCATCTGCTCCCGCTGTGCCGCCGGTACGTCTTTCAGCTTCCACTTCGCGTATTGATTGAGGAGAAAACTCTGGACGGACATACGAGACTACGAGAGGGTTAGGCGCAGGTGGAAACCGCGGACCGTCCGCACGGTGAAATAGAGCGCAATAAGCGAGAGGAGCGAAAGCGCCTCAATGTAGGTAAATGACGGGTTGAAAATGCTCATACCGGCGCGATAGTGGTCAACCGCCGTTACACCGAACAGAAAGGTCCCGTATAACGCGATGCAGGTGTTCAACCAGTGGATCCAGCCCTGCGCCGGGTTCGTGATGCCGGCGGCGATGACCAGCACGACCGCCGACACGACGGCACCGGTCGTGGAGAGCGGGAGGTCAGCGCCGGTTGACTGCGCAACAATGAGCACGACCGCGCTCAAGACGAAGAGCACGCGCGTTTCATTGCCGTGGTAATGCTTCACAGGGTGGCGGCGCGGCGCGAGTTCTTCATACGCACCGCCGCCGTTCTCGCTGGTATCGGAATCCATACCCCCAGTATACGCCTTATGAACAGTGTGCAAGTGGCGGGAAAGGATAGCCATAGTATGGTATATACTAGGGAGGTCACTTAGACTTAATACAATCAACATTCATTATGGCAAATTCAGCTCTCTCAAAACCGCTTACCCTCTCTCCTGAATTGGAGGCCGTGGTGGGCAAAGGTCCGATGCCGAGAACCGAGGTGGTCAAACAGCTCTGGGTCTACATCAAGGAGCATAATCTCCAGAATCCGCAGAATAAGCGGAATATCCTCGCCGACGACAAACTGAAGGCAATCTTCGGCGGCAAGGGCGAGGTCACGATGTTTGAGATGACGAAGCTCGTCTCGCCGCACCTGAGCTAATCAA
>DAICZA010000002.1:59541-65566 GCA_027311385.1 bacterium | reverse complement strand
CGCCTGCTATCGGCGCCGCGCTGTGTTTCCCGTTTTCTTTTTGCGCTAGTACCCCATCCCGCCCATATCGCCGCCGGCGGGCGGCGCTTTCGGTTCCGGGATGTCGGCGATGGCCGCCTCGGTGGTAAGTAGCATCGCCGCCGCCGAGACCGCGTTCTCAAGCGCCATGCGCGGCATCTTCACCGGGTCCACGATGCCCGCCGCGAGCATGTCCTCAATGATTTCGTCCGTGAGCGCGTTGTAGCCGGCGTTACTCTTCCCCGACTGTACCTTGGACACAATCACCGCCGCGTCGTCCTTGCCGGCGTTGAGCGCGATTTGCGCGAGCGGCGTTTCCAGCGCCTGCACGACAATGTCGTAGCCGGCTCTCTCGTCCGCGCTCATCTTGTGCTCCTGCGCCATGAGCTTCTTCGCGACTTTGGCGAGCGCCGTACCGCCGCCCGGGACGATGCCCTCTTCAATGGACGCCTTCGTCGCCTTCACGGCGTCGTCAATCTTGTCTTTCAGGTATTTCATCTCGGTCTCGGTCGCCGCGCCGACGCTGATGACCGCCACGCCGCCCGAGAGCTTCGCGATGCGCTCCTCAAACTTCTCTTTATCAAACGTGGAATCGGTGTTTTCCATCTGCACCGTAAGCTGAGCAACGCGCGCCGCGATATCGGCCTTCTTGCCTTTGCCGCCGACAATCGTCGTCGCGTCCTTGGTCGCGACGACGCGCGAGGCGCGGCCGAGCATTCCGAGCGTCGCGTTCTCAAACGTCATACCGACTTCGTTAGAGATGACTTGTCCGCCCACGACCGTCGCAATGTCCGCGAGCATCTCCTTCTTCCGGTCGCCGTAGCCCGGCGCCTTGACTGCGAGCACCGAGAACGTGCCGCGCAGTTTGTTCACGATGAACGTGGAGAGCGCGTCGCCCTCCACATCGTCTGCGATGATGACGAGCTCCTTCTTCCCCGACTGCACGACTTTCTCCAGGAGCGGCAGGATTTCCTGCACGTTGCCGATTTTCTTGTCGGTGAGGAGCACGAGCGCGTCTTTCATCTCGGCTTCCATCCGCTCGGGATTCGTGACCATATACGCCGACACATAGCCCTTATCAATCTGGAGTCCTTCCACGATGTCGTAGGACAGCTCCATACCCTGCGATTCCTCTACCGTCACGACGCCGCTGCTGCCGACCTTCTCCACTGCTTCGGCGATGATGGAACCCAGTTCTTCGGATTCTGCCGAGATGCTCGCGACCTGCTTCACCTCCGCCTTGCCGTGTATCGGCTTGGCCATCTTCTTCAACTCCGCGAGCGCCGCCTGCTTCGCCTGCTCCATACCGCTCCGGATGCTCATTGCGTTTGCGCCCTTCATCACGCGCGAGAGGCCCTCCTCAACGAGCGCCTCAAAGAGCACGACCGAGGTTGTGGTACCGTCGCCGGCGGTGTCATTCGTCTTGTTCGCGACTTCCTTCACGATGTCCGCGCCCATATTCTCAAACCGGTCTTTGAATGAAATCTCCTTTGCGATGGAAACGCCGTCGTTGGTGATTCTTGGAGCGCCGTACGACTTCTCAATGATGACATTGCGCCCCTTGGGACCGAGCGTTCCCTTCACCGCGCGGGCGGCCTGTGCAATACCCTTTGCGATTGCTTTGCGTGCGTCTTCAGAAAAGAGAATTTGTTTTGCCATAGGAATAAAAGTCAGAAATTAACTCACGACACCAAGAATCTTGGATTCCTCGAGGATGTAGTACTCCTCGCCCCCTATCTTTACCTCATCGTAGCTGTACTTGCTGAAAATGACCGTATCGCCGACCTTGACCTGCATCGGGACGCGCTTGCCGTCCTCGTATTTGCCGGGGCCGACCGCGATGACCGTGCCCTGCGCCGGCTTCTCCTTATCTACCGTCTCGGGAATGATAATGCCGGACGCAAGCTTCTTCTCTCCCTCCTTTTCCGCCGGCTGTACCACTACACGGTCTCCAAGCGGCTTTAGTGAAAGCTTCTTTGCCATACGTTTCTATATAAATGAATAAAGCGCCCCTCCCCTTGTGTGGGGAGTATAGAGAAATCGCCGTCCACAAGCAAGTTGCGCAGACACATCCACTCGTGCTATCATTCCCCGCAAGATGGAGGCACTCGTATCGGCACTGCCGTACGCGATAATCGTCCTCTCAATACTCCTCATCGTCGGCATCGTGCTCCAGCAGCGCGGCGCGACCCTCGGCGGAGCATTCGGAGGCGATAACTTCGCGTCAACGTTCTACAAGCGCAGGGGCGCCGAAAAATTCCTATTCAATGCGACAATCGTCATTGCGATTCTGCTCGTGCTCGCGGCGATAGTGAACTTCCTCTTCGTAGGATAATGGAAGGCGTTGACCGGCCCACGTGGAGAGAGCAGTTGCAACGTTCCTGGAACGTTCCCCTGCTGGAGCGCCTGAACGAGCGCGTACGCGCGTTCTCCCCGGGCGACCGCATCCTGTTTTACGCGCTCGCGCTCCTGCTGGTCATTGCCTCCATCGCCGGCCTCTCTGCGCTTGAGCAATCGCTCCTCATCCGTGTGCCCGCCTACGGAGGCGGCTTGACCGAGGGCGAGGTCGGGAGCCCGCAGTTTATCAACCCGCTCCTTGCCATCAGCGACGCCGACCGCGACCTGTCCGTCCTCACATACGCCGGGCTGATGGGGCTCTCGGGCACCGGTTCGCTCGTGCCCGTGCTCGCGGAGAGCTACACCACGTCCGCAGACGGCAAGACCTACACCTTTACTCTGCGCCCGAACGCGAAATTCTCGGACGGCACGCCCGTCACCGCGCAGGATGTCGTCTTCACCGTGCAGAAAGCGCAAGACGCCGCACTCAAGAGCCCGGAGTATGCGGACTGGTCCGGCGTGAGCGTCAGCGCGGTTGACCAGCACACCGTTACCTTTACGCTCGCGAAGCCATACGCGCCGTTCCTCGGGCTTACAACGCTCGGCATCCTCCCGTCGCGCCTCTGGCAAAACATCTCAGACGGCGAATTCCCCTTCTCTACGCTTGAGACAAGTCCCGTAGGCGCCGGACCGTTTCGAGTCGCGGGCATCTCGCGTGACGCCTCCGGGCTCATCCAGAGTGTCTCGCTGGTCGCGAATCAAAACTACGTGCTCGGCCGGCCGTATCTTGACGGCATCACCTTCAACTTCTATTCGCGCTCCGAAGACCTCGCGAATGCACTTCTAAGCGGTGCGGTGGAAAGCGCCTACGACGTTCCGACAAAGAGCGTCCTCACCTCTCCGTATGCCCGCGTCTTCGGCGTGTTCTGGAACCCGAGCGAGAAGCAGGTGTACGCGCGCGCCGAAGTTCGCAAAGCGCTTTCGCTTGCGATTGACCGCCCGGCAATTGTCACGTCCGTGCTGGACGGCTACGCAACCGCCGTTATGGGACCGGTGCCGCCCGGCGGCGACATTAAACAAGTACCGGTACCCTCCTCAACAAACCCGACGGCGGATGCCGCGGCGGTGTTGCAGTCGGCCGGATGGACCTATGACGGCACCGCACGCGTCTGGAAGAACGCGGGCGCCAAGCAGACGCTTGAGAGCATCACGATACGTACCTCAAACGTGCCCGAGTTGAAGAGTGTCGCGAGCGCCGTGAAGACGGACTGGGAGAAGCTCGGTATCCCGGTCAGCATAGAGCTCTACGAGCCGGGCGACCTGTCGCAGAATGTCATCCGCCCGCGCAAGTATGAGGCGCTCCTTTACGGCGAGGTCATCGGCCGCGACCAGGACCTCTACGCGTTCTGGGACTCGCAGGAGCAGAACGACCCGGGCCTCAACATCGCGCTCTACGCGAACAAGACCGTGGACGCCCTGCTTGAGGACGCGCGAAGTTCAAGCGACCCGGTGAAACGCACGGCTGACCTCCAGAAGATTGAGGACACGGTCGCCGCGGAGTACCCCGCCGCGTTCCTCTACGCGCCGGACTTCACCTACGCGGTGCCGACGGACTTGGAAGGCGTCGTTCTCCCGCAAATCATCCTCCCGGCGGACCGTTTTGCGACCGTCGCGTCGTGGTACCGCGTGACCGATGCGGTCTGGCCGTTTTTTGCAAAAAAGAAGTAGTTTCCGACAGTCATTTTCGTACGGGTTTCAACGCATTAACAATTTACAAGCCCGATTAATTAACCAACCATTATGAATCCAGCACCAGCACCAGCTCCTGCCCCAGGACTCCCGAAGGGGAGCCCCGCACCGGGACGCACTCCAGAATCGCGGCCGAGCCGCCCGCCGCGCCGCTTTGAACGGGGCGGCCGCGCACCTTCCGGTCGCGGCGGTGCCTCACGACCCGGCGCCGCATCACGCCGCATCCAGCGCATCCTGCGCCGCCCTTCTTCCAATCCCTCAAAGGTGGACCGCAGTGCCGACTACTTCCCCGAACCGGCGGGACCGACCACGGTCCGCATCATTCCGCTCGGCGGCGTGGAAGAAGTGGGACGCAATATGGTCGCCGTGGAAGTCGGCGCGACCGGCGACATTCTCGTCTTTGACGCGGGATTCCAGTTCGTCTCCGAAGACGCGTCACCGGGCGTGGACTACATTCTCCCCAATACGAAATACCTTGAAAAAAACGCCGCGCGCGTGAAGGGCGTCATCATCACACACGGTCACCTGGACCACATCGGCGGCATCCCGTTCATCCTGCCGCGCTTCGGCACGCCGCCTATCTACACCCAGAATCTCACCTCTATTATGATTCAGCGCCGGCAGGAGGAATACCCGGATGTGCCGAAATCGGAAATGGTCGTCGTCGAGGTGGGCCAATCTATCGTCATCGGGAGCACGCGCGTGAAGTTCTTCCCCGTCACGCACTCCATCCCCGATTCTATGGGCTGTTCCATAGAAACCCCGCAGGGCAACGTCGTGGTGAGCGGCGACTTGAAGCTTGACCACGACGATAGCATCCCTTCGGAGCGCGAACAGAAGACGTGGGGCGACATCGGGAAAGACAAGAACATCTTCCTCATCGCCGACTCTACCAACGCCGAAAAGGACGGTTTCTCTATCCCAGAAAAGCGCGTCATAGAGACCTTGGAGGACATCATCCGCACGGTCAACGGCCGCCTTATCATCGGTACGTTCGCGTCGCAGTTTGAGCGCATGATCCACATTATGGAAACCGCGGAAAAGCTCGGGAAGAAGATTGTCACCGAGGGCCGTTCCATCAAGAATAACTTGGAGATCGCGGAGAAGACCGGCCTCCTCAAGATCAGCAAAGACACCATCATCCCCGCGCAGGACATCGGCAACTATCCGCCGGACAAAATCGTCATCCTTTCCACCGGCGCGCAGGGCGAGGAATTCGCCGCGCTGATGCGCATCGCAACACGCCAGCACAAGTACATCACGCTCTCCGAGCGCGACACCATCGTGCTTTCGTCGTCCGTCATTCCGGGCAACGAAATCTCGGTGCAGAAGCTCAAGGACAATCTCTACCGCCACAACGTTACGCTCATCCACTACCGCTCAAGCGACGTCCACTCCACCGGCCACGGCAATACCGGCGAACTGGTGTGGATCAACCAGCAGGTGCACCCGACGTTCTTTATGCCGGGCTACGGCTACCGATCGATGACCGCCTGCCACGCAAAAGCGGTGGAGCAGTCCGGATTCCCGCGCGAGAACATCATCGTCGCCGACAACGGCACCGTCATAGATATTGAAGACGGCGAGCGGATGAACGTGCACAAACAGAAGGTGCCCTCCGCCCCAATGGTCGTGGACGGCTTCACCATCGGCGACATCCAGGAGGTCGTCATCCGCGACCGCCAGTCGCTCGCCAAAGACGGTATGTTCGTCATCATTGCGAGCGTGAACTTGAAGACCGGCAAGCTGCGCAAGTCGCCGGACATCATCAGCCGCGGCTTCGTATACCTGCGCGAGTCGCAGAACCTCCTGAACGAAGCGCGCATCCTCATCAAAAAGACGATTGAGGACTCCACGCACAATATGAATCCGATTGACCTGGATTACGTGAAGAACAACCTCACCGACGTGATGGCTGGCT
>DAICZA010000002.1:21326-59531 GCA_027311385.1 bacterium | reverse complement strand
TCGAGGTGTATGCGTAGTCCGAGGAACGGTTGCCAACCGATGACGTAGGCCACCGGCTCGCCAGAGGCGAGCCGCGTTTTTCATACGGCTACGCCGCCGCGGGGATGCGCGCGGGGCGCACGGTTGCGCCGGTGGTTATGAACGGCAGACTCTTCGCCGCCTCGCTCACCTGCATCCAGAAAGCCGTCCAAATCCACACGAAGAGCGCGAGGAACGGCGAGATGGGCGCCACAAACACGCCGGCGACCGCGAGTCCGGTCGCAATAGCTTGCGTGACCGTCGTCGCGAGGATGACGCTCTTCGCCGGCAGAAAGCGCCACCACCGCTCGCGGGTGTGCGCAACGTAGATGAGCATATGCCCCGAGACGGTGAGCTTCAGGAAGAACGCCGTCTGGACCGCCGCAAGCGGCAAATGAATGACATCGGCAAGCAGGAAATACAGACAGAGACTGTTGGCGACACCGACCATACCGAAGGTCGTGCCGAGCATGAAGCGTTCCCGCGGCGCGAGGTCGGCGGGACGGTCGGCGCGCTTCACGCGGTCAAAGGCGAGCGTAATGATGGGAATGTCGTTCAAGAACGCAAGCAAAATAATCTCCACCGGCGTGAGCGGGAATCCCTTGATGATGATGCCGAGCACGAGCGCCGTCACGATGAGCCGGAAACTCTCGGAGATGCGGTAGACGGAATAATTGTACAGGCGGAAGAATATCTTCCGCGCTTCCACGAGCGCAGTCTGCAACACGTCAATGCCCGGAGCCAAGAGAACGAGGTCGGCGGTTCCCTTCAAGGCATCCACCGCGTTCGCAACTGCGATGCCGACATCGGCCTTGTGGACCGCCGGCAAGTCGTTCACGCCGTCGCCGGTCGCGGCGACGATGTACGAACCCTGCGCGCGCGTCACAAGCGCGAGTTTATCCTCCGGCATCACTTCGGCGAAAGCGGCCGTCGTCGCAAACACGTCGGCGGGAAGCTGTGTGAAGTCGGTATCCTTGGGACTAATGACCGCGCCCTGGATTCCGAGAATTGCCGCGACGTGCGTCGCGGTCTCTTTCGTGTCGCCGGTCACCATAATCGCATCCACGCCCTCTTGCTTGAGGAACGCGAGCGTCTCCTTCGCATCAGTGCGCAAGGGGTCGGCAAGAACGAGGACGCCGATAAAGGTCATCCCCTTCTCGTCATCAATGCCGCCCGGGGCTTTTTTGAGCGCGATGGCGATGGCGCGAGAACCGTCCTTCGCGGCATCCTCAATGTCCCGGCGGACGGCATCGGCGATATCGGCGCTGGAGGTACACAACGGCATAACAGCCGGCGGCGAGCCGAGCGCAACCAGGTACGGTACGCCGTCACGCTCCAGAAGCGAGGTACTGCGTTTGCGCACCGAATCGCCCGGGACCGACTGCACAATGCGGTACGCCAGGCGAGCGTCTCCCGCACGGTCGGCGATCGCACGGTCAATCGCGCTGTCAGTATCAGCGGATGCCGCCGCGCCCGCGTACGCGAGCACGTCGCCCGCGGAGAACGGGGCGTACGCGTGGATGCGTTCAACCGAAATCTTATTCTCGGTGAGCGTGCCGGTCTTATCGGTGAGTAGCAGGGTGACGTTCGCGAAGTCCTCAAGCGCTTCCAGCCGTCGCACGAGCGCCTTCTTGCTTGCGACCGCGAGCGCGCCGATGGAAATAATAAGCGTCATCACGGTTGGCAGCGATACCGGGATGCCGGCGATGAGAAGCGAGAGGTCCAGAATGAGGATGTCGGCGAGCGGCTGGCCGTCAACGAGGAAGACGATGGTCAGGATGATGATGGCGATGATGCTCGCAATGATGAGGTAGCGCGAAATGGAGAGAATGTCGCGCTCCATAAGCGATGCGCGCTTCCCTTCCTTGGCCGAAGCGGCGATTTTGCCGAAGAATGCGTCGTTGCCGATTGCCGTCACGGTGCCGGTGAAATTGCCGGTCGCGACGACTGAGCCGGAGTAGGCCGTATCTCCCGCTTTCTTCTCCTTCGGCAATGACTCGCCGGTCAAGACCGCCTCGTTGATTTCCAAATTCACCGCCGTCTCTACGCGCGTGTCGGCGGGCACAAGGATGCCGACGCCGCAGGCGATTTCGTCTCCCACGACGAGCTCCCGCGACGGCACACTCTTCCAGGCGCCGTCGCGCATCACTTTCGCCTGCACCGAGAGCTGGGAGCGGAGCTCTTCCAGCGCACTGTCGGCTTTGTGCCCGTGCCAGAGCGCCATACCGATATTGAGAAGGAGCAGGGCGAGGATGAACGAACCGTCAAACTGACGGCCGATATAGAACGAAAGCGCCGATGCCGCAACGAGCATCAGCGACGCGGGCGACACGAGCGCCCGGACGAGCTTGGTGAACTCGCCTACTTTCTTTTCGCTTATTTCATTCGGGCCGTACTGTGCGAGCCGCCGTGCGGCTTCCGCCGATGAAAGTCCCGTCATCCGCCCATTCTACCTTATGCGCGCCGGCGCCGTGCGAAGTGGAAGCTGGAATACGAGAGGTATCCAGCAATGAAGACGCCGAGCCACGAGACCCAGAGCGGGACCACTGCGCCGCCGAGGATCAAATTCCAATTGAACGCGACGCGGAGCAGGTGAGCGAGCGCAACCACCAGGAAGACGGTTCCGGCGATATTGAGCAACGCTCGTTCGCTCGGAGACGTGATGGGGAGCTTCATACTCCAGCCGTAATGGGCGAGAAGGATGATGAGGGCGAGATCAAAGATGATGCCCGGCCCGAGGATGCTCGTGCTCCACGTCACGCCGAGGATAGTGAGCGGGAAGAATCCGGCGCTCGCGAGCCAGATACCGCAGACGATGTCCGCGATGACGAGCCCGACGCCTATTTTCGCTATTTCACGAAGGATACGGTGGTTCATAGTGGTGAAAAAATAGTAAACGCGGGAATGCCGCTCGTTTCAGTATGGCGCGCTTTTCCGGCTTCGCCAGCACCCGCAGTGCATAACTGCTGTGCTATGCTCGTGGACAATGCGGCCGCGCACCATCATCTACACCGGGAATTTCTTTTTCGCGCTGTTCTCTGCGCTCACGGCCTACATTCTGCTCCCCTACCTCTCCACCTTTATGCCGATGGCCTACACCGGCCTCGTGATATCCGGCGGCGCGCTTGTCGCCATCATACTGTTCCCGCTTATGCCGCAGCTCGTCGGCCGCTTCGGCATCCAGCGAATCGCCCTGACGTTCGCCCTCCTGGAATCGGCGATGCTCTTCGCTCTTGCGGTGGCGCCCGGCGCTCTCGTGGCTCCCTTCCTTATCGCCCTGTCCATCTCGCTTGAGCCGCTCCTTGCGTATGAACTGGACCTCCTTCTGGAAGCGACCGTCGCCGAAGAAGGGACGACCGGACGCGTGCGGACGCGCTTCACCACAGCGTGGAATGTCGCTTCGCTCATATCGCCGCTTCTTATGGGCGCGCTTCTCGTTAATTCCGACGCCTACGGGCGCGTGTTCCTCGCCAGTAGCGCCGCACTCGTCCCGTTCATCGTCCTTTTCGCGACCAAACGGCTTCCGACCGGCGTGCCGCCCAAGCTCTCCCACCTGCGGGATACGCTCACCTGTATCCTGCACGACCGCGACCTCGCGGCCGTCACGTTTGGGCACCTTATCCTCTACTCCTTCTATAGCTGGGCGCCGCTCTACGTCCCTGCGTATCTCCACGCGGTGCTCGGCATTCCTTGGTCAAGTCTCGGCTGGATGTTCTCGCTGATGCTCATTCCCTACGTACTCATTGAGTACCCGGCCGGATGGATTGCCGACACAGTGCTCGGCGATAAAGAAATGCTGCTCGCCGGGTTTCTCATCGCCGGCGCTTCTCTTGCGTCGCTTTCTCTCCTCACACCGGCGACACCCATCGCGGTCATTGTCGTCATCCTCGTCTGTTCCCGAGTCGGTTCGGCACTCATTGAGAGTATGACCGAGGGGCATTTCTTCCGCCGCGTTTCGGAGCGGGACGTCAATTCCATCAGCGTCTTCCGCGGCGTCTGGCCTGTCGCGAGCCTCCTCGCGCCTGTCGTCGGCAGCAGTATTCTCTTTTTCGGTACGTATCAGCTCCTCTTCCTTCTTACCGGCGGATTCATTATGCTCGCCGGCGCGGGAGCCACGCTGCTTATCAGAGATTTTCGTTAGCCCCGTTAGAGACGCTCGCTACGACGAGCCGGAACTTTCCAAGTTCCAGTCTCTAACGGGGTTAGTCGGCGAGAGTAACGCGATTCCCTCGCACGCGCACGAGCCCCTCCGCTTGGAGCGCCGTCACGGCGTCAGCAACCTGTCCCCGGCGCGCGGCGCCGAGCAAGCCCACTACACGCGTACGCGGTGCACCGCCTCGGGCAAGCTCGCGCAAGATGGCGCCGCGCGCTTCGCGCAGCGAGCCGGCAAACGTTGACTGCTTCGTGTGCGTTGTGCTTCGCGCATTGTGCGAGACGCCGCCGCGCTTCAGAGAGGCGCCGTAATCCATAAGCGCGCTGTACCACTGGCGGGACTTCCCTTTCGGGAACGCCTGCGTGAGAATCTTCTCTATTTCTGTATCTGAAACTTTCTTCTTTTTTGGAAAGAAGTGGTGAATAATAACAGTCCGGATGTTTGTTTCTACGAAGATGACATCCTGATTGTACGCAAACGCGGCGACGGCGCGCGCAGTGTAGGGACCCACGCCCGGCAGTTTCTCCAGTTCTTCTACCGACAGTTCTCTCCGCGTTCCCAACTCCTTCGCGGCCTGATGGAGCATTTTCGCCCGGCGGTTGTAGCCGAGCCCTTGCCATGCTTTCAGCACCGCGGAGAGCGGCGCGGCGGCGAGCGACTTCGCCGTCGGGAATTGCTTGAGGAACTTCGTATAAAACGGAATCACGCGCTCCACCTGCGTTTGCTGGAGCATCACTTCCGACACGAGGATGGTATACGCATCTTTCGTCTTCCGCCACGGTAAATCGTGCCGTCCGTGCTTTTTGTAATACGCCCGAACGATTCTCCGGAAATCTGCCGCACGTCCCCTCATACCTACTTCGCCTTCGGCCACCGGAGTGCGGCGGGCGGCCAGAGTTTGGTGAGCGGGTGGTCGGCGCAGTCGTGCGGACGCGCCGGGCACACATACCGGCCGTAGAGCACGAGGCCGTTGTTCACGTATTTCCAGTCATTCTTCGGAAGGAGCACTTCCAGGTCTTTAGAAATTTTCGTGAGGTCACTCTGGTCGGTCAGGTCAAAGCGCTTCGCGAACCGCTTCACGTGCGTGTCGGTCGCGATGCCCTCCCACACGTCAAAGAGTTCGCCGAGAATGACGTGCGCGGTTTTGTAGCCCACGCCCGGGAGGGCGACGAGCTCACGCTCGGTGCGCGGCACGGCGCCGCCGTGCCGCGCCTCTATCTCCCGCGCCGCGCCGATAATGGCCTTCGCCTTGTTGCGGAAAAACGGAATGGAAGAAATTTCTTCCGCAAACAGTGCCGGGTCCGCCTCTGCGAACTCTTTCGGCGTTTTGTATTTCTTGAACAGCGTCGCCGTGAGCTTATTCACCGCTTTGTCGGTGCACTGCGCCGAGAGGATGACGGCCGCGAGAAACTGGAACGGCGTCGTGTGCTGCAGTTCGCTCTCCGGAGTCGGATACGCCTTTTTCAAATACGCGACAATCTTTTGCGCGCGCTTCTTTCGTTCTTCAGGCTTTGCCATGCGCGCCACTATAGCATTTCCGGCGTGTTCTCTTCGCGCGGAAACGCGAAATGGAAGAATATCTGGAGGAGCGCACCCGCCGAGAAGAGCGCCAGCAGGAGCGCAATGAGGAATCCGATGAAGGGGACAAATGCGATGAGCGAGAGAATAAGCATACCGACCGCGCCGTCATGCCACAGCACCGTATCGCGCCGCGCCACGCGGCGCGCGAACAGGCACCCGAGGAGGATACCGGCGTATATGACGGCGAGGAGCGCCAAAAGTGCGTACAGGATGAAGAGCAAGAGTGCGAGACCGATGCCGACGAACGTGAGCGAAAGCGGAATCAGCAGAACCGGCGTCGCGACGAGTATCGCAAATCCGAGCAGTGTGGTGAGGAGGATGCCGCGCGGCTTCGCACCAGAACGCCGAACGATCGCTTCGGCGAGTTTCGGGAATAGTCCGGCGAGAAGGCCGGCGAGGATGAGCGCACCAAGAATGCGCGCGAAGAGGAAGAATCCCATACTCACGAGCGCGAGGATGCGCGAGGCGCCGACGTCCGGCAGGTACGACGCGCTGGTGTAGTGGATGCCGTTTGTCACACGCACCGACGCGGGGATGTCGGCGGGAAGCGGCGATTGGTACGAGAGCGCGCCGCGTATCGTGGTGCTCGCCGCAAGCGACAGGCGGCCGCTCGCCACAACGGTCACGTCGGCGCCGAAATCGCCGGCAAGCGAGACGTTGTTGCCGTACAAGGTGACCGGCCCTGCGGCGCCGTTGGCGAGCGTTGTATTCGCGGCGACGATAAACACGTTTCCGCCCAAGCGGCCGGAATCGTACACGTCGTACCCGCACGCGGCAAGATCGCCCCCGACCGGTTCTTCAATATCAATGCTCCCGCCGACCGCGCGGAGGTCCCCTGCCACATTCGCGCGCGAACTAACCGAGCCGCCGAATAACAGGTCGTCCCCGGACACCGGTGCCGCCGTAATAACGGAACCGCCGAGCGCCGAGAAATCGCCCGCGACCGGCGCAGTAAGCACGACCGAGACGCCCGCGGCATATGCGTTCCCCGGCGAGGAGCTCGCCGCGATGAGCGAACGGCCGACCATAAACGACGCGGGCGCGGGCGCGGCAAAAGCGCCCGCCGGCACGAGGAGGAAAACGAGTGCGGCGAAAAGTATCCGTTGCATAGCGTGGTTTATGCCGAAGGCGGCATAGGAAGGTGCGGCGGGTCTCCGGGCGAAATGCCGCGGGCGCGAACCCGCAGCGGTTCTATACCACTCGCGAGAATCAGGACGAGAAGCGTGATGAGCGCCGACGCGGTGCAGTAGATGCAAAATGCGTGTATGAAAAAAACCTGTACAAAGACGAAATACAGCGACGAAAGCATACCGACCACGGCGACGGCCTGGAGCGCGCGCCGCAGAAACCGGTCAAAAAGGACGAGTTCAAGCGCGGCAAGGATGAATAGGATGCTGTAAAACGCAACGCCGTACCCGGCGAGCGGCACGCCGAAGAGATGCGAGTACTGGCTCGTCGCGACAACATTGCACCCCGACAGGTTCTGGATATTGCACAAGAGCGGCGTGCCGCTCAATTCGTGCTGCATAAGATAAACCGAATCTGCGAGCCCGCAGAAGGCCAATGCTAGGATACCCACGACGCCCAGACGCTTCATGCCGCTAGGATACGCGCCTTCCGGCCTTGGTGCAAATACAAAAAATCAGCGGCCCCGCCGGAGCGGGGCCGCTGATTTCGGCAGATTTCCGGCATTACGAGTGCGGGGCCATGCTCGCAAATGGCGTCCGCGGGCTATAAGCCGTTCTCGTCAATACTCCGGAGCTGCTGGTAAGGACGGATGTCCCTACATATCTCACTACGCGCGTCCGCCTCGCCTCTTTCACTGGTTGAGGCGACATGGAGCGTGAAAGACGGTGCCAGCTGACTGCCGGGGAACTTTCCGTTGGTCCGCCAGGTAAATATGAAGCACGCATGGAAGGCGGTGCTCGTCGCCGTTGTCGGCACACCGACGACGCGCACCGTCCCGCCGCGCGCAACCGCCGTAAGGTCGGGCGTACGCAGGTCGCTCCCGCTCACCTGCCAGATGTGCCCGTTGAAATCGCGGAGCGTGAAAGAGGCGCCGGAAGGGTCCGCCTGAATCACTTGTCCACCGAGGAGTCCCCGCTCCGGCGCGAGCCACCAGGAATGCTGTGCGGCGATAATGGGGCGATAAAACGGCGGATGGTCGCCGATGGCCGCGTCCACCGCGCCGCCGAGTCCGGTCGCGTAGAGCATACTGCCGAGCGCGAGCGAGGTCAGCACCGCGCCAAGGGCGAGGGTGGCAAGCGAATACCGGTACCCGTGCTTGGTGGAGCGGATATTCGCGTACCCGATGAGGAGAAAGAGCGCGAGCGCGATAACCCAGAAGAACGGCGCGACCGCGAGGAAGAACGTCAAGAAATCAGGATGCGTCACCGTGGAGAACCGCCAGTCCACATTCGTAATCTCAAAAAGCGTCGCCGAGAAAGCGAGCGCGCCGAGCGCGACGGCGAGCGCGCCGAGACTCCAGAAGAAGTAGTTCTTGAACAGGAATTCCCAACGCGGGCGCGGCGTGAGGTGTTCGTCAACAATGCGGTCCAGCACCCGCTTCGCGAGGTGGTCGGATGGTGGTGGATTGGTGGTAGTCATGATGAAAATTGTTCGGGCAATGCCGCGCGGAGCGCGCGCTTCGCGCGGTAGAGGAGCGTGGAGACCGTTCCGACCGGCACTTCAAGAATATCAGACAGCTCGGTATACGAGCGGTCCTCAAAGAATCGGAGCGTGAGCACATCGCGGTACGAGGGCGGGAGCGTGGCGAACGCCTCCGTGAGTTTCTCGCGCGAGAGGCGGAGTTCCGCGGTATGCGCCGTGTCCGAACCCTCGTCCCGCAACTCGGTCAGGAGCGCTTCGCCCTCTTCGCTCAGGATGACCTGCGGGCGGGCGTGCTTGGCGCGGAAGAAGCTCATCGCCTCGTTGTGCGCAATGCGGTACATCCACGAGGAGAACGCAAGCGTCGGGTCAAAGCTGTTGAGATTCCGGTAGGCCTTGATGAAGGCGTTCTGCAGGATATCCTCGCGGTCTTCGCGCACGCCGACGCCCAGCCGCTCCAGATAGCGCAAGAGTTTCGCCTCGTATCGCGTAATCAAGAGCGCGAACGCCTCTTTATCAAGAATCGTCCGGCGGACGATCTCCTCGTCTGATGCTTCATCACCCTGTCGAGGGTTCAGGTCGGGTTCCATGCGTCCGCCTATTCTACTACGCTTCACGGCACCTTGTTCATTCCGCGGGGCGGTAAATCTGGTAAACTATAGCGGTCCACATGCATCATTTCCTTTTCCACCTTATCGGCGGCGCGGTTGGCAGTTCGGCACTTCTCTCGCTCGCCATCATCCTCGGGACCTTCATTCTGGAAGACCCGACAACCGTCATCGTCGGTGTGCTCGCGGCCGACGGCATTATCGGCATCCCCGTCGCCCTTCTGTCGCTCTACGCCGGCATCATTCTCGGCGATATCGGACTCTACTGTCTCGGCTACCTCGCAAGCACGCACCCGCGGCTCGCGCGCTACGTTGACCACGACTTCATCGCCCCGTTCCGCACCTGGCTTGAGACCCGCTACGTGCTCACCGTCTTCTCGGCGCGCTTCATCCCCGGGTCGCGTCTCCCGACCTACACCGCGAGCGGCTTCTTCCGTTCTCCCCTTTCCACCTTTGTGCTGACGGCTATTGTCGCCACGTCAATCTGGACTACGTTCCTCTTCTCCGCGTCCTACTGGTTCGGCAGCTTCACGTCCGAATGGGAAGGTCCGTTCCGCTGGGGCATCGCGATCGCGTTCCTCGTCGTGCTCTTCCTCGTCGCCCGGCACAACCTCCTCGCCTATCGCGCTAAGAAGAATGGGCTGGATACCGGCGCCGATACTCGTACGACGTAAGCACGAGGAGCGCGAGGTCAAACACGGCAAGTGCCTGCAACAGCAATTCTCCGAGCTGGAAGCCGCGATACGCTTCGTACGCGCCGAAGACCGCAAGCGCAATCATAAAAAGCGGATACGCGATGCGTTTCCCCGCGAAAACGCCGATGACGAGTGCAACCTTTATCGCGCCGTGGAACGCGAGATAAAGTGCGATGAAGTAATGCGTGTGGACCGTGAACGCGTGCGCGGCGTCGCGAATCGTGGTCGCGATGAAATCGTGCGGGTCTTGCGCCAATTCTCCGACGGTCAGGAATTCCGCAATGCGTAGCACGAGCGACGGCGGCACGGCAAGGATGAGGATTGCACCGAGGAACTCAAGCACGCCGTCAACCGCCTTGAAGAGGAGCGCGAGGTCAAAGAACCAGAGGAGGTCCTTCTCGCGCTTTTCAGTTAGTACGGGGAGCGCATCCATCCCCGTAGCGTATCATGCGGCGCTTCGTCGTACTGTCGAGTGCGCGCGATTTTTGAGCGTCTCCAGCGCTTTGGCGAGCAAGTCTTTCGTAGATTCGTCGGTGATGGTTCCGTCAGCGTCAAAGATTCCCTGCGCCGGGCCGAGGTACAGCTCCGGCTGGCCGATGACCTGCGCATCAAGATAGCTCATAATCTGGCGCAGATGGCTCTGCGCGACCGCCGTGCCTATCTTCCCCACCGAGACACCGGCCGTCATGAGCGGTTTGCCGGCGAACGAGTTCTTGCCCCACGGACGGCTGGCCCAATCAATCGCATTCTTCAGCACGCCCGGAACGGAACGGTTGTATTCCGGCGTTGCGATGATGATGCCGTCGGCCGCCTCAATCGCCTCTTTCAACTTCTGGGCCGCGGGCGGGAACGACGCTTCGGCGTCCTGACTGTACAGCGGCAACCCGCCGATGTCGGCGATCTGTATGTCCATACCCCCCGGCGCAAGCGACTGCATTGCGCGCAGGAGCGCAGTGTTAAACGAATCTTTTCTCAAACTCCCCGAAATGGCGACAATGTTCATAGGATTCAAATTAGTAGGTTACTCGGGAATCCTATCCTATCAGAAACGGCAAGCAGGTGTGGATAAGCGGGTATACTGGAAAGGATGCGACAAAAACTAACTCGTGCGGCGGCGGCGCTCGTGCTCGCGCTTGCGGCGGGCGGCGTGGGCTATGCGGCGGGCGGAAACGGACAGACGGCGAGCGCGGATATGGCGGCACAAACCGTCACGACGCCGCCCGCCGGCTCCATCCGCGTCGTGTACAGCCTAGACCGGAAGCAGAATGATAAGGAAATTATTGCGCTCATTGACGCGGCGAAAACGAAGATTTATTTCGCGATGTACGAGTTCACGCTCAAAGACATCGCCGACGCGCTCGTCGCGGCAAAGAAACGCGGCGTGGACGTGCGCGGACTCGTGGACGCGGGCGAGAGCGCCAACAGCTACGACAAGCCCGTCATCACCGAGCTCGTCAGCGCCGGCATTCCGGTGGAAACAGAAAAACATAAAGACGGCTCCGGGATTATGCATATCAAGGCCATCGTCACCGATTCGGCGTACGCGCTCGGCTCGTACAACTGGACCGGTTCGGCGACGACCGAGAACGACGAACTGCTTGAAATCGGCACCGACCCCGCGCTCCGGCAGACGTATGAAAACATTTTGACGAGGTTACTGAATGAATACAAAGGCACCAACGCGGCCGCGACAGCGGCCGCGCCCGTCTCGGCCGGTACGATTGACTACACGCAAGCCCCCGCGCACGTGGGCGAGTACGCCTCCGTGCGCGGGACGCTTATAGACGCTTACACCAGCGCCTCCGGCACGGTCTTCTTGGACTTCTGCACATCCTACAAAACCTGCCCCTTCTCGGGCGTCATCTTCGCCGACGATGCCAAAGCGTTTGGCGACCTCTCCCGCTACGCCGGACAAACCGTCACCCTCACCGGCAAAATTTCCTCCTATCAGGGAAAGGCAGAAATCGTCCTCTCCAACCCGAGCCAGCTAGTCGCGAAGTAAAAGATAAAAGAAGTGTGGCGGTTTTCTTTTTGCCCCCTTACCTCCCAGCAACGCGACAATGCGATTTCGGAGACTCTCGGAGGCGAAGCAGCACGGTAATTTCGGCGCCGGAGGGCAGCTGCGCCGAAATTTGCGAGCCGAGAGTGAGCGCGTCCCGCGGCAGGGCGGAACGACGCGTGCTCCGAAATCGCATTGCCGCGTTGCGTCCCCTCCCCTTTTTGTGCTATATTCTACCTACTTCCAGTGGCTACTGACCGACTCAGAATTAATAACGAAATCCGCGCGCAAGAATTGCGTGTGATTAGCGCCGACGGGAGCAATCTGGGGGTGCTCCCGCTGGAGCAGGCGCTCGCGGCCGCCAAGACGGCCGGACTGGACCTTATAGAGATTTCGCCCTCGGCGGTCCCGCCCATTGCGAAGATCATGGATTAT
The DNA here is from genome assembly GCA_027311385.1 of bacterium. Taxonomy (GTDB): domain Bacteria; phylum Patescibacteriota; class Minisyncoccia; order Phycocordibacterales; family Phycocordibacteraceae; genus C7867-001. Next base: position 47,435 of record DAICZA010000002.1, on the reverse strand, counting down.
GGTAAATTTGAGTACGAGCGCAGTAAGAAGGAAAAGGTAGCAAAAGCCAAGGTAAAGGTGTCGGAAACCAAGGAGGTCCAGGTCAAAGTGGGCACCGGGGAGCACGATATGGAGCTCAAAGCTAAGAAGGCCGCCGAGTGGCTCGCCGAGGGCCACCGGGTCCGCGCCGAGCTTTTCCTGAAGGGCCGCTACAAGGGTATGGAGGAGAAATTCCTGAAGGACCGCCTTGAGAAATTTCTTCTCCGCATCCCGTATGCGTACAAGGTCGCCGAGCCGATCACCAAGAGCCCGAAAGGGTTCGCCGGAGTGATTGAGCGCGACCTCGTCGCCCAGGCGAAACGCGAGAAGGAATCCAAAATCAAAAATGAAAACCCCGGTTAGAAAACTCACTTCGTTCGTGTTCTAACGGGGCAAGCCAACAAATCATGAAAACAAACAAATCTTACAGCAAACGAATACGAGTCACCCGTAACGGGAAGCTTGTCGTGCGCGTGAAAGGTCAGAACCATTTCAACGCAAAAGCGAGCGGCGCAACGCGCAGCGCGAAGCGCCGCTCGGTTGGCCTCACCCTGACCGCAAAGGTCCGCCGCCGCTTCCTCCCGGGCACCGGTGCAAAATAAACGAGTAATCATTTCCGTATGACAAGAATCAAAGGGGGCGTACATGCAAATAAGCGTCGCAAGAACATCCTGGAACGCGCGAAGGGCTATCGCGGCATCCGCTCCAAGAAGCTGCACGCGTCTCACGAAGCTTTGATGCGCGCGGGCCGCTACGCGTTCGCCCACCGCCGCGACAAGAAGACCGATTTCCGCCAGCTCTGGATCGTGCGCTTGAACGCCGCCGTCCGCGAGAATGGCCACCAGTCCTACTCCACGTTCATCGCGAAGTTGAAGAAGAACGGCTTCGCGCTTGACCGCAAGGTCCTCGCCGAGTTCGCCGCCGACCATCCCGAGATTTTTGAAAGAATCTCAAAGCAGGTCGTCTAAGCAAAACCAAAACCGCCCCGAAAGGGCGGTTTTTCGTTTTATTTTTACATTTACCGTTCTCCTAGTTGAGAACGACTTCGAGAGGCGTGCTTGTAAGCGGCGTATCGGTACCCTCAAGGAGGGCTTCAAAACGATATTCCCCGGATCCACTAATTACGAATGCATTATTCTGGATGCGTATCCTTAGACGTTTTTTATCCACATCAAACACCGCAGGTATTGGAGCTTCGTTCAAGACAACTCCCTTAGGGTCTCGTATGCGCAACGTCAATGGGTACGTTGCCTTCTTGTCTACTGGATCAGGACGTTGCAGAAGGACGATGTATTCATACTGAAGCGGCGCAACATCAGGACCTTTGGGTGTCTTATTCTCCCCTTTATTTTTCGTGAAGATAACTCGTTCGAGTACATTATACAACGAGATGTTATTTGTCTCCTGATCAATACTTGAATTTCCACAAAGGGCACCCCAAACTGCCTCTAAAGTTTTATTTTTGTTCATGTTAATTATCTTAGATAGGTGACGTCCTGAATCCTATGATCCCCTTCCGTCCGTGAGTAATAAGGGGAGACTGCGGACAATAAAGATTTCTTTGACTCTGTCTGCGAGTTGCTCTTAATGAGTCCCCTGCGAGGAATTACGAAGTTGGGCAAAATCAATTCAAGGTCGAAGGCATCTGCAATTCTCTGAAGCATCGGGAGGCTCGGAACGGTGTTACCACCTCTTTCAAAGCGAGCTACCGCAGGCTGCTGTAGCCCCACCTTTTTCGCAAACTGAGACTGTGAGAGACCTAACGAAAGTCTAAGTCCTTCAATCAGGTGCGCTATTTGGAACGCAATGTCCTTGCGCACGATTTGCCGCGCTTTTTTAAAGCGCTCTTCACTTCTGACTTTCTTTTGTAGTTGATTTAATTTCATAGAAGATTTTATGCACGATTGTTCATACGCCAATCAACGAGACGGGCGGATGCACGCGACAAGTGTTTCTCAACTGCGCCACTAGAACCACTGGTAAAAAAGACATCGAGCAAGACTAATGTTCGACCTTCAAGTGCACAGACGAATCTCACTGGGATTTGAATGCTTTTCACTTTAAGTTCGTACAGACGCGGGTTAGTAGAACCATTTATGAAGTCGAGTGTTCCTGTACGAAACAGTGTCTCCACCGTTATGGATTGATATCGGCTGAGCTTGCGCTCAACCTTAACCAAACCTGTCTCTCCCAGCTTCTCGAACAAAGATTCATAGACGACTTCAAGGTCGCCTTTGGCATACAATTCAATTTCTGGCTCAAAGTTCATTTTTACTACGGGTAAAGACCCATAACAAAGATGATATACCCACTAGTTCTGCCCGTCAAGCCTCCCTCACCTTCTTCACCGAATCCTTCGTAATCTCCCACGTCTGCCCGTAGTCGGGGACGACGGCGCGGGCGCCGAGGTAGTCGTGGATGCGCTGGGCGAGGAATCGCTCGGCAGAGGGCTCGCCAAGAGCCGTGAAGATGACTTTCGGCCGCTTGTCGGCAAGCGCGGCTTCCGCGAATTTGAGGAGCTCGTCACGGTCGGCGTGCGCCGACCACCCCTCCAATATCTCTATCTTCGCCTTGATGGCGACATCGTTGCCCGCGAGGCGCACGTGCGACGCGCCTTCCATCATCCGCCGCCCGGGCGTGCCGGGTGCCTGGTAGCCGACCATAAAGAGCGTGGTGGACGGGTCGGGCAGGTATTTCGTCTCCCAGTGGCCGATGCGGCCGCCGTGGCTCATCCCCGCGCCGGCAATGATGATTTTCTGCCCCGGTACTTTCTCTATCGTCATTGATTCCTCGCGCGAAAGCGTCTGCGTGAGGAACGGGAATTCAAAGATGCTCCCTTCCCGCTTCATCTCGTCCTCGGTCTCTGGCTTGAAATAGGTCGGTCCCCACTTCTCGTAGAGCGCGGTCACGCGGATGGCGAGCGGCGAATCCAGGAAGACCGGAATTTCCGGTAATTCTTTTGCCGCGAAGAAATTTGAGAGCTCATAGAGCATCAACTGGGTGCGCTCCAGCGAGAAGGCGGGGATGAGAATCGTCCCCCCGCGCGCAACCGCGCGCTTGAGCGCGTCGCGAAGCTTCGCGACGCGCTCCGACTGGGGCGGATGGAGCCGGTCGCCGTACACGCTCTCCATCACGAGCGCATCCGCGTCCCGCACCGGCTCCCAGTCCGGCAGTAAGGGCGACGGCGAGTTACCGAGGTCGCCGGTAAGTGCGACGGTCGTCCCCTCTTCGTCGGTGATGCGCACGCTCGCCGAGCCGAGGATGTGGCCCGTGTTGCGCAGGTACGCCGAGAGCCCGGGCGCAATCTCTTTCTCCACGTGATAGTCCAGCGTTTCAATGAGCGCGAACGCCGCGTCCACATCCTGTTCCTCGTACAAGGGCGGAAGATGCTTTCGGGACGCATCCTGCCGGAGGATGTTGACCGAATCGCGCAGAATGAGCTCCGCGAGGTCTTTTGTGGGCGGTGTCATATAAATCTTCCCGCGGAAACCGTCCTTCACGAGCTTCGGGATGCGGCCCACATGGTCCAGGTGCGCGTGGGTGATGATGAGCGCGTCAATGGCCGTCACGTCGTACGGGAACGGCCCGTACACCTCCGCCACCGCGAAGTCGGCGCCCTGTTCAATGCCGCAGTCCACGAGCACTTTTCCGCGCGCACCTTCCACTAAAAAGTTAGAGCCGGTCACTTTGCCGGCGCCGCCATAGAACGAAAGCTTGAGTGCCATACACGCACTGTAGCACGCGAAAAGCCGCCTTTGTGAGCGGCTTTTTGCGGAACTGTCCTCTCCGGCAACTTTATGGTGTTACGTGGGTTACGAACAACGACGGCTCTCGGATTCCCCTTACCACTTTTGAAACAATAGTTACCAATTCGTACTGCAAGACATTGCGTCAAAAGTGGTAAGGGGCTCACCAAGCGCGTCTTAATGCCGTCTTCCCGAAACCGGAGCAAGTTGCGTTTTCAAGAACAGCTCCGTCTATAACTATACACCCGGCGTCAAAATATCCTTGTGGAAAACGCAAAAGCCCCGCGTATCGCGGGGCTTTTGCCGTTCCTCAACCGAGGATATTCTTCATTTCCACGTCGTAGAGTATCGCCTCGTGCGGTACGTGGTAATTGATGACTTCTTCGGGCTTAAACCAGTGCGGAATTTCCATATCCGCCTCGGGGACCGAGCCGGACGCGTGAATGAGATTGCGGATGGCGCGTGTATCCGAATCCGCCATTTGGTAGGAATCAAGAACGAAGTCGCCGCGTATCGTGCCGATACCCGCAGAGCGCGGCTCCGTACCGCCCGTAATCTTGCGCACCAGCTCCACCGCGTGTGCACCTTCCCAGACCATCGCAATGACCGGTCCGCTCGTCATATACTTTTTCAAATTCGCGACCACCGCGTTTGCGACTTCAATCGGGTCGGTTGACGGCGGCGTCTCGCCCTTCTTCACATAGCTTGCGATTGATTTCTCGCCGACGTTTTTCTTCCAGTTCGGGTCAAGCAAATAATGCTCTTCTATCATCTTCTCGCTCGGGACGAGCATCTTGAGTCCCACAAGCTTGAGGCCGAGTCGCTCATAGCGCTTCATAATTTCGCCGATAAGCGCGCGCTGAATGCCGTCGGGCTTTACGATGACGAGCGTTCGTTCTGTTTTCGGGTGTGCCATAGGTGAGTATAAAAAATAAAATGCCGCGAGGGCTATGCAGTTATGATACGCGTTTTTCTTATGTATGCAATATGGAGGGAAACAAGGCGGGCACCGGGTATTTCCCTCGGTGCCCTCTTTATCATCCTCGTCCTGCGGAACGTGACGATGCCTCCCGTCGTAAAGAGAACCTCTTTACTCCCTTCTGGCGGAAAGGGATCGAAAGCCCCGCTCGCAATCCGTGTTCCATTCCGTCGTGTGAATGGTAACGCGAACGCTTCAAGAACAAGTCTGTCTATTAGTATAGGGCTGCTTTGACCGCGCAGGAGAGGCGTGGTGCACAACTTACTGTGCTGTTACAACACGCGCGCCGCCCTTTTCTATCAAAATCGTGTGTTCAAAATGCGCGGAGCGCGAGCCGTCCTTGGTGCGGTAGGTGTAGCCGTCGGGGGTAAGGATGACTGTGGCCTTTCCGGCGGTGGAAATCGGCTCCAGCGCGAGCACCATACCTTCGGTGAGCAATTCTCCGTCGCCGGCGCGGCCGTAGTTGGGGATGAACGGCTCCTCGTGCACGCGCTCCCCCACGCCGTGACCGCCGAGCTCCTTCACCACCTTAAATCCCGCGTCTTCAATCTCCTTCTGGATGGCCGCCGAAATATCGCCCACGTGCTTCCCCGGAAGGGCGGCGGCGATACCCGCGGCAAGCGCCGCCTCCGTCGCGCGCAGGAGCTCCTTCGTCTCCTCGGTTACGTTCCCCACCGGCACGGTGATGGCCGCGTCCACGATGACGCCGTTATGCGCGAGTCCGAGGTCCAGTCCGACGATGTCGCCCTCCTTCAGCGTCTTTGGTGACTCGTTCGGGATGCCGTGCACGACTTCGTCGTTAATGGAGACGCACAGCGTCGCCGGGTACGGCCGATTTGAACCTTCGGGCGTGTAGCCGAGGAAGCACGGTTCATCGCCGCCGTCGCGGATGAGTTGTTCGGCAAGGTCGTCCAACGCTTCGGTCGTCACGCCAGGAGCGACGTTCGCGCGCAGCGCCGCAAGCACCGCCGCAAGGCGCTTCCCGCCCTCAATCAGGTCCGCACGCTGTGTGTCGTTCGTAATCGTCATCAGAGGTTGAGCGCCGCGTTGATGTCTGCTGCAATCGCTTCCCGCGTCCGCTCGCCGTCTATTTCAACGAGCTTCCCTTCCTTGCGGAACAGCTCAATGACCGGTTCGGTGTATTCCCGGTATTCCTTCAGGCGCTCGTCAACGGCACTGTCGTCGGCGCGGCCTTCAATCTCCTTGCGCAACGCGAGGCGGTGGCGAATTTCTTCATCGGAAATGCGCAGATGGAGGGCGATGAACGGACGATTGAGCCAGGCAAATGCGTCCATAATAAGCTCCGTTTCTTGAACTTCGCGACCAAACCCGTCAAAAATGGCCCCGTCGTCTTCCGCGAGAAGAAAAAGATTCTTGAGAAAGAGATACTCCGCGAGCCAATGCGGCTGGAGCATGCCCGCGTCGCCGACGGACTTCACTTTCCGTCCGACGAGCGTGTCCTCGGTAGCCATCGCCCGGAACTGCTCGCCCGAGGCAATGATCTTCCAGCCGGTCTTCTCCGCAAGCAGCTTCGCCTGGTCGCCCTTTCCGCAGCCGGGCTTCCCGATAAAAAGTACCGTGCGCGCCCCTTCGCGGTCAGCTGCGTTCGGAGTACTCTCGGGGTGCGTGTCCATTGCCCTACTCTACCACCTTTAGTATTCGCGGAGCGAGACTTGGGCGTCTATTTTCTGCGCGAGGTCAAGCGCGACCTGCACGGCGATGAGGAGCGCGGTACCGCCGAGGATGAGCGTCGTGACGCCGGTGAGCCCCTGGATGATGCTCGGAGCGACGGCAAGAAGGCCGAGGAAGCAGGCGCCGGGGAGCGTCACACGATTCACGACCTTCCCGATGTATTCTTCGGTCTCGCGGCCGGGGCGCACGCCGGGGACAAATGCGCCGGTCTTCTGGAGATTTTCCGCAACGCGGTGCGGTTCAAACGTGACGGCGGTATAGAAATACGTGAAGAGCACCACCAGCAGGAAGTAGACCGAGCCGTACTTCCACGGATTGGAGAGGAACGCGGTGTACCAGGTCGCCGCAGCCGTTGCAAACGAGAGATGGAACGCGCCGAGCATAGACAGCACCATCTGCGGCAAGAGCAGGAGCGACAGCGCGAAAATGATGGGGATGACGCCGGCCTGCAGAAGGCGGATGGGGAGATACGTCGCCGCACCTTGCGACAGCGCGGCGCCGCGTACCGCACGCGCATAGGCAATCGGGATGGAGCGCTCGGCATCGGACACGACCACGACCGCGTAAATCATCGCGAGCGCGAGGACGGCGAAGGCGAGGTACGCGGGGATGTTCGCCACCGTGGACGCGAAGATGGTCTGCGAGATACTGGAAGGAACGCCTGCGAGGATGCCCGCGAGGATGATGAGCGACACGCCGTTCCCTATGCCGAACTCGGTCACGAGCTCGCCGAGCCACATAAGAAGCATAGAACCCGCGGCGATGAGCGCGATATTCGCGACAAGCGCGACCGTGCCCAGGTGTGCAATGACGCCCTGGCTCTCGAGCAGGAAGAGGAAGCCGATGCCCTGCAGGATAGCGATGGGAATGGTCAAGAGGCGGCTCCATTCAATGAATTTCGCGCGGCCCGCTTCGCCCTCTTCAAAGTACGCCTGCTTCACCTGCGGGAAAACGATGGTGCCGAGCTGCATAATGATGGACGCGGTGATGTAGGGGCCCACGCCGAGCATCACGACCGAGAGGCGCGAAAGCCCGCCGCCGGAGAAAATATTCAACAGTCCGAAGAATTGGTTATTCGCAAAAAACGCCGCAAGCGCGTTCTTGTCCACGCCCGGGATGGGAACCGCCGCGAGGAGGCGGAAGAGTGCGAGCGCACCGGCAAGGAAGAGGATGCGGAAACGAATCTCGCGGTCGCCGAACGCAAGTCTAAGTTTCCGGCTGAAAGAATTAAGCATGGGCAATGGTTCCGCCGGCGGCCGTGACCGCGGCTTTCGCCGAAGCGGAAAGGGTGCAGCCGGTCACGGTGAGCGCCTTCGTGAGTTCTCCGGTACCGAGGATTTTCACCATCGGCGCACGGCCTTTCGCGCGGCGGACAACGCCCCTCGCAAGCAGCGTCGCCGGCGAGACGGTCTCGCCGGCTTGGTAGTTCAGTTCCAGCGCATCCAGATTCACCGCGGAGACGGAAATGCGGTTCGTACGCACGGTGCGTGCGCGGTTCTTGCCGTGGCCGCGGCGCTTCGGAAGCTTCTTTATGAGATCGCGGACTTCCGGGCGGATGTGGTGCCCGGCGCGCGCCGTCTGCCCTTTCCCGCCGCGGCCGCTGGTCTTGCCGCGCTTGCCGCCGCGCCCGACAGGCGCGTTCTTCTTGTTTTTGGTGCGGGGAGACAGAGAGTGAAGTTGCATACGGAAATAGTTATGCGGAGCGCAATTTCTTCAGAGCGCCGACGGTGGCGCGCGCCATCGTGAGCTTGTTCTTGGAACGGCTGTGAATCTTGGTGACGACGTCGGTCACGCCCGCGAGGTCCAGCACGGTGCGCACCGCCGAGCCGGCGACGAGCCCGCGGCCCTTGGACGGGATGATTTCCACGGTGGACGACGCGTACTTCATCAGCACCTGGTGCGGAATGGAGCCCGAGGCCGTGCGCGGAACGGTGAAAAGGTGCTTCTTTGCGTCGCGGGTCGCCTTATCAATCGCGAGCGCGGTGTCAATGCCTTTGCCGAGCCCGACGCCGACGCGTCCCTTCTTGTCGCCGATGACGACCACGAGGCTGAAATTGAAACGACGGCCGCCGGCCATCACGCGCGCCACGCGGCGTGCGTCAATGGTGACCTGCTCAAACTCGCCGCGCTCGCGCGGCGGACGGCCGCGGCCGCCGCCGCGCGGGGCGCGGCCGCGCAGTGCGCCGCGTTCGCGGAAGTTGCGCGGTGCCGGCGCCGCCTCAACCGGCGCGGCCGTCGTCTCAACGTCCGCTACTTCCGGCGCGGCTACTTCTTCCTGTATGATTTCTGGTTCCATCGGGGTTGTCATAACTATTTAAAAGGCGAGACCGCCCGCGCGTGCGGCATCCGCGAGCGCCTTCACCTGCCCGCCGTAGCGGTAGCCGCCGCGGTCAAAGACGGCCGTCGTGATGCCCTTCGCTTTCGCCTGCTTGGCGATGGCTTCGCCGACCGACACCGCCTGCACCGACTGCGAACCCTTGAACTCGCGTCCATGCGCGGCCGCCACCGTCTTCCCCGCCGCGTCGTCAATGAGCTGCGCCGACACGAAGCGATTGCTCCGGTAGACGGCGAGGCGCGGCCGCGCCGCGGTGCCGATGACGGTCGCCCGCACGCGCGCATGGCGGCGCTTGCGGAGTTCACTGGTGCTGGTTGGTTTGCGGTTCATAGTATTAGACGGCCTTCTTGCCCTGCTTGCGGCGGATAACTTCGCCCTCATAGCGGATACCCTTGCCGAGGTACGGCTCCGGCGGCTTCACGCGGCGGACATTTGCCGCGAACTGCCCGACCGACTCTTTGTTCACGCTCTCAAGCGTCAGCACGTTCTTCTCCACCTTTGCCGTGACGTCTTCCGGAATCGCGAGCGGCACCGTGTGCGAGAAGCCGACCGTGAGCACGACATCCTTGCCTTTCACTTCCATCCGGTAGCCGACGCCGTCGAGGATGAGCTTCTTCACATAGGGCGTCTCAACGCCCTGGACCATATTCTTCACATGCGATGCATACGTGCCGATGAGCGCCTTGGCGAGACGAGAACGGTCCTTCGGCGTGATAGCGACGGCGCCACCCTCAACCGAAATGTTCACCGACGGGTGCACGCGCTTGGTGAGTGTGCCCTTCGTCCCCTTTACGGTCAGCGTGCCGCCGGCGACCGAGACATCGGTCTTTCCTATTGCAATCGGCTTTTTGGCAAGGCGGCTCATACAACAATCATTACCAAATCTCAAAAAGATTCTCGCCGCCCACGTGCGTTTTGCGCGCTTCCGCATCCGAGATGATGCCGGCGGGGCTTGAAATGATGCGCGCGCCGGTACCGCCCTTCACCTTGTGTGCGGCGGTAGACGGCACGTAGAGCCGGCGGCCGGGCTTGCTGATACGCTTCACGCCGCGGAGTTTTGCAACGCCGTGTTCGTTATAGGAGAGCGCCGCGACGATCGTCTTCTTCACTTCGTCGCCCTCCTTCACCGTCACCTCCGCGTGCGAAAGATAGCCGAGGTCCTTGAGCTTCTGCGCGATGGCGAAGAGGTGTTCCGAGTACGGCAGAGACACCTCCGCCTTGCCGATAGCCGCGGCATTCTGGAGACGGATGATGAAATCACCGACGCGGTCAGTTACCATGATGCTTTCTTAACGCCCGGAATCTTGCCCTCGCGCGCGAGCTCGCGGAACTGGATGCGCGAGAGGCCGAATGCGCGCATATAGCCGCGGGAGCGGCCGGTGATGGCACAGCGGTTCTTGAGGCGGACGGGCGAGGAATTCCGCGGGAGTTTCTGCAGGCCTTCGGAATCGCCGGCCAGCTTCAACGCCGCACGCTTTACCGCGTACTTCTTGACGAGTTTCGTCTTCTTGACGAGTCGTGCGTGCTGGGATTTTTTGGCCATAGAAAAAATAAAGCCCCGAAGAGCGTATCGTCAGAATATCAGCGTTTTATGCTTGCGTCAACGATAAGCGGAAACCCGAGGTGGCGGAAGAAAGCCTCGGCCTCGGCCTTCGACGTGGCTGTGGTGACGACGGTGATGGCGAGCCCGAACACGTCCTTCAGGTCCTCATCGCTCGTTTCCGGGAAAATGGTGTTTTCCTTGATGCCGATGGTGATGTTCCCCATATCGTCAATCGCCGTCGGTTTGAGGCCGCGGAAGTCGCGCGTGCGCGGGAGCGCGATGTGGACGAGCTTGTCCAGGAAGTCGTACATCCGTGCCCCGCGAAGCGTGACCTGGAGCCCGACGGTGTCGCCCTCGCGCACCTTGAACGAGGCAATGGACTGCTTCGCGGCACGCGGCGCCGCCTTCTGTCCCGTGATGCGCGCGAGGCGTTCGCTGATGAGCTCTATCTGCTTCTTGTCGCGCTTCTTGCCGACGCCCGTGGAAACGATGACTTTCTGTATGCGCGGGCCCTGCATCGAGCTCGTGTAGCCGAAATCCCGCTCGAGGGCGGCGTAGGCGGTCTGCTGGCGTTGTTTGGTAATAGACATATGCTGAATTTATTTGGCGCCTTTGGCTGGCGCATCAAGCGCTGACTTCAGTTTCGGACTCGCCACGAGTGCGACGTTTGACGCATCAATGGCACGCGGGCGCTCAATAATGCGGCCGACCTCGTCCGTCCGCCCTTTCAGGTGCCGCTTGTAGAGCGCGACGCCCTCTACGACCACCGCATTCTTCTTCGGGAAGGCGTGCACGACCGTGCCGGACTTACCCTTGTCCTTTCCCGCGATGACCTTTACTTTGTCTCCTTTTTTAATTTTCATACACAAAAGATTAAACAGCGATTACACGACTTCCGGCGCCAACGAGACGATATTGTGCCAGCCCATCTCGGAGAGCTCGCGCGGCACCGGACCGAAGATGCGATTCCCTTTCGGACCCATCTCTTTCCCCTGCTTCTCAACGAGCACGACCGCGTTCTCGTCAAAGCGGATATACGAGCCGTCCTTGCGGCCGAACGGCTTGACCTGGCGCACGACGACCGCGCGGAAAATGTCTTTCTTCTTTACCGCCTTCCTTGGAGCCGCAGTCTGGATGGAGACGACGACCGTGTCGCCGATCTCGGCATAGCGCCGCTTGCTCCCGCCGAGCACCTTGAAAATGCGGGCGACGGTTCCGCCGGAATTGTCTGCGACTGTAACGATGGATTGGGGCTGCAACATAGAATTAGTCGTTCTCGCTCGGCACCGAGACCGTCTTTGCCGGGTCAATGGCGAAGTGCTTCAGTTTGGAAATCGGACGCGTCGCGACGATGGTGACCGTATCGCCGACTTTCACCGCATCGCCCGGGTTGTGGACGAGGTACTTCTTGGAGCGCACGAAGTACTTCTTGTACTTCGCGTTCTTCACATAGCGGTCCACCTTGACCGTGGCCGTGTCTTTCATCGCCGTTTTCACGACGACACCGACGAACGATTGGGGACGAATGGTTTTTTGTTCCATAGCAGTTATGCGGCGGCGGCCGTGCGGGAACGGGCGTGCTGTTCGGTGAGCACGCGCGCGATGGTCGCGCGGAGCTTCCCTTTCGCGCTGCTGTCCTTGGCGCGCGCGCCGGCGGCCGCAAAGCGCTCCGCGTGAAGCGCGGTGCGCGTGTCAGCGAGGAGCTTCAAAAGCTCCTGGTCAGTCTTCGTGGTCATTGTCTCTTTTTTTGTCATACAAATAGGGAAAAAGCAATTATGAGCGCGTGACGATGGTCGTCTTGACCGGAAGCTTCATACCCGCTTGGCGCAGGTGCGCGCGGGCGATTTTTTCATCCACGCCGTCCATTTCAAAGAGGATGCGGCCGGGGCGCACCTGGAAGACGTAGTGCTTCGGGTCGCCCTTCCCTTTACCCATACCCACTTCCGCCGGCTTCATCGTCACCGGGCGGTCCGGGAAGATGCGGATCCAGAGCTTACCCGTCTTCGCGGTCGCGCGGGTGAGCACCTTGCGCGCCGCCTCTATCTGGTTGCTGGTCACGCGCGCGGGCGAAAGCGCCTTGAGCCCGAAGGTGCCGAACGCGACAGTAATACCGCGCGTGTCGGCGCGATTCAACCGCTTCTCGGACAGACGCTGGGTCTGCCATTTGCGGTGCTTCACTTTTTTAGGAAACAGCATAAGCGTTTTCTTAGCGAGTCCGCGAACTTAGCAAACGCTTACCCCGCACCACTTTTGCCGTGCAATCGCCCCCAAAAACTTGTCTTGCGGACAAGTTTTTATTTTCATAAGCAATTGTAATGTAAGTAGTCATGGTTGTTTCGTTTCGTTTCGCAAAAGTGGTGCCGGGGTGCTCGGAAATCATATTCGCTTCGCTATTTGATTTCCGGCAGATGCACCGATGTCTTCTTGTCCTGATACACGTTGCCGCGGAAAATCCATACCTTGATGCCGATGACGCCGTACGGCAGGTACGCCTGTTCGTGGGCGAAATCAATATCCGCGCGGAAGGTCTGGAGCGGGATGCGCCCCTTCTTCACCTCCTCCTTGCGGCTCATCTCCGCGCCGCCGAGGCGGCCCGAAATGGCGATGCGTACGCCTTCCACCTCGCGCGCGGCGATGACCTTCTCCACTGTCTGCTTCAGCACGCGGCGAAACGGCATACGCTTCTCCAATCCCTCGGCGACCATATACGCAACGACCGCCGCGTCCGTCTCGGGCTGGCGTATTTCATTGATATCAAGCTTGACCTGCTTGCCGGCGGGGAGCGGGTGCCCCTGTGCCTTCTCTACGACCTTGGTCAGGTCGGTGCGGAGCTTGGTCGCGTTCTCGCCGGAGCGGCCGATGACGAGGCCCGGGCGCGCCGTGGAGATGATGACGCGCAGTTCGCTCTGCGAGCGCTCTATCTCAATATTGCTCGTGTAGGTGCCGCGCAGGCGCTTCGTCAGATAACGGCGGATAGTCTCATCCACCTTGATATTTTCCCGATAGCTCTTGCTGTCGGTCGCGAACCAGCGGCTCTTCCAGTCCCGGATGATGCCGAGGCGGTGCGCGTAAGGATGGACGATGTGTGTCATAGCAATTAGGCGAGCGTTACTTTCACCTGGGACTTCCGGCGGCGGATGGCCGAGGCGCGGCCGAACGCGCGCGGCATATACTTCTTCAGCATACCCGCGCTCTCCACGGTAACCGACCGCACCGTGAGCGCATCCGCATCTTCGCCCTTCTCTTTTGCATTGGCGGCCGCGCTCTTGATGAGCTTCGCGATGGGCTCCGCGGCGCGGCGCGGCAGGAATTCAAGCGCCGCAAGCGCCGCGGGAACCGACTTACCCTTCACGAGGTCCGCGACAAGGCGGACCTTGCGCGGTGTCTGGTTATAGCTCTTGAGGTATGCGGTTGCCATATTATTTCTTCGCCGGCGCAGGGGACTCCTTGGCAGCCTTCGCGGAGGCGATTTCGGCCTCCTGCTTCTTCGCTTCCATCTCCTTCTGCATCTTGCCGCCGTGGCGGAGGAATTTCTTGGTCGGCGAGAATTCGCCCAAGCGATGCCCCACCATTTCCTCGGCGATGAGCACGTCAATATGAGACTTGCCGTTGTGCACGCCGAGGGTAAATCCGACCATCTCGGGGCTTATCTGGCTGCGGCGCGCCCACGTCTTAATCACCCCGGCCGATGCCGGTTTCTTATCAATAAGCTTCTTCAGGAGTTTTGCGTCCACGAAGGGCCCTTTCTTAAGTGAGCGTGACATAAAGTAATGAAAAGCCCGCGCAGCGGGATACAGGAAAGATACAGGAAGAGGCCGGTGGAGTCAACTCTACCGTTCCGAAACACCCTCATAAATCCTAGGTCATTCCAGAACCTTGACATATCGTGTATGTAGCGTGAACTACAGAAAATCCCCACAAGACCGCGAAATTGCGGTACACTTGCACATACTATGCAGAGAAATACCTACATTGGGATAGCCGTCATACTCGTCATTTTCATCGGTATTGTCCTCTACGCCGCCACGCGCCCGGTGCCGGCGAAGGCACCCGGAGCGACCGTCGCCCTGCCGGGGAACCACTACGTAGAACACGCACCTTACTACGATATCGCCGCCAATTATGCGACCAGCACGCCGCTCGCCGCCGCCGAAAACACCGTCGCCGTGGCAGAGATGAAGCGTTTCGTCGCCGACACCATCGCGCAATTCAAGTCTGACGGCAATTTCGCTACGCTCACGCCGCAGGACGCCGCGAAGATTGGTCTCGGCGCCGGACGCAAAGAGACACTCAACATCGTGTACCTCACCGCGTCGTCGTCGCACACCGTCTCCTACATCTTCACCGTCTACGAGGACACGCTCGGCGCGCACGGCAACACATTCTTCAAGACCTTCACCTTTGACACGACAAGCGGCGCGGCGCTCACGCTCGCCGACCTGTTTGCGCCGGGTGCGGACTATCTCGGCACGCTCTCGTCGCTCGCGCGCGCAAAACTCCCCGCTATCATCGGCCAAGGCGCCGACGCGGCCTTCATCAACCCCGGCACGACGCCCGACGATAAGAATTTTGCAAACTTCTTTTTTGATAACCAAAATCTCGTCATTCTCTTCCCTCCCTACGCGGTCGCCCCCTATGCCGCCGGACCGCAAACGCTCCGTATTCCAACATCAGAACTCGCGAACATCCTGAAGCCGGAGTACAGATAAAAAAACCACGGGCCGTTCCCGAGGGAACGGCCTTTGTGTCATACATTTATGACGATGTCTAAATCAGACTCGGTCAGACATTCCGACCTGGCGATGACATCTTCAAGTGGCTTGAGCAACTTGACCCCTTTCTCCGCGGCCGCGTTATAACGTCTCCGTGTAACTGAATTGGGATCGCTCAAATCGCGAAGACCTGCTTCGATTCGCCGTCTCATTTCCTCTGAAATAGGTCGTACTCCGCTATCTGCGTTCTTCATCATCTTCTCCTTGTCCGGTTGGTGGAAATTCGACAAAAAAGTTCTTCGTCTAGAGTCAACTATAGCAAAAGCCCCGCACGAATGTGCGGAGCTTTTCGATTCAGCAGAATCGCCTACTGGGTGCTTTGTAAAATTATCCTTTCCTCTTTTTGCCGACCTTGCGGCGGGAGACGATGAAGACGTTTGAGTACTTCTCCCCGGTACCACAACCTCGCTTCGCTCGGTTGGCTACGGGGCAGGTCGGCTAACCTTTGCGTTTCTTTCCAACTTTACGCCTGCTGACAATAAACACGTTTGAGTATTTTTTGGGGGTCCTCGTCTTCTGTCCCTTGCCGGTGGGCTTGCCCCACTTGCTCTTTGCGCGGCGGAGCCCGCGGCCCTGACGGCCTTCGCCGCCGCCGTGCGGGTGGTCTACCGGGTTCATCGCGGTGCCGCGTACCGTCGGGCGGATACCGAGCCAGCGGCTGCGGCCGGCCTTGCCGATGACGACGAGATTGTATTCCTCGTTGCCGACGGCGCCGATGCTGGCCCACGAAAGGTCGGAAATCTTGCGGATTTCCGTTGACGGGAGTTTCACCTGTGCGTAGCCCGCGTCGTGCGCAACCACTTCGGCGTAGTTGCCCGCCGAGCGGACGAGGCGCGCGCCGGCGAGCGGCGTAATTTCAACGTTGTAGATGAACGTGCCGACCGGAATCTTCCCGAGCGGAAGGCGGTTCCCCGGCGAGAGCGGCGCCTTCTCGGACACGACGAACGTGCTGCCGACCGCCACTTCTTTCGGCAGGATGACGTAGCGGCGCGCGCCGTCCCGGTAGAGCGCGAGCCCGATGAACGCACTGCGAAACGGGTCGTATTCAACCGTCTCAATCTTCGCCGGGATATCTTTCTTGTCGTATTTGAAATCCACGTCGCGGAAGCGCTTCTTGTGGCCGCCGCCCTGGTGCCGCGTCGTAATGCGTCCGAACGCGTTGCGACCGCCCTGATTCCCCTTCTTCTTGAGAAGCGGCTTGTGCGGCGCGTCGCCCGAAAGCAACTGCTTGTACGGCAGGGTGGTCATCTGGCGGCGGCTTTTGGAAGTGGGCTTGTACGTTTTCATATCTGGAAATTATGCAAACTGGATGCTATCGCCTGCATTGAGGTACACATACGCTTTGCGGCGCGCGGCGCGAGAACCCTCGCCGCGCTTCGTGCGCAGGGTCTTTTTCTTGGCGGGCAGATTCACGATGCGAATCTTCCTTGGAGCCACGTTATAAATCTCTTTGACGGCGCCCGCGATAGAAGCCTTCGTCGCGCGCGCGGGAACGTCAAAGGTGTAGACGCCTTTCTCGGTAATGATGAGTGCCTTCTCGGAGAACCACGGCGCGCGGATAATCTCGTGCGCGATGCCGGCAGCGCTCGGTGCGGTGCGTGCACGGCGGCGCGCCGCACCCTTTTTCTCTTTCTTTTCTTTCTTTTTGTCGCCGAAGATTGCCATAGTAATTTATTTAGACTTCGCGCGCACAGTGAGCGCCTTAAATGCCGCCTCCGGGTTCTCAATGACGAGGTATTTGTGCGAGAGCACATCCACCGGATTCAGGTTGCGCAACTCCTCCGTCTCTATGCTGCCGAAATTCCCGAAGCTCTTAATCGTGTTCGCCTCGTACGACGCGAGTGCAAGCAGGGCGGCGTTCTTTTTCTTTGCTGTGAGCACGCCGGCATCCGCTCCCTTTGCGAGCGCCACGAGCGCCGTCTTTGCGAGCGCCGTCTTCGGCGCCGCAAAGGTAAATTTGTCCACGAGAATAATCTCGCCGTCCTTCGCCTTCTTGGAGAGCACCGAGAGCAGTGCGCCGACGCGCATCTTCTTGTTGATTTTCTCGCTGTAGTCGCGCGTTGAGCGCGGGCCGAAGGTAATGCCGCCGTGGCGCCAAATCGGCGAGCGCGTGGAGCTGTGGCGCGCCTGGCCGGTGCCCTTCTGCTTCCACGGCTTCTTGCCGCCGCCCGAGACCTCCGAGCGGTCCTTGGTGTGTGCGCGGTTCTGGCGCAGGTTGGCCTGCATCGCGGTGGTCACCTGGTGCACGAGGTCAGCGCGCCACGGCTGACCGAAGAGGTTCTCCGGAAGTGTAGTGGAGCCGACCTGCTTCCCTTCCATAGAGAAAATAGCCGCTTCAATCGGTACGTATTCTTTCTTCGTGGTTTTCTTTGCGGTAGCCATGGTATTCAAATTATGCGGAGACTATCTCAAGCAGCGTACCGCGGCGGCCGGGGACGGCGCCGCTCACGATTATCTCGCCCGCTTTCGCGTCCACCGCGAGCACCTTCAGATTCGTGACCGTCACGCGGTCGCTCCCCATACGGCCGGCCATACGGATGCCTTTGGCGACGCGGCCGCCCGCGCGGCCGCCCGAGCCGCCGATGGAGCCCGGGGAGCGCTCGGTGTGCTTCTGGCCGTGGCTGCGCGGACCGCCGTGGAAGCCGTGGCGCTTCACCACGCCGGCGAAGCCCTTGCCTTTCGTAAGGCCCGACACACGCACGACGTCACCCACGGCGAAGACCGACGCATCAATCGTGTCGCCCACCGCGGCGCCTTCGGCGCCGCGAAACTCGCGGAGTGCCGAGTAGCCCTTCCCCTTCGTGTGCCCCAAGACCGGTTTGCTGATGTTCTTCGTGCGGCGGACGCCCTGGCCCACCTGGACAGCCGCGTAGGCATCCTTGCCCTCCTTTGTCTTCACCTGCGTCACCGTCACCGAGTCGGCAAGCAGAATGGTCCCCGCGCGGGCGCGGCCGTCTTCCCCGAAAATCCGGGTCATTCCTTCTTTCTTGGCGAGGATGAATTTCATTGTTTTTTAAAGCAAAACGCGCGAAGCAGACGCATCGCGCGTTCTGCCATAGGACCGGTCTCGGGCACCGTTCGTAGCGTTAGGAGCACTCTACACGAAGGCCCCAAAAGATGCAAGAAAACGACACAACCGCCCTTGCGGGCGGTTGTGTGTATCTTGGCTGTCCTTGAATTCCAGAGCGTCTTCAGAAAGCTTCAGTTGCGAGGCACGGGGAGGCGATTTCTGGAGGCGTACTCTGCTGTACGACGGAAGAAATTCTCGAAGTCGCAACAACGCAGATGCAGTAGTTTTGGAAGCGCGCTACACCATTTTGACGTCGATGGTGACGCCGGAGGGCAAATTGAGGTTCGTGAGGGCCTCAGAACGTGTAACTCCAGTCAAAATCTGGAAGTTGTGTAGCGTAATCAATAACATTGAATGCCTTGGTCGCTACGGCATCCGCTCCGGATGCAGTTGCGTGGGCCTTGAGATATGCGATGCTCGCGACGTCTCCCGTATCGTACTCCTGCCCACCGAAGACGTGCTCTTTGAGCCACAAGTACTTCTCGCTCAGTACCGGAGAGGTCTTTGCGAGCTCACGGAAAATCCGCCCGCCGGTCACGTATAAGGCAAATGATTCCGCGAAGTCTTCATACGCCGTATGAATAGAGTCATTGCCCCACCCTTCAGCATAACTTGAGACAAACTCGTTTGCGACATCGTTCGGCCTGAGGAAGGGATATTCCGTCCACCCGTTACTGGTGACCGTTCCCTTGCTCGTATCGTATGAAATGGCGTAGAACCCTGACGTGTCTATGATACCGAGTGACGTCCCCTGCTCCGGAGCATACAGGTTCTTGTCGAGGTAATGTGCATATTCGTGCAGAAGCGTGGTGGCAATGGAAAAGTCGCTTCCCCAGAAGCCGGACACTTTTTTATGTATGACCGCACAAGCGTCTCCAAACTCCGGGTACAAGAACGCGAGGCAAACGCGGTAGTTCGGCGTGCCGAGTCCTGCGTACGACCCTGTCACCTGTTTGGCGAGATAGGTCTGGAAGTTCTTCTCATTCCACACAACCAGCTGCGACGGCAATGCCTTGAAGGCAATCGTGAACAGCGCTGCGGCATGCTCCTCCGTCGGCTCGTTAACAACCGGTGGTGCCGTAACATATTTCGCGAGCGGGAATTGTGCGGAGAGCTGTGCGTCCTTGGTCTCTCGGACTGCAAGCTCGGCGTCAAGCGTTTTTAGAACCTGCGCATTGACCATATCTGATACGGGGAGATTGTTATCCCGCTCGAAAGGAAACAGTAATGATTCCGACATATATTGCCCGCCTGCGGAGCCGGGAACGTATCCAAGCATACGCAACGCACTAACAAGACGATACGCGAAGGAATCGGTACCAACAGCAGTCGCGTCTCCAATCTTCAACGAAAACGTGCGGATATCGACACTACTCTGTGCGCCCGTCGCAATGCGCTGCGCCGTCGGATCATCTTTTAAAAAGATGCTCGTAAGCGCGAATGTGTTGGCGGTCGGCGTCGATTGGCTCGTGGTCGTGCTCTGCGCGACAGATACTGGAGGCGAGACATCTTGCGGAGACGCCGAAGCGACCGGTGCAACGACTGTGCGCGCCGTGCCGCCAGTTGACGTTGCGGACGGCGCGCGAAACATCAGAAAGATAAGTGTCGCCAAAAACGCGATGGCTACAATTCCCCCTATTGCCAATACGCCCATACGCCACGTAGACGCCGGGGTACTCGGGAGTGTCGCCAGCGCCATCTCGATGTCAGCGACCTGCCATCCCGCGCCTTGCAAAGCATGGGTGATATCAGAGTCGGAAACGCCTCTCTTTCGTTCTTGCAATACGAAGTCTTTGAGCGCATCTTGCATACCTCGATGTGCTTTTACAGTAGCACACCGTCGCACACCCATACTAAACAACACAGACGGTCACCGGGACCGTCTGTGTTGTTCGCCCAACCGAGCGAAGTTAGACCATCTTGACGTCTATCGTCACACCGGAGGGTAAATTGAGGTTCGTGAGGGCCTCAATCACCTTCGGGGACGGGTTCATGATATCAATGAGGCGCTTGTGGACGCGCATTTCAAACTGCTCGCGCGCATCCTTGTAGACGAACGTAGAGCGGTTCACCGTCCAGCGCTTGATTTCGGTCGGGAGCGGCACGGGGCCGACGACGACGGCGTCAAAGCGGGCGGCAGTGTCCATAATCTGCTTCACCGAGAGGTCCAGAATCTTGTGCTCATAGGCGCGGACGCGGATGCGGAGCTTGTGCTCCGCCGGAGCGGCCGTGGCGGCCTTCTTGGCCGGGGCTTTCGCCCGCGGCGCGGATGCGCGCTTCGCGGGCGCCGCGACCTTTGCCGCGGCTTTCTTCGCCGCCGGTTTTGCTTTCGGTTTTGCCGCTGTTGCCATGCAAGTAGTTACGCCGTGATCTTCGTCACGACGCCGGCACCGACGGTCTTGCCGCCTTCGCGGATGGCGAAGCGCTGCTGCTCTTCAAGCGCGACCGGCGCGACGAGCTTCACCTTGAAGGTGACCGTGTCGCCCGGCATCACCATTTCCTTGCCCTCCGGGAGCGTCACTTCGCCCGTGACATCGGTGGTGCGGATGTAGAACTGCGGCTTGTAGCCCGAGAAGAACGGCGTGTGGCGGCCGCCCTCGTCCTTGCCGAGGATGTACACCTCCGCGTCAAAGTCGGTGTGCGGCGTGACCGAGCCGACCTTTGAGAGGACCTGGCCGCGGTGCACGTCTTCCTTCTTGGTGCCGCGCAAGAGAATGCCGGCGTTATCGCCTGCCTGACCCTCGGTGAGCTGTTTGTTGAACATTTCAATGCCGGTGACGGTCGTCTTCGCCGTCGGCTTGATACCGACGATTTCCACTTCCTCGCCGACCTTCACCTGCCCGCGCTCAATGCGGCCTGTGACTACGGTACCGCGACCTTCAATGGAGAAGATGTCCTCAATCGGCATCAGAAACGGCTTCGTAAGCTCGCGTTCCGGCATGTCAAAGTACGTGTCCATCGTGTCCACGAGTTCCTTCACCTTGACCGCGTACTCCTCGGTCGGTGCCTTGGATTCAAGCGCCTTGAGGCCAGAACCGCGGATAATCGGCGTATTTGCGCCGTCGTAGCCCTGCTTCGTGAGAAGCTCGCGGATTTCCTCTTCCACGAGGTCGATGAGGTCAGCCTCGGCGACCATGTCTACCTTGTTGAGGAAGACGATGAGCTTCTTGAGACCCACCTGCTTGGCAAGGAGGATGTGCTCGCGCGTCTGCGGCATCACGCCGTCGGTTGCGGCGACCACAAGCACCGCTCCGTCCATCTGGGCGGCGCCGGTAATCATGTTCTTGATGTAGTCGGCGTGTCCCGGCGCATCAATGTGCGCGTAGTGGCGGTTCGGCGTCTCGTACTCCGAGTGGTGGAGCGCGATAGTAATACCGCGCGCTTTCTCTTCCGGCGCGCTGTCAATCTTATCAACGTTCTCAACGCGCGCGCTGTACCCCTCCGCCGTCAACATTGAGAGGACGTGGAGAATGCCCGCGGTGAGCGTCGTCTTGCCGTGGTCAACGTGGCCGATGGTGCCTACGTTCATGTGCGGCTTCGCACGATTAAATTCTGCTGCTGCCATAATCGGTTAATTTATTCTGTTAATCACGAATAACTCCGACGCGAGTCGGAACAAACTCCAAAGCTTGCCGACTCACAAAAGCAGACAAGCCAAAGAGCGACGCCAAGATGCGTTATAGAGCACTATACGCAAAACTCTTTACAAATGCAAACCGCCACGTGGAGGGGGGTAACCTCCCCTCTGCTATTTCAGTCCCTGTAACTTGGAAAATCTAAATACTGCTAGGATCGCATAATAAAGTGTGAGTGGGGCCGCCAAGATAAAAGCAACCAGGTTATAAAGAGGATCAAACAAATGAGCGGGTTCATTTCCGAGGTCGGGATACAAGACCTTTACACCAAAATACACAGATACAACCAAGAATACTATGCATACAATAGTTGCCTGCCGAGCATTCTTCTTTTGTTTCTCGATATCCATACGTCTTCCAATTCTACCACCAATCTAGGACAGAAACGCAAGATAAGAAGACAAACAAGAAACCGGCCGCCGATTCGCCTTGTGGGCGAACGGCGGCCGAATGCACTCCCCCGCTGGTAACGGGTTATGCGCAATAGCAATCGCGGCGCGGGTACCACCACCGGTCCCGCCTCCGGGAATCAATAAGTCGTTTGAGCGCCGTGTCTACCGATACCGGCGCGTCAGCGTCCTTGTCCGAGTACGACACAATGAAGGACGTTACCTCCCGTCCCGGGGTAACGACAATCGGGCCGACGTACACCTGCGCAAAGAGGACAACGTCCATCTTCGCCCGTTCGCCGTTCAACCGCGCAGTTGCGACGGCGATTGCTTGGTGAACTTCCTCGAGTGACAGACCATCGGGCGGTTCCGTAAACAGCATGCTTGCCATAACTCCTCCTTACTTGCTTGGTTGCAGAAAGATCAAAACGAACCGAGAGCCTCCTGGTGGAGGCTCTCGGTTGTATCTGGTTTCTTTTAGAATCTAGACACGGCCGAACCCTCCACCGTTGGTGGTAAGGAGGAGGCCGAGAAGATTCTGTCGACGCTGCATGGAACTATGGTACCGCGCCTGAAAGCGCCGTCAATATGCAGGGTGTGCAAATGCACTACATTCCGATGCGATTGATTCTATCTATAAAATATGGGATATGTAATCGTGGAGTACCCTGTCAATCCGCCACCAACGAGGAGTGCCACATGACCAATCCCACTATTGATGAATTAGTCGCCGCGGCCGAGAAAGAGATCACGGCCTGGGGAGACGCACAGATCCGTAAGCTCCGCGCGGCGCATGCCGTCCACAGTCAGGCCATCATGGCCCGCGCAAGGACCGATATGCAAAAAAGCCTGGATAATGCTTTGCGCTCGTACCGTCAAAGCCTTGCGAACATCCAGACTCAGCGCGAACAGACCCGCGGCCAAAATCCCGAACTTGCAAAACAGATGGAGAAGGTCTGGGATCGAATGGACGAGTCATCAAAAACAGCATTCGCATCACAAACTGAGTTCATCAAAGACATCTACAAAAGGAGCCTCGGCATCGAGTAAGCCCACCTTTCCCCAAACAAAACGGCGAGCCGCAATGCTCGCCGTTTTACTTTTGTAAACTAAATTATTTCCGGCTCGCGATGATGTCATCCGCGATCCCAGTACCACAAAGGCATTCTCTCAGTAGGTACTGGAAGCGACTGACAAGAAAATCACCCTCCCGAGAAGAGGCGTGAGATGATCAGCGCGAGAACCACGCCTGGAAGAACTAAGAGAATAAGGAGGACGATGACCCACGTCGGGACCCCTCTGGTGAGCGGTGGCTGGACTGCTGTACCCGGCTTCGGCCGTCTCCGGGAGGGGAACGCAAGTCTAACGAACACATAGCCAATCAAAACTGGGAAGCTCACCATGGAAATTACCATATAGGTCACGGTGCTCATGCAGAAACGATACCACAGCGGCCGCCCTTCGGGCGGCCGCTGTTACGTACAAGGTTCCACCTTGTACAAACGGTACTTATCTATTTCCGGCTCGCGATGATATCGTCCGCGACGTTCTTCGGGACGACGTCGTAATGGTCAAATTCCATCGTCATACTTCCGCGGCCTTCGGTCATAGAGCGGAGCGTCGTGGTGTAGCCGAACATCTCGGAAAGCGGAACTTTCGCGTGCACGACCTTGTTCAGGCCGCGTTCCTCCATGCCCTCTATCTGCCCGCGCTTGCCTGAGAGGTTGCCGGTGATGTCGCCCATGAACTGCTCCGGCACGATGACTTCCACGCGCATAATCGGTTCCAGAATGACGGCCTTTGCTTTCGCAGCCGCTTCCTGGAACGCCATAGATGCGGCAATCTTGAAGGCGATTTCGCTGGAGTCCACGTCGTGGTAACTGCCGTCGTAGAGGTCCACCGAGATGTCCACCATCGGGAAGCCGGCGAGGAAGCCGCGTGCCATCGCCTCGCGGAGGCCCTTTTCCACCGGACTGATGAATTCTTGCGGAATCACGCCGCCTTTGATGTTGTTGATGAACTCAAAGTGGTCCTCGCGCGTGACGTTCTTCGCCACCTTCGCCTCCGGGTCTACCGGCTCCATCTTCTTCATCTTGATCTTCACGTGCCCGTACTGGCCGCGCCCGCCGGTCTGCTTGATGTACTTCCCTTCCGCGTCGGCGCTGCCGAGAATCGTCTCGCGGTACGCCACCTGCGGCTTGCCCACATCCGCAACGACGTTGAATTCGCGCTTCATGCGGTCCACGAGAATTTCCAAGTGGAGCTCGCCCATGCCGGAGATAATGGTTTCGTTCGTCTCGTCGTCGGTCTTGATGCGGAACGTCGGGTCTTCGTCCGAGAGTTTTCGGAGCGCGACGCCCATCTTCTCCTGGTCGGCCTTGGTTTTCGGCTCAATGCGCAAGCTAACTACCGGCTCGGGGAATTTGATTTCCTCAAGCACAATCGGATTCGCCTCGTCGCAGAGCGTGTGCGAGGTCTTCGTGTCCTTGAGGCCGACGGCGGCGGCGATTTCGCCGGTAAATACTTGCGCGACTTCTTCGCGCTTGTCGGCCTGGAGCCGGACGATACGGCCGACGCGTTCCTTGCTTCCGGTCGTGGAGTTGTACACATATGAACCGGCGGAGAGCGTGCCCGAGTAGACGCGGAAGAAGGTCAGCGCGCCCACGAACGGGTCGGTCTGGAGTTTGAACGCGAGTGCGCAGAACGGCTCTTCGTCGGACGCGTGGCGCTCAACCGGCTCGCCGGTTTTCGGATTCGTGCCGGTGACCGGCTTGAGGTCCAATGGCGACGGAAGATAGTCTACGACGGCATCCAGCACGAGCTGAACGCCCTTGTTCTTCAGGGCGGAACCCGTATAGACCGGGAAGATTTCGTTGTTGATGACCGCCTTGCGCAGAAGCGTCTTCAGCTCTTCAAGCGAGGGCTCCTTGCCCTCCAGATACGCGCTCATCGCCGCGTCATCCTGCTCCACGATGCGCTCAATGAGTTCGGCGCGGTACTTCTTCGCATCTTCAAGCAGGTTCGCCGGAATTTCTCCCTCAATAACTTCCTCGCCCATATTCCCCGAGAAGGTGTACGCCTTCATCGTGAGCAGGTCCACGGAACCTTCGTGCTGACCCTCTTCGCCGATGGGAATCTGCATACGGATGGCCTTCGGCGAGAGCCGGTCCAAGATGCTCGCATAGGAACGCTCAAATGATGCGCCGGTGCGGTCCAGTTTATTAATGAAACAAATGCGCGGCACCTGTGCTTCATCGGCGTAGCGCCAGTTGGTCTCAGACTGCGGCTCTACGCCCGCGACGCCGTCAAAGACGACGACCGCACCGTCCAGCACGCGCATTGACCGCTTCACTTCGGCGGTGAAGTCTATGTGTCCCGGCGTATCAATGATGTTGAATCGGTACTTCTTTGAGAGGTCCTTCTTATCCTTCTCGGCGGTCTTCGCCCAGAAACAGGTAATAGCGGCGGCGGTGATGGTGATGCCGCGCTCGCGCTCCTGTTCCATCCAGTCGGTGGTCGTCTCGCCCTCGTGCACTTCGCCGATTTTGTGCTGGCTGCCGGTATAGAAAAGAATGCGCTCGCTCGCGGTCGTCTTGCCCGCGTCAATGTGCGCGATGATGCCGAAGTTGCGAACCTTCTCAAGCGGATAGTCTCTGTTCATAGATTAAGTAAAAATAAAAAGCGCCGTGGCGTTATCTACACAATAGTGCATTTACTCAAAAAGACAAGTTCCGCTTAAGGCGCGCGTGTAATCGAATCAGCTATCTTCTGGAAATCGCTCGGGGTATACATACCCGAGACATTATCTATAGTGTAAGTCATATAAGAACAATCAGAAGGATTTGGGGAATTACAGCCCTTATTTAACTTGAGTACGAGAGCCTCCCCTGCATGGCCCGCCATACCATCTACTTCATAGTTGACGAAATA
>DAICZA010000002.1:0-21316 GCA_027311385.1 bacterium | reverse complement strand
GAAATATCCAGTGAATTGGTGGTCGGTAGATTCGTATGGGGTTAGGGATGTTCGATACTCGACTTTGCCATAAGCAGAAGATGGATACTTGGTATCAATATACTTAATGAGTGAAAAGTCAGTCGTCGTTGCTCCATCAACTCTAACCTCTAAACTAGGCAGAGTAGTCGGCTTAAATGAAAGTACCAGACCATTAGCGTCTGTTGGAACTCCTGCTACCGAATAATAATAAGAGCGCTCCGTTCCAAGCCAAATAGCATTTGGTCGCTTGGGATATACAAAACTAAATGGAGTAAATGATTCTGCATAAAACCGACCTGTAGCAGGGACGACGGCACTTGAAGCAAGCTCACGAGGCGCCTGGCTATATTTCCAGCCGGCATAAGCTCCTATTGAAGATGCAATAACCAATCCAACAATGAACAGGAGAGCTCTTGACATAGGACGAGGGGCGTCTTCCATTAACCCCAGCGTACCACAAAGAGTGGGTCCACGCCGAAAAGAAAGTTCGTTTTGCAGACCTTCAATTTGAGATGCAATGCGAGGCGCGAAACAGAAAACCCGCGAGCAATACTTGCGTATTGTGAGCGGATTTTTTGTGCACGCAACAATGCAGTGCGCTCAAACTGAAGGTCTGCCGATTACCACGCAAAATGCGCGAAGGCCTTGTTCGCATCCGCCATGCGGTGCATCTCATCCTTCTTCTTAATCGCATCGCCTTCGTTCTTGGCGGCGAGGAGAAGTTCTGCGGCGAGTTTCTCCGCCATCGGCTTCCCTTTCTTCGCGCGGGCGGCGCCGATGAGCCAGCGGAACGAGAGCGCGAGACGGCGGGACTGCGGGACTTCGCGCGGCACCTGGTAGTTGGCGCCGCCGACGCGGCGGGAGCGGACTTCCATCAAAGGCGATACGTTGCGGAGCGCCGCTTCAAACGTTTCCAGCGGGTTCTCGCCTCCCTTCTCTATTTCAGCGAGCGCGTCATACACGACGGCGCGTGCCGTGTCCTTCTTCCCGTCCCACATAACGGCGTTGATGAAACGCGTGAGCGTCTCCGAACCGTACTTGAGGTCCGGACGCCAGGTGCGCTTTTTCTTAAGAGGGCGGCGCATATTATTTCGGCTTCTTCGCGCCGTAGCGCGAGCGCGAGCGGCGACGCTTCTCAATGCCGCTCGTATCCAACTTGCCGCGTACGATGGTGTACTGAACGCCGATGTCCTTCACGCGGCCGCCGCGGAGCATCACCACCGAGTGTTCCTGGAGGTTGTGTCCCTCGCCCGGAATGTAGGCCGTCACTTCCATGCCGTTCGTGAGCCGGACGCGGGCGATTTTGCGGATGGCGGAGTTCGGCTTCCTCGGGGTCTTAGTGGTCACTTTGGTGCAGACGCCGCGCTTGAAAGGCGAGGCGTAGAACGTCGGGCGATTCTTGAGCGCATTGAAACCGCGGGCAAGCGCGGGCTTGCTCGTCTTTGAGATTTTGTCTTTGCGTCCCTTCCGGGACAGCTGGTTGATGGTGGACATTTAGAAAAAGAAGACCCGAGGAGGGTCACCAGCAAATATAAAGGAATAGCGGCGGAAATGCAAACGTCACGGCTCTATCGGTTCACGATAGGGGTCGGCGGCGTACGGTTTCGCCGGAACTGCAGGAGCGGCGGGCGGCGGAACAGCGGCGGGCTTCGGTGGCATCGGTGGCGGTGCGACCTTGGGAACGGCCGGGCCGGCACTCGCCTGCGGGGCGGCAGGCGGCACAATTTTCGGAGTGGGAGCAAATGCGGGCCGCGCTCCGGGTTGAATAACCTGTGACGGCAGTGCGCCCGGGGGATGCGCCGGCGGTGTTGAAGGACGGGATTGCGCGGGTAGCGGCGTCTTCCCTAACTCAATGTGCGGCTCCTCGTGGTCCTCAAGCAGTCGAGCCGCAGGCGGCTGCTCCGGCACCTTCGTAACGGCGGCGAGCGCGTCCCGCAGGCCGGGGCGGTTGCTCACTCCCGCCGGAGCGGCAGCGAGAGGACGGGGCGGCGTCGCGAGTTTCGGGATTGGTGATGACGGCTGCGGCGGACGCGGCGGCGGGATGATTTTGTTCTGCAAATGGAAATGCGTCTCCGGCTGGCCGCCCGCGCCATGCGGCGCGGGCGGACGCGGCGGCATCGGTGCGGCCATCGGCCGCGGCGCCGCAGACGGCGCCGCGGATGCGACCCCGCCCTTCTCCTCTTCCTCGCGAAGCGGCACGAACACCTGTGTATTGATGTCCTGCACGATGCCGGTAATGATTTTTTGGTCCAAGCGCGCTTCTTCGGCAAGCGCTTTCATAAATTCGTCCGGCGTATCAATGCCCATAAGGAGGAGCATCAACTCGCGCTCCAGCACGCCGCCTTGGTCAATGCGCAGACCGTACTTCGCCATTAGATTCTGCGCGACGACAGTGTACTTCCCCTGCGCGAGGTATGCGCGTATGGCCGGCGGCAAAGTCTGCATCACTTGTTTGATGCTTTCTTCAAGAGTTAGTTTTTGTTGAGTTTGATCCATAGCCATCTCAATTACGGTTTCGGCGCTTCGGATTTCTTCTCTTCCGTTTCCTTTTCCTTGGCTTTTTCTTCAAGAAGCTTCTTGAGACTATCAAAGTCCTTATCAATCTTACTCTTTGTTGCTTCCTTAATTATGTTGTCAGCAGCTTTTGTATTGCGTTGCGGATTAATTACTCTGTTGATGAAATTACCTTTATCTAATCCCAACCTAAGTCCTTTGGCATACCCTGCCTGTGGCGCCCGCTTCAGTCTTTCGACTTCGTCCTTGGCCTCCTCCATAACTCTCTTGTTATCTTCTGTCTTTTCCGCCTCATACGCCGCTTTAGATACCCTGAGTCTCCCTTCCGCAATTTCCTGGTCCTCCTTTTCCCCTTCAAAGAACTTGTGCCCGAGAATGGTTCCGCTCGTTTGCTCAAGGGTCTTCGCGTATTCCTCGCGTTCTTTGATCTTCCCTTTTTCCCAGTCGCGGAAACCGCCTTTCTGTGCGGTCCCGGCAGCGATATTGGAACCGAACGGAATAGCTTTGAGCGCGCCGGTGCCGCGCAGGTCAAAACTACCCTTTGCCCCGCGATCAAGTGCGCCGGAAACAGCGCGGCCCAGTATTGGCGCACGCGACAGTGGTGTATGACGCCAAGCTTGCGAGAGCCGTTGCGACCCCCATCCCACCGTTGTCCGCATCCCTGCCGCAGTGAGCCCAAATGACAGTTTCGCCGCCGTCTTTGTCGCCCAGTCGCCGCCGAAGGCGGACCAGCGCTTCGCGTAGACGACAACCGCGATAAGGAGCCCCATCGCGACAAGGAAAGAAAGCAGCATACTCGCGAAGCCGGCGAGGTTGCTCGCCCCGGTGGTGTTTTGCACGAAGCCGTCCCAGAATCCCGTGGCGGCGGATGAACCGCCGGTCACGCCGAACCCCGTAAGGAACTTCACGTCCGTGATGACGGCGAGCGCGATGTAGAGCATCAGGAGCAATATCGGCGCGGTGATGGTCTGATGGAACAATTGCGTCCACCAGTCCTTCGCCCGCGCGGCGAACCCGGGGATGGCGAGCCCGGCGAAGCCGACGGGCGCGACGACGAGGAGGAACACGAGCGCGATGAATCGCGCGATGAGCACAAAAGCGAGCGAGAACATAACGAATGCCGCGACGATAAAGAGAATGATGCCCATAAAGCCGACAATCCACGAGTACCCGCCCTCTAATATCTTTGTGTTGGTCAGCGCCGCACCGTAAATATTCTGAAGTCCAAGTTGGCCCATAATCCTGTTGGAGATGCCTTCATTCCCCGTCGTTAAATTAACGCCGTTTGAGGCAAGCCCGGTTATGCCGGTCCCGGTCGGGGTCGGCAGGGTGCCGCCGTTTATCTGCGTGAAGAACTGCGTCGCGAAGAGATTGCCGGTATCAATGATGGCCTCGGATATGAAAAGCGAGAAGTTGAGGAACACGGCCGCCGCAAGCATCATCGGGAGCATCCTGTACCCGCCGCCGTACCAGTTCACGTTCAGAATAGTCGTAATGCCTACGGCGAGGAAGCCGAAGATGAGCATAATATTCCCGACATCGCGCAGAATCTGCCACGTCACGCCGATGGCGGTGAGGTTGTGCACGTAACTCCCCATCATAACGACGGTGTAGTACACCGCGTAGTCCAGGGTGAGCGCCGCGACGCCCACGAGCCAGGCGAAGAGCGACATAATCCACGACATAATGGGGCCGAATTGTGCGGCGGCGTCGCCGGTGGGGTTTTGGATCGGCGATTGGGTGCCGGCGGTGGACTGGCTGGTGACACTGCTGGCATTACTAGAATCTACACACACGCCCTGTTCGTAATCGCAGACCTGACTTGAGGTGCAGTACGTCCCACTGCTTGAGGTATTGCTCGGGCAATACACTCCGCTCGCGGCATGCACGGCGGGCGCTGCGCCCGCCGTACCGATGACGAGCGCGAGGATGATGAACGAGGTTGAAAGAAGTCTTCGCATATCAAGGGAGACCGTTGACGCCGAATTGCACATATAGCGACGAGTTCGGGTTGCAGACCGTCGTCTCAAGCTTCTGTGCATTCGTGCTGATGAGATGCATTTGGTCCACGAGCGAGCCGCCCGAGACGGTGAGCGAGCCGGTCGGATTCGCCATCGCCGCGTTGTATACTTGCGCGTTCTGTTGTACCGCCGCGACATCGTTTACCGACGGCGGCATCGTCACGAGCGTCGCGACGTCCGATGACAACGTTCCCGACGACCCGGCCGACCCCGCGACTGCCTCTGCCTGGACCTTGGTCGCAAAGGCCTGCGTTGCGACAGTGGAGCTTGTCGCGGTCTGCGCTTCTGCAAGCACCGGCGCGATTTCGGTCGTTATCACGGATTGTGCCGTAGCCGCCTGCGCTTGCGCGGCGGAAACGAATGTCCCGTTCCCGCCGGCATACGACGCGGCGGCGTCCGTACAGACTTTCGCAAGCTGTGTGGCACTCGCCGATGCGGCAGTTGCCGCATCCGCAATGGTCTGCCATGCAGTCGTGTAACCCGAGAGCCGGTCAAGCACCGACTGCGCAGTCGCGGCGCCCGACGTGTTCGCGGCAACACTGCTGTCCGAGTAGCCCTGCAGCTGGCTGGTGAGGTTCCTCGCCCCACCGACGGTTGACGAGCTCGGCGCTGAACCGCCAAAGAGGCCGCCGGTACTGATGACCTGGTTGATGAGCGTGTTCGCAATCGCGACAAGCGCGCTATCCAGGTCATTCGCCGAGCCAAGCTGGGCATAGAGCTGGTCAAAGCCGGAGGTCACGGCCTTCTGTGCGACGTCGTGAATGACCGAGCCGGGGGTCAAGACCGGTAACGCCGTACCGTCGGCACTGAAACACGGTGCGGTCGGATTTGCGCCCCCGGCGCTTTGGGTGTTCCCTCCGCCGCACCACGAGAGGAATCCGCCGGACTGGACGAGCTCCTGGCGCTGATTGGTCTGCGCCTGATTGATAGTGCTCGCGAGCTGACTCTGCGCCGCCTGATTCAGTATGTAAGGGTTGTTCTGCGTCGGACTCGTGAGCGCAAACCATGTAGTGAGACCGCCCTGCGACCAGTCCCCGGCGAGGAAGGCTTGCTGGCTCTGCGTCGTCCCGGGGAGCGTGCACTGATTCGCATGGAAGAAGCCGGAGAGCGTCGTCTGCTGCGCGTAATCCTGAGTCAACGACGCGGCAATCGCGGAGCCGAAGGGCGAATTAAATTGTGTTTTGATTTGAGCGATGAACGGGAGCGCCACGGCGTCCCCGACGCTCTGGAGCTGTGCGGGGAGGTCCCGCACGTAGCTTGATTGGCCGGCTCCATTATTATTGATAGAGCTCACCACGCTGGAGGTCATACTCTGTATCGCTCGCTTGATCGCCGCGCGCGCGATAGGCATCAAGACCAAGTCATTGAAACAAGTACCGAAGGTCGTCCCCGCCGTCTCGCCGTTTATGAAGTTCCCCACCATGGAATTGTTCGGGACAGAGAGACCAGCCGCGACGAAGTTGCTAACGAGACCGCCGACAAGACCGCCGAGACACCCGACGGAAGCGGCGTGCGCCCGTTGTGGCGCGAAGAAAAACGCGGAAGGCGCGACAACGGCGATGGCGAGGAGCATTGCGAGCGCGCCGGCAAAGGGTCGTTTACTCATGGCGTCTGTGCTGCCGCTTGCTGTTCTACCGTGATGGTCGCCATCACGTTCACAAACGACGCCCCCGGCGTGCCCGGCAAAAGCGTGATGCCGGCGGCGGCATACGTGTGCGCGAGGTCGGTGAATGCGCGCTCCCCGGCGAGCTCCGCCTGCGGATACTGCTCGAGCGCGAGCATCGCCGAGAGCGGGTCGGTCGTGACCCGCGCGAAATCGTCGTCAATCTGGCTCAAACGCATAACGGCATTCACGATGGCGAGGTCCGTCGCCGCGAGTTCAACCGGCACGGGGAGCGCGGCGAGTCCTATCGCGGAATCCCGATACGCCTTCGCCAACGACGCGAGATGCGCGGACGCGGAAGAGTCGTTGTTTTCTACGGCATCTTGGAAATACTGCAGTTCGCTCATCGTCGCGTCAGTCGCATTCTTTTTAAACACCGCCTCGGCCGCTGCTGCGAAGGCGCGCATCGCGTCGGGGCCGGAGCCGGACACGGTGATGCCCGCCGCCGTCTTGAAGGCGGCGGCCGGCGCAACGCTCTGTGCAAGCTGGTTCAGCGCCTCTCCGGCAAGCGCGTTCGTCTGGTCGGCGGTGAGCTCGGTCCCTCCGTTCGTCTGCTTTGCGGCGAGATAGAGCGCGAAGAAATTCTTCGCGAACACGTCAGTGAGTGTGCCGGTGGTCGGCGGGGTAAGCCCGTCGGCGGCGTAATTGACGCCGGTATCCGCCGCGGGCGTTCCAGTCGCGACCGGAATGTCGGCGACCGCCTTGGGCACAATGAGCCCGCGCGCGACCGCTTCGCCGTCGGTCATACCGAGATGGAAATAATCGGTGGTGGTAGCGTCAATCGGGATGCCGTAGAGCACCTTTTCCCAGTCGGGAAGGCCGTCGCCGCTCGTGTCTCTGGTCGCGATGGCCTGCAGAAGCGCCGTCTCCTCAGACGCTTGCGCGACCGGCGGCGACTCAATGCCGCGAGCGAGCACGTACGCGCCGATGACGAGCACTGCCGAAAAAAGCGTTGCCGCCAGGATACGCCAATTCCTAAAAATCTGCCCCGCCATATCACTATAAAGTATACCACCGCGCGATGCGGCAAGAGGGTGTTATACTCGTATTGGTATGCTTAGCCACACTCGTTTCATCATCGCGGGAATAACGACAAGTCTCATACTCATTATCGCTACTCCGCTGACCGCATACGCAGTCGGTCTTATCCCTTTTGGCGGAGTGGCCGTAACCACGCCGGTCCCGTGCATCGGGAGCGGCCTTGACTGGGTAGAAATCGTTCAGCCGCCGCCGCGCCCGCCGCTTGCAATAATCTTTTATCCATCGCCGTTTTTGTATTATGAAGTGTGGCACCCCGGCCAGTTCGTACTTGGTTTGCTCGCTCCAGTTGGCTTCTGTTTAACTTCGCCCCATCAAGGATTTTGGGCGCCAACGGCTTTCTTTTACGGTTCAAGTCTATAGTGTGTCGTTCGCGAGCGCGAGCCACGCGGAGAGCGGGAGGTCTTCGGCGCGCGCTTTCTCGGGGATAGCGCCGGCGGAAAGACCCGCATCCGCGAGATTCTTCCGCACAAACTTGCGCTTGTGCGCGAAGCCCGCGTGCAGGAACGCAAAGAATCGTTCTTCGTCGGCACGCGACGCGAAGTTCTTCCGAGAAATGCCGCGGATAGTAAGCACGGCGGAATCCACCTTCGGCGCGGGACTGAATGCGCCGCGCGGAACGGTGAACTCCAGTTTCGGAACGCCGTACGCCTTTACCGAAAGCGAGAGAATGCTCTCCTTCTCGGCACGCGCCCCGGAGGGGCCCCTTCGGGGCGCGATACGCTCGGCGACTTCTTTTTGTACAAGCAATGTCATTGAGCTCGGCTGATTGCCCGACGCAAGAAACATCCGGAAGATTTCTCCGGTCAGGTAGTACGGAATGTTCGCGACGAGCGCATACCCCTTCGGGAGCGCGCTGATAGCAAACGTGCGGATGTCGCCGTGGATGAGTTCCAACCGTCCCTCTGCAATTTCCGGTGCGAAATCGGCGCGCAATTTCTCACATAATTCCCCGTCCGCTTCAAGCGCGAGCACTTTCCCCGCGAGCTTGAGGAGTTCGCGTGTGAGCATCCCTGTCCCGGGACCGATTTCAAACGCGACCGCGTCCGGCGCAAGCTGCGCGGCAAGCGCGATGCGCTCCGCGATACGCGCGTGCATCAGGAAGTTCTGCCCCAGCGATTTCTTAGCCTGCATGGTGTTGTATACTTTACCTCGTATGAATGATTACCGCCTTACGCCACATAATTTTGACACGGGAGGATTCCGCGATTCCCTGCGTTACGGACACGGGTTTGAACACGCAGATCTTGAGCGCGCAAAGGGGATCGTCAGCGACGCTATTGCACATATTGAGCATACAACGGGCACCAGTTCCGGTATGGGCGCCAAGCACCTTGATATGGCTATGAAATTTCTGAATAAGGACCACGCGGGGTGGAAGAAATTGTCGGACCACATTGAGACGGCTCTCAAGGAGCGCTTCGGTATCGCCGAACAAGAAAAAGAATCCGCCTAGGCCTCAATAATTAATTTCTTCCCCGTCGGTTTCATCATAGAGCATCAGCGACCCGTCAATATCCGCGAGGAACGACGACGGCTCCGAAGCGAAGTCGCTGCCGTATATTTTGCGCACGCGCGCGAGCGTGAGGAACAGTCGCTCCTTCGCACGCGTCATTGCGACGTAGAAGAGCCGCCGCTCTTCTTCCTCATCGCGGTCGTTGCCGCCGCCCATCCCCTGGTGCGGAAAGAGTCCTTCTTCCATGCCGCTCACGAACACGGTGCCGAATTCAAGCCCCTTTGCCGCGTGAACGGTCATCAGCATCACGCCCGTTTTCTCCCCCTGGTCCATCTCGTCCTGGTCGCTCGCCAAAGCCGCTTCGGCAAGAAACGCCGTGATGCTCTCCTTGCCGGGAGCCTCGTCATACCGCGCCGCGACCGAGGCAAGTTCCTCCACGTTTTCAAATCGTTCACGGTCTTCCTCACTCCCCTCTTCCAGAAGCGCGCGTCGCAGGCCGCTCTTTAGGATGACGAGCTTCGCGAATTCTGACGGGACGAGCGTCTCCGCGGCACGCGAAAGTTCTTCAATTATCCTTTCAAACACTTCTACCTTTGCGAGTTCACCGGGGCGGAGCGCACTGCGCTGCCCGGCGGCAAGCTTGCCGAGCGTCACTTTCCCGAGACCGCGCGGCGGCGCAGCCGCCGCGCGCATCTTATCTACTTCCCGCGACGAATCCATCGCGAGCCGCATCCACGCGAGCGCGTCCTTCACCTCCTTGCGCGCGAAAAAGTGCGTGCCGAGTAATTTGTACGGCACGCCGGCGCGAAGCAATCCTTCTTCAAGCGCCCGCGACTGAAAGTTCGTACGGAAAAGTATCGCGATGTCTTCGGGCGCCGTCCCCTTCCGCATCAATTCCCGTATCCGCAGCGCAATCCAGCGCGCCTCGTCTTCGGCGCTTCGCGCCATATGCACAACGATGGGTTCGCCGGCACTGCGCTCAGTCGTGGAATATTTTTCTTTGCGATTCTTGTTCTTCTCAATGACGGCGTTCGCCGCGTCCACCAGATTTTTCGTGGAGCGGTAGTTGCGCGCGAGAATAATCGTCTGCGACTCCGGATACTCTTTGTCAAATTCAAGCAGATTTTCTATCGTCGCACCGCGCCAGGTATAAATCGTCTGGTCTATGTCGCCGACGACGAAGAGATTCTTGTGTTTGGCGGCAAGAATGTTCGCGAGCCGCCCCTGAAGCGCGTTCGTATCTTGGTATTCGTCGATGTGAATATAGTTCCAGCGGTCCTGTGCAAGCGCGCGGACATCGGCGTGCTCTTCAAGCATCCGGAGCGGCAATGCAATGAGGTCGTCAAAGTCCAGCGCCTTCTCGTCTGCGAGCGTTTTCTCGTACCGCAGCCACGCTTCCGCGACAATGCGCGCGCCGAAACCGCTCCGCGCGTATTTTTCGCGGAATTCCTGCGCGCGCATCCCCTCCCCTTTCGCGCGCGAGATGCGGCCGAGCACGGCGCGCGGCGAGAGCTCTTTCGCGCCGACATCCAGCGCCTTCAGCGCCGCCCCGATTGCCTTCTCCGAGTCGTCGCGGTCATACACACTGAAATACCGCGGCACGCCGATGGCCTTTCCGTAGCGCTCCAGGAGCTCGCGCCCAAGCCCATGGAAGGTGGCGATGAACGGCACGGGACCGTCTCCCCCGAGCATCGTCCGGACGCGCTCGCGCATCTCGCGCGCGGCTTTATTGGTAAAGGTGACGGCGAGAATCTCCTGTGCGGGGACGCCCGAGCGGATGAGGTGGTAGATGCGCGTGGTCAGTACGCGCGTTTTCCCGCTCCCGGCGCCGGCGAGGACCGACAACGGCCCGTCCGTGGCAAGCACCGCCTTCTTCTGCGCGTCGTTCAGTCCTTCAAGGTATTTCACCTTCGGACTATACCCTAAAAACCGCTCTCCACAGGCATCCGGAAGGGTGATTGACTCCCCGTCTTCCTCGGCTATACTCGGGGTATAGATTGATACGCAGAAACTCAAGGAATGGCTTATATACAGCGTATGTAAGCCATTCTTGTATTAAGACCGACCCACTGAACCACCCCGTTTTCCTATAAAATTCAACCAACCATTTCTCATATCCGGGCTCACCATCGTTGCACTGGCTGCAACGATTATTCCGAACCGCGCCCAGGCGTTCTGGTGGCCATTTTCTACAAGCGCGAACGCCGCGGCTGAAGTGAGCATTCCCTACCAGCCGAACCCGCAAACCTACATCCAAGCGGCGACGAATATTGACCCGAATCCCGATAAAGGTCTCGGCGCCAGTATTGCAACCAGCGGCGGCGCCCTCCTTGCGTATGCCGGCCCCTCCGGCACGATAGCCGATGTGACGGACTCGGCGCCGCCCGACCGCATCTCGGTCTATGTCGTGCGCCCGGGTGATACGCTTTCGGAAATCGGAGCAATGTTCAATGTTTCGGTGAACACCATCGTGTGGGCGAACAATCTTTCCAGCGTAAACGACGTCCATCCGGGCGACACGCTCATTATCTTGCCGGTTTCCGGCGTCAAGCACACGGTCGCGAAGAGCGATACGCTCGCCTCGGTCGCGAAGAAATACGGCGGTGACGCGAACGAAATCGCGCAATACAACGGCCTTGATGCGTCAGCGCCGCTTACCGTCGGCTCCGTCATTATCATCCCCGGCGGCGAAGACACGGCCCCGGCAGCTCCGAGCGCCGGAAGGGCGACACCGCACCGAGTTATCCGCGAGCCGTACCTCGGCGGTAGCGGCGCCGCAGAGCCCGGTTATTACGTGAACCCGCTTCCGGGCGGCATCATCACGCAGGGCATCCACGGCTGGAACGCGGTAGACATCGGCGCCCCGCGCGGCACACCCATTCACGCGGCTGCGAGCGGTACGGTCATCATCGCGCGCAATAACGGCGCCTGGAACGGCGGCTACGGCAATTACGTCGTCATCACGCACAGCAACGGCACGCAGACGCTCTACGCGCATATGACCCACCCCATCGTCTCGCCGGGAGAATCAGTCTCGGGCGGCCAGGTCATCGGCTACGTCGGTATGACCGGCCTCACGACCGGTCCGCACCTCCACTTTGAAGTCCGCGGCGCGGCGAATCCGTTCCGCAACTGTTCGGTCGGCTCGGTCTGTTCTCCGCAATAGAGATTTACTCGTTTCAATATTTAAAAACAAGAAACCGCCCTCCAACGCGGTTTCGTTGCGGGCGGCAGTTCACACGTGGTGACGTTCATTGAATTCCCGGTAAAGTGAGGAAATTGCGAATCTCCGTCAGTCCTTCAAATTCCCAAGGATGAAATTGGAGGAGTGGATAATTCCAGCCGGCATCTAGACATCCCTCGACGACATGGATGGGGATGTTGCGGTTGCGCAACAAAGTTTCCGCCGTTTTGCTTTCCTTCTCTCCATCCACATAAAGGAAGAGTGGCTTCGCTGGGTCGAACTGAATCTTGGCTGATTGCATTTGAACCTCCGTTGAAAAGGACTTACATCGCTATTTTACACACACTCCGACTAATGCCAATACCTTAGTCTTTCTTCTCCACCACCTGCCCGTTCGGGAGACGGATGTAGCCCGCCTCGCGTAACATTTCTGCTGCAAGATCGCGCGTCTCGCGCTTGAACTGCATGCCCGACATGCCGCCCGCTTTCAACTTCTTGATAAAGCTCGCGATGAGCCGGCTACATTCTTCTGCAAGCAGATTTAAATGTTTAAATGTTTCAATATTTAAATAATTGATGTCCTGTGCAATATACAACTGCGCCCGCACTTCGCCGGCAGATGCTTTGGCGATGTACAAATAGTTCACGAACTCTTGTTTTGTGCCGCTTTCAAAGCCTTCGGCGATATTTGAAACAATGGAGACTGAAGCGCGTTGAATTTGGTCCTTGAACCCGTGATCTTTGCAGTTCCCGAAACTTTTATATATTTGCTTCGTCAGCTCGCGCGCTTTCTTGAACATCACCAGGTCTTCAAATCGTTGTACTGTTGCCATTTCAGAAATTTAAATTTTTAAATATTTGAACATTTAAATGCGGCTATTCGAAACCGAAGAGGCCGCGCGGGCGGTATTGCAACGCCTCGTGTACAAAAGCCGGCGTGACCGATTCGGCGCCCGCAAGGTCGGCGATGGTGCGCGCCACGCGCATCGTGCGGTGGTAGGAGCGCGGCGAGAGATTGAGCCGCGCGGCGGCGGTTGTGAGCGCGTCTTTTGCCGCGCTCGTGAAGCCGCTTTTCTCGTCCAGTTCGCGGCTCGTGAGCGCGGCGTTCGTCGCGCTCTTCTTTCCGGTGCGCTTCTCTACCTGTGCCCGCGCCGCGACCACGCGTTCGCGGACGCGCGCGGACGATTCGCCGGTACTCAACTTCGCAAGCGTGTCGTGCGGAACAAGCGGCACTTCTATCCAAAGGTCCAGGCGGTCCACGATGGGCCGGCTGATGCGGCGCGCCTGCTTCGCCGCGGCGCGCAGCGCGACGCGCGCATCGTTTGACACGGTATCGGCCGGATTCATCGCGGCGACAATCATACAGTCGGCCGGGAACGTGACGGTCGCGCGCGCCCGCGATACCGTGACGACGCGGTCTTCAAGCGGCTGGCGGAGTGCCTCCAGCGAGCGCGACTCAAATTCGGGAAATTCGTCCAGAAACAGCACGCCCTTGTGCGCGAGCGTCACTTCGCCCGCTTTCGGAAATGCGCCGCCGCCCACCATCGCCACATGCGAGAGCGAGTGGTGCGGAGAGCGAAATGGCGGCCAGTGCACTGCCTCGCCCTCCTGGAGCAATCCCGCAGTGGAATGGATGGCCGTCACCTCAAGCATATCGTCGTCGGAGAGCGGCGGGAGGATGCCCGAGAGCGCACGAGCGAGCATCGTCTTCCCCGTGCCGGGCGGGCCGTAGAAGACGATGTTGTGCCGGCCGGCAGCGGCGATTTCCAGCGCACGCTTCGCGCTCTCCTGCCCTTTCACGTCGGCGAGATCAAGGGAGGGCGGCGGCACCGCGATGCGCCGGTCGCGCACGAGGCGCGGGAGCGGCTTCTCCCCTTTCAGGTGCTGCAAAAGTTCGGCAAGCGACGCGGGCGCATACACCGCGATGCCCTCTGCCAAGAGCGCCTCGCGCGCGTTCCCGGGCGGGACGAACACGGCTTTCGTCCCGTGCCGTTTCGCGGCAAGCACCTGCGGCAGGACGCCTTTCACCGCGCGGAGCGTGCCGTCAAGCGCGAGCTCGCCGATGAGGAGCATCTCCTGCGCAAGCGCCGGCACGTCGCCGGCGGCGATGAGATACGCAAGCGCGAGCGCGAGGTCGTAATGCGAACCTTCTTTTTTTAAATCCGCAGGCGAGAGTGAGAGGACAATGCGTTTGTTCTGCTGCTTCGGCGGCTTGTAGCCGGAGTGGCGTATCGCGGCCGACACGCGGTCGCGCGCTTCCTCCACCGCTTTATCGGCGAGGCCGACGACGGAGAAATTGTGCAGACCGCGCGTGAGGTCCGCCTCCACGCTCACCAACTCCGCACCCGAACCGACCGGCTGTGCGGCGAGCGTCTTCGCGTACCCGTGCCTCTGCACTGCCGGGGCGGGCGGATGAACCGATGCGAGTTTCGGTTTTCCTGCGGTCATGACGTGTTACAAATGGGCGCGGCAGGTCGTCGCGGCGGGGTCGGCTTCCAGACGCGCCTCTTCTATCAGCGCGTGGCAGACTTCGCACTTCCCGTACGTCTTCTTTTCAATCCGTGAAAGCGCTTCAAGGACGGTGTCGTAGCGCGCTTCAAGGTCGGCGAGAATGGCGGCATTCCCTTCGCGGCTCATAAACACATCGGCTTGGTCGGCTTGGTCGGCTTCGGTACCCTCTTCAGACGGAATCGGCTCCCAATCATTCGGAACGCGCGGGTTGGGGCGGCCGACGGTCCCCATCTCCGACTCAAGACGCGTCTTTTCCGCCTCAAGCTTCTTTCTGAAATGTTCGGTTTTCATCCCGTTAGAAATAGGACGCGGACGTTTGCGAAACGCCGTACCCCACTCGGTTATTATTCATAATAGCGATTATCATAGCGCAGCCTTGGTATTTGCGTCCGCGATTTCTAACGGGATTCATGCGGAGATAATAGCAGATGTTCACTACCAAGCGGGAAGGAGATTCTGATTTCCCCTTCGCGAACAAGCGCCGGGAGCATAACCGGCTCTGCGGGCTTACTGCGTCCGTGAGGTCGCCAACCGCTGTACTATCTCGGTAAACGCCGCCGGGTCGCGTGCGATGACCAGCGTATTTTGATTCCAGTAGCCGTAGAGCACGATGCCCCGGCCCTGCGAGTCGTTATAGACGCGCACATCGTGATTCGCAACCGTCGCATCCGTGAACGATACCGGAAGGGGTACCGGTGAAGCAGGCGTGCTTGAGGCCGCCGCCGTGGTAGATGCAACAGCCACCGGGTACGGCGGAAAGAGCGCGATAAGGTCGCGCCGCATCAGCGGCTCCCAGGAGAGCATCCCCGAGAATGTGTCGCTGTACGACGAGACGGACAGTATGAAAAAGGGACTCTGGACGCCGTTTACGTTCACCACGCCCGCCATACTCCCGGCGGGATTGATGTTGCGCACCAGGACGTTCGGCGCCGACGTGCCGAGCGCCGAGAAGATACTCCCCGAATCGGTTGAACTCGCCGTGTAGAGGAGCCGGATGGAGCCGGAGACAATCGGCGCCGCGACCGACTTCACGATTGCTTGCGTGAGCGCGACACCGCTGCCCACTATCTCCTGACGGTCGTCCACAAATATCGGAGCCGATACGGTCGGCGCGAGCACGACCGGCGCATTCGTCTGTGCGTAGTACAGGTGCGCGACATACGCGCTTGCCACGCCCACGATAATGAGCACGACACCGCCGATGATATACGGAATCGTACTGCTGCGCGGCTGCTCCGGCGGCTCTGCGCGGGGGGCGCCCT
Source organism: bacterium (assembly GCA_027311385.1). Lineage (GTDB taxonomy): Bacteria > Patescibacteriota > Minisyncoccia > Phycocordibacterales > Phycocordibacteraceae > C7867-001. The sequence goes on along the minus strand of DAICZA010000002.1, from coordinate 5,646 downwards.
GCGCCGCGTCCTGCTCGGCGGCAAGCACGGTCATCGGCGACGCGTGGGTATCCTTCACCCGCGCCATAAAGTCGCCCGCGTAGGTTTCAAGCGGCGTCGGGCTCGGTTCCGGCTTCTCGGGCGGCGCGGGTGTCTCAACCGGCGGCGGTTCCGGAGCGGGGGGTGCGGGCGGCGGCACAGGCGACGGCGCGACCAACCGCTCCGCCACCGTGGCATGCGACTCATCAAGCGGGGTGAGGTCCGGCGAGCCGCCGCCCCTCAAGGTTTCTATATCCCCCGCGAACGTGCGGATGTACTTCTCCGGTTGCGTATCCTTCGGAGCGGCGGGCGTATCGCCGGGAAGCGGTGCGTTCGTGTCCATTACTCCCCAGTGTACCGCATGCGGCACGCTTCGCGGAACGTTATGCGCGCGAGGTGATGGTAAATTTACGCGGGTCGTCGCACATATCGGTGAATGCGTGCGCCGCCTCTTTCAATTTTCCCGATGACGACTTGCCGAAGGAGATGACCTCCACCTGGATGCCGTGCATATCAAGATATTCAATAAGCGGGATGAAATCGCCGTCGCCCGAAGCGATGATGACCGTGTCCAGCTTCGGCGACATCTTCACCGCGTCAATCGCGATGCCGACATCCCAGTCGGCCTTCTTCGCGCCGTCGGCGAAGATTTGGAGGTCTTTCACCTTGGTCTCAATGCCGATTTTGGTAAGCGCGCCGAAGAAGTTGGACTCCTCGCCGCTTTCGGTGGAGATGACGTACGCGACCGCGCGGACGAGAATACGCCCGCCGACGGCCTCCTCAAGGACCTTCGCGAAGTTCACGCGTGCCTTGTAGAGGTGTTTTGCGCTGTGATAGAGGTTTTGCGTGTCAATGAATACGCCCACACGCTGGGCCGGATGTTTGATAACTGCCATAAAATAAATGCTTATACAAAACGAGATAATAAAACACAGCAGAATGCTGCTTGCTCAATGATACCACTGAAAACGGCCCTTTATTTCTTCAAACCGAGCTTTTTGATAACCGCGTTGTAGCGGCGCTTGTCGTTCGTCTCAAGATAGCGGAGGTGGGAGCGGCGGTCGGCGACCATCTGGAGAAGACCGCGGCGGGAATGGAAATCCTTCGGGTTTTTCTTGAGATGCTTCGCGAGCTCGTCAATCTGCTTGGAAAGGAGCGCGACCTGAACGCCGGCGGAACCGGTATCAGTATCGTGCTGAGCGGTCGTTTTCATGACCGCCGCCTTTTTCTTCGTGGTAAGCATGAGTAAAAGCATCCTACCACGTCTTGACTTATTTTGCAAGGTCAGCGATATGACGAACCTGCATGGCGAGTGCGCGTGCGTTCCCATGCGAAAGCATTCCCAGATATGACGCAACCGCTTCTTTTTTCGGGTTCCCGCTCACTACCTTCAGCATTCGCCGTTTCGTGCTTGTTCGCAAAACGCGATGATTTGGGAAATGCACCCAACCGAGAAAATCAATTCCAGAAGCGAGCGTCTCTATAGAAACCTTGTTTGGATGCAGTTGAAGTTTTAGCCGGTCATGGAGAAACACTACGATATATCGTAGTGTTTCTTGCAAGTGTACGCGGTCGCGGGAGAGAATCACAAAATCGTCAGCGTAGCGGACATAATGTCTCGCCTTGAGCGTGTGCTTCGTGAATTGGTCAAACTCGTTCATATAAATGTTCACGAGGAGTTGGCTCGTAAGGTTCCCGAGCGGCAAGCCCTTCCCCTTTGTTCCCGAATCAAAACTGCCGATTATGTTTGCAATAAGTGCACAGGTACGATTATCAGAGATATATTTCTCGATGATTCTCAACACAGTTTTTTGGTCAATAGACGCAAAGAATTTGCGGATGTCGCACTTCAGCACCCGGCAGGTGCGCGTGTCATTTTTGGATACACGCCGCGCAAAAGCCCTGAACCGATTCATCGCCCGGTGCGTCCCCTTCCCCAAGCGGCAGGAATAGGAGTCGGCAATGAAGGTGCGGTCAAAGAATGGATACAACTTACGATACAGCGCATGGTGGAGGAGCCGGTCGCGCACGCTTGCCTTGTGGATGTCGCGCGGCTTCGGGTCGGCAATCTTGAAGTGGTGGTAGCCGCCGTGCTGATAGATTCCTGCCGCAAGTTCCTGATGCAACTCTAAAATGTTTTGCATCAAATGTCGCCCGAATTCTTGTACGTCAGTGCGTTTGCGTTTCCCTCGCACGAATTCTCGCCACGCGTCAAGCAAGTTCTCTACCGAAATGATATTCTCGTATGCAAGACTCCATGAGTAACCCCCCCCCCGACGAAACTTCTGCCGGTTCTTGAGAGGTTAAAGTGTGCATATTTGTTGTGGTATGGATATTATCAGAAACTCCCGAGAATACATCGCTACACACTTGGCGAACGCATCGATTTTCTCTTCATTGAGCTTATGGAAGCGATAGCGTGCGCCAGTTTTTCTGCAAGACATGAAAAGATGCCGTTTTTGCGGGTCGCCATCCGCAAACTAGACGCGTTGAAAATACTTCTTCTCGTGCTCTGGGAGACAAAATCTCTGGATACAAACAAGTACGGCGCATTATCCATTCCTCTTGAAGAAGTCGGCAGGATGCTCGGCGGGTGGCTCCGAGGCATTGAAACGAAAACTCCCGCCGGGAAATAGCGGGAGAACCTTGGGAGTTTCGGGAAAAGACGCGATTGCCCGCGTTCCAGTTGTCGTCGTCGAGCGCCCAGTCGCTGACGTTCCACTTCCGGTTGTCGGCGTTCCAGTTCACGTTGACCGCGTAACCGGCGACTCGTTTCGTATGCGTTGCCGTCCATGCCACTGCCCATAGAATTGTTCTCCGGGCTGAATAGTATCCGGGACATCAAAGTCCGCCAGGAGCGCATACCAACTACCAAGATTTTTACAAACGATTGACGCGCGCTCCGTGCGACCGTGGCCGTACGGACTCTGGCAGAAAGCCGTTTCAAAATCCCCGCGCCGAGACCATAATCGCGGCGTCACTAGAGATTCCTTCTGTAGTATACAAAAAATCCCCGGCCCGGATACCAAGTGCAAAGCACTCAATATCCAGAACCAGAGATTCAAAAGGAACAAGGACTAATTGCGGGAAAAGACGCGACCGCCCGCGCCCCAGCGGCCGACGCCGAGCGCCCAGCCGCCGACGTGCCACTCCCGGTCGACGGCGTTCCAGCGAACGCTGACCGCGTAACCGGCGACGTAGAAGATGTTGGCGTAGCCGTTCGTGAGAAGCGGTCCGTCTTCGCCACTCTTCTGCGCTTCAATGAGCTCCGCGATCTGCCAGAGCTCCACTTCGTGGTTTCCAGGCAGTTCCGTCTTGATCTCGCGGTCATAGGCGTTCTTCGCGAGATTGAACGAGCGGAATTTCACGGCGCCCTGGGTCGGCTCAACGATTTGCGCGTCCCGGAGAACGCGCTGCATGTCGTTCCAGAGGTAGAGACCCTTACGGGTCGTGAAGAACTCATTCGGTACGAACCGCTTCAGGAGCGGCGGAACCAGAACTTCTTCGTGAAAATTCAAGACGGATTTCTTGGCCTTCTTCGGCGGCAACGGCGCTTTCGCGACCGCTTCGCTATTTGCCCCGGACTTGAGCCATGCGGTAAACGCAGCGCCCGCATTCTTCGGATTACGGATGACGGTATCCTGCAGTCCGAGCGCGTCGAAATCAATCTCTTCCCAATTCGTGTTGACCGCAAGAGCGGCCATGATTTGGTGGGATTGGTCGACAGTGATTCGTCCCATGTATTTCTCCTTAAAGGAGCTATCCTGAATGTGAGGAATCTCGCATTCATTAGCCAAAAATAGAGTAGCATATCTTACGGAAAATGCAAGGCCATCCGGACGCGTTCAGAAAATAATGTGCGCACTTCGGATGCTACAATTCCCTCATGCAGGCCGAGTCCGCAAAGCGACAATTTCTTGAATATATTGAAATAGAGCGCGGGCGCGCGGTGAAGACCATTGAGAACTACGACCGCTACCTCACCCGCTACTTTGAGCAGATGAAGATCAAGAACGTCGGCGACATTACCGAGCAGAATGTGCGCGAATTCAGGCTCTGGTTGAACCGGCAACCTGGAAGCACTCAACGCTCAGGCAATGTCGGCAGCGGGACGATGAAGCGCCGCACCCAGAATTACTACATGATTGCGCTCCGCGCGTTCCTGAAATTCCTCCGCAAGCGCGATATTGAAGCCATCTCCCCCGAGAAAATAGAACTCGCAAAGCTCCCCGAGCGCCAGCTGGACCTCATCACCCCCGCCGAGCTGGAACGCCTAATGAAAGCGCCCGGCGAAGCGTACGCCAAGGAGACAAACGACGACAAAAAGGTGAACTACCTGCGCGACCGCGCCATATTGGAGCTCCTTTTCTCCACCGGACTGCGCGTCTCCGAGCTCTGCGCGCTCAACGCCGACCTGGACCTCTCGCGCGACGAGCTCTCGGTGCGCGGCAAAGGAGAGAAGGTGCGCGTCGTGTTCCTCTCAAGCGCCGCCAAGGAGGCCGTTCGTGATTATCTAAAAGCGCGCAAGGATATGGAGGAGGCGCTGTTTGTAGACGGCCGGCCAAATGCGCTCCACCGCATAACTCCGCGCGACATCCAGCGCCACCTGAAGGCGTATGTCGCGCGCGCGGGCATCACGAGCGTCGTCACGCCCCACACGCTCCGACACGCCTTCGCCACCGACCTGCTCTCTAACGGCGCCGACATCCGAAGCGTGCAACAACTCCTCGGCCACGCCTCCATCAACACCACGCAGATTTACACGCACATCACCGACTCGCACCTGCGCGAAATTCACAAAAAATTCCACGGCAAATCTCGCGGTTAGACACAGTGTAGAATACCCGTATGAAACTCGTCTCGTGGAACGTAAACGGCTTGCGGTCGCTGGCGAAGGACGGTTATTGGGAATCGTTTTTGCGTGACGTGAAGCCCGACATCTTCTGCCTGCAGGAAACCAAGGCAAATCCGGACCAGCTCTCGGAAGAGTTCCTCTCCCCCGCCGGTTATTCGGCATTCTTCTCCTCCTGCCAAGTGCGCAAAGGCTACAGCGGCGTCGCGCTCTACTCCAAGGTGGAACCGCTGAACGTTATTTACGGTATGGGCATCAAAGAGTTTGACCAGGAAGGTCGCTTCATCGGTGCCGAATTTGAAGACTTCTGGCTCGTGAACGCGTACTTCCCCAACGGCGGCCAGGGTCCCGAGCGATTGGACTACAAAATGCGCTTCTATGACGCCTTTCTTACGTTTGTGGAGAAATTGCGCAAGCAAAAACCCGTCATTTTCTGCGGCGATGTGAACACCGCCCACGAGGAGATAGACCTCGCCCGGCCGAAGGAGAACGAGGACAATACCGGCTTCCTCCCCGAAGAGCGCGCCTGGATAGACGAGGTCATTGCATTCGGGTACGTGGATTCCTTCCGTCATTTCCACCCCCATACCAAAGACGCCTACTCGTACTGGGATATGCGATTCCACGCCCGCGACCGTAATGTCGGCTGGCGCATTGATTATTTCTTCGTCGCCTCGGAATTTATGAAGCGCGTCAAATCCGCCGCCATTCACCCCGACGTGTTCGGTTCCGACCACTGCCCTGTTTCTCTATCCATCAACTAAGAGAGACTGAAG
>DAICZA010000029.1 GCA_027311385.1 bacterium | reverse complement strand
TCTTCGATTTATTCGTAGTGAAATTTGATTTACTTAAAGAGGAAGTGGAATTGAAGCCGCGACCATAGTCTCACGGGTTGTGTGTTTTTAGGATTCGTTGTATCGTAATTGGCACATGCGCACGCCGCTCCTCCACCGCATCCACGACTACTTCTTCCCGCACCGGCGGAACAACTACCACCCGCACCTGTTTGGCACCAAGTCTATCGCAGTGCTAGCGGCCGTCGTCATCGTCTTTGAGGCGGGCTACCTGTTCCAGACCAAAATCATTTTCCTGAAGACCAGCTTCCTCGCATCGGTCTTGCCGGGTGCGCTCGTCGCGCTCACCAACCAAGACCGCACGGCGCTCGGCATCACCGGCGTCACCGAGAATGCGACGCTGGACGCGGCGGCGCAAGCCGCCGCGGACGATATGGCGGCGAAGGGCTACTTCGCCCACGTGTCGCCCGACGGCAAATCGCCGTGGTACTGGCTGGACGCTGCCGGCTACCACTATAGCTACGCGGGCGAAAATCTGGCGGTGAATTTCACCGACTCCTCGGCGGTGGAGGCGGCGTGGATGGCGTCGCCGGAGCATCGCGCCAATATTGAAAAGCCGCAATACACGCAGGTCGGCTTCGGCACCGCCAACGGGATGTACGAAGGACAGATGACGACCTTTGTCGCCGAGTTCTTCGCGACGCCCGCCGCGGCCGCCGCGCCGGCGCCTGCCCGACCGGCGCCGCTCGCGACCGCGAAGCCCGCGGTGACGCCGTCGCCGCCCGCCGTCCCCTCTGCTCCTGAGGTGTTGAGCACAGAGACGAATACCGCACCCGCACCCGCACCCGCGCCTGCCGCACCGGCGCCGCACGCGACGGGCTGGTTTGCGTCGTTCCTCGCGTCGCCACTAAGCGCGGTGGAAACTATCTTCGCGCTCCTCTTCGCCGCCATCGCCGCGTCATTTGTCATCGCCGTTATCGCACGCGGCAAGAGCCAGCACCCGCGCGTGGTGTTCGGCGGCGCGTTCCTGCTCCTGTTTATCTCCGGCGCGATGCTTATGAGCGCCGCGTTTGCCGGGTCGGTGCTCCTGCCCGCGGGCGGGCAAGCCGCGAGCGTGTACCTGGGGGCGACGCGTTAGCGTGCTCCCTTAGTACAAGGTCTCACCTTGTACGGCTGTACAAGGTGAGACCTTGTACTTCACCTACCGGCGGGCGGGCAAGCCGCGAGCGTCTACGTGGGCAGTGCTCCGCTGCGTTAGTGGGAGGCGAGGGAAGCGAGTCCGGGGAGGAACATCGCAATCATACCGAGTCCCAGAAGCACGACGATGATGATAGAAAAGGCGCGTTTCATCCCGTTAGAGGTAGGAAATCATAGATTTCCGTACGATTATTGATACTATTTCTTTTTTCATCTGCATCTTGTTCAGCATACCATCAAATTATCTTATTGTTTTGACCTCTAACGGGATTCATATACCTCAAAGATACCAGAACCCCCGCAGACGGCAATGCCGTCTGCGGGGGTTCTTTTGCAAAGCTTATTGAGCCGCCGGCGCCGGAATCATCGGTGCGCCGGTTGCGGGGAGCGCCGGGCGCAGTTGGATGTTCGTCGCCGAGAGACTGCCGTCGCTGTTGGCCGTGCCGGAGACGATGACGGTGGAGCCGACCGAGACGTCGCCCAGTGTACCGTTCACGCTCTTGGAGACGGTTGTCGCCGGCGTGACGAGCACGACGTGCGAACTGCCGTCCCGCGTATCAAGCGTGAGACTTCCGGAATCGGACGCCGCGACTGTGCCGGTCAGGAGCCCGCCGCCCGCCGCGCCGCCGCGCGCGCCGGTAAAGGCGCCGCCGCCCGCACCCGCGAACGAGCCGCGCGTGCCGGCCGCGGGAGCCGGAGGCGTGTGCACGAAATAGCCCGCGCCGAAGCCGACAACGAGCGCGACAACAGCGATGAGAGTGGTTTTCTGGTTCATATATAGTATGTATTGTTTACGCTCTTAGTACGCGCCGCCGGCTGTTTTTATTCATAGCGCAACGCATCTATGGGGTTGAGCGTTGAAGCGCGGCGGGCGGGGTACCAGCCGAAGGCGATGCCGATGGCCGCGGAGACGCCGAAGGCGAGCAGGACGGACGAGAACGTGACCTGTGCGCTCATGAGGCCCGTCATATTCAAGACCGCGGCGATGCTCCAGCCGAGCGCAATGCCGATGGCGCCGCCGATAAAGGTGAGCGAGATGGCTTCGGCGAGGAACTGGTTATTGATGTCTTTCTTTGTCGCGCCGATTGCTTTGCGCAGGCCGATTTCGCGCATACGCTCGGTCACGGTGGTGAGCATCATATTCATAATGCCGATGCCGCCGACCAGAAGCGAGATGCCCGCGATGGCGGCCAGCAGCGTCGTCAAGGTCCCCGTGACGCTGGAGGCGGCCGAGACGAGGTCTGCCTGGTTGAGAATGCTGAAGTCGGCCTTGGTCGGGTCGCTCACGTTGTGGCGCGTAAGCAGAAGCGCAGTGACATCGTTCTGCACCTGGGTCATCGCTCCCTGCGAGGTCGCCTGGATGTCAATCGTGGAAAGGAACCGGTTGCCGTTGCCGGCGAAATACTGGAGCGCCGTGCCGAGCGGGATGAACACCTCGTCGTCCTGGCTGCCGAAGCCGGAGCCGCCCTTCGTCGCCATCACGCCGATGATGGTGAACAGCATATTGTTGATGCGGATGCTCTGGCCGATAAGATTGGAAGAAGTCGCGTCGGTGCCGAAGAGGTCCGTCGCGACGGTAGAGCCGATGACGGCGACCTTGGCGAGCGAGAGCGACTGGCTGTCGGTGACGAAGGACCCCTGGTCCAGACTGATGTTGCGTATCGCGGCGTACGCGGCGTCTACGCCGTCAACGGTGGTGTTCGTATTGGCGCCCGCGACGGTGATCTGGTAGCGGGCGGAGTACTCGCCGGAGACGGCGGCGACGTTGGAGACACCCAAGATGGCGGTCTCGTCGTCCTGCGTCAATGTCTTCGCGGCGCCGCGGCCGCTGGAGGCGCCGAAGCCGATTTGGCGTGTGGCGCCCGGCATCACTTCAAGCAGATTGGAGCCGAGCGCGTTGATAGAATTGGAAATGGAGTCTTGCGCGCCCTGGCCGATGGCGGTGAGCGCGATGACCGAGGCGATGCCGATGACGATGCCGAGCACGGTTAGGCTGGAGCGCACTTTATTCGCCGAAAGTGCGGCGTACGTCTCTTCAAAAAGGTCGCTGTTTCTCATACGCGCGTCGGCTCGTCGTAGAGCTTGGTCTCGCCCGCTGCGTCGCGCGCCGCGTGATTCTTTTCGTCAGACACGATGGCGCCGTCGCGGATGCGGATGATGCGGTCGGCGTGCTCGGCGATGTCCGGCTCGTGGGTGATGAGGACGATGGTGCGTCCGTGCGTGCGGTTGAGTTCCTGGAGCGTGCCGAGCACGATGAGACTTGTGCGGCTGTCCAGGTTGCCGGTCGGCTCGTCGGCGAGGATGAGCGCCGGGTCGTTTACCAAGGCGCGCGCGATGGCGACGCGCTGTATCTGGCCGCCCGAGAGCTGGTTGGAGAGGTGCGAGAAATGCTCTGCGGTGAGTCCGGCCGACTCGAGCGCCTCTGTCGCGCGCGCGACGCGCTCTTCGGGCGGCATACCGGCGTAGACAAGCGGGAGCATCACATTGCGGAGCACGGTCGTGCGGGAGAGGAGGTTGAACGACTGGAAGACGAAGCCGATTTTATCTTTGCGTATGTCGGCGAGCTCGTCGTCGGTCATCGTGGAGACGTCCCGGCCGTCAAGCGTGTAGGTGCCCGCGGTCGGCGTGTCCAGACAGCCGAGGATGTGCATCAGCGTTGACTTGCCGCTCCCCGAGGGGCCCATAATGGCGACGAACTCGCCCTCGGCAATGGAGAAGGAGACATCGCGGAGCGCCGTATACGCCTCCGGCGTGTCCGCGTTGTAGGTCTTGGTAATATGCGCGAACTCAATCATGGGGTCAGCGCGCGTACCGCGCCGCCGCCGAAGCTTCGTCCGCCAAGGGCCGACGTGCTCTGTGCGGCGCTGGTGGGCGCCGTCGCGACGGTGCCGGCGATGGTCGCCGTGACCACTTGTTCGCCCGCGGTGAGACCGCTCTGAATGATAACGTTCGTGTTGTCGGTGAGGCCGGTGGTGACCACGGTACGCGTCGGTGCGACGGGCGAGGACGCTCCGGCGCTCGTCTCACTGCCCGCAAGCGGCGGGTTGAAGGTCTCCACATAGCTCTGCGTGCCCGATGCCTTGACCGCATTCTGGGGCACCACGAGGCCGGTTTCGGTGCCGGTGATGATGTCGGCAGTCATACTCATTCCCGGCAGAATTTGGGGATTCTGGGTATCAAGACTAATGACGACGCTGTAGGAAACCACGCCCTGCGAGACAGTGCCGACGCTGTTAATAGACGCGACCGTACCGGCGATGGAGACGTCCGGCAGGGCGTCAAAGGTGAGCATCGCTTTCTGTCCGACTTTTATCTTGCTGGCGTCCACTTCATTAACGGTGACCGCGGCGGTTTCCTCGCTGGTGACGAGCGTCGCCACGGCGGTGCCGCTGCCCGCCTGGTCGTACTTCTGCACGCCGACGGCGGCGATAGTGCCCGCAAACGGTGCGGTGACCGTGTAGCCGGCGAGCGTCGTCTGCGCGTTGGTGACGGAATCTTTCGCCTGCTGGAGCGAGAGTGCCGCCTGCTGGACCGTGAGCGCATTACTGCCGCCCTCGGTTGACTGGAGAGTGTTCTCGGCCTGCGCGAGCGCTTGTTCGGCGGAGACGATGGAACTCTGGTCGGAAAGCGCGTTGCTCAAATCGCTTGAGACGGTCGTCGTGTACGTATTTGTATTTGCGAGCAGGCCGGCGAGTGTTGAGGAAGTTCCCAGGTTGTAGAGCGAATAATCACTGGTGACGCGGTCAAAGAAATCATGCGCATTTCGCGTCGCCTCCGCTACCGTCTGGGTCGCCGTGTAGGTTGATTGTGCAAGCGCGATGAGGTCGTCATTAGAGATGGTGCTGCCCGTGGCTTTGTATGCGGCGAGGGCGTTGGTGTAGGCAGTATAGGCGGCAGTGTACGAGGTCTCCGCCGAGTTCTTATAAATAGAGATAGTACTGTCGTTTGACGACACCAGGTCGGCGTAGGCGTCTATGTTCTGCTGATTCGCGCGCCCGACAACGTTTGAGTTGTGGAGCACGCCGTCAAGCCCGGTCATCACCGCCCCGAGGTCGCTGTAGATGCTCGCGACGGAGGCGTACGCCGCATCGTGCGCTTTCTGGAGTGATATCTGGGAGTTGGTCACGCCGTTTTTCGCCACGATGAGATTGAGCGCGAGCGTAGAGGTCGCCGTCGTCTGCTGGTACGACAGTTCCGCATTCTGGAGCGAGAGCTTCGCGTTCTGGAGCGATTGCAGCGCGTTGGTCGCATCAAGCTGGGCGACGGCCTGTCCCGCATAGACGCGGTCGCCGGGCTTGACGTAGATGCCGACCACCTGGCCGGAGGACTGGGGGGAGAGCGAGATTTGCTGGGACGCGTTTACCTGGCCGGTCTCGGTCAGCGTGGCGACGACGGTGCCGGTCGCGGCCGTGGTGGTGACGTAGCGGGTCGCCGTTGACGGGGCGGTGAGGGTGCCGTAGACGTGGTAGCCGCCGTAGAGGACGATGAGGATGGCAATCGCGGAAATCACCTTATGCGCGGCCGCGTATGCCCGCGCGGAGTTCCAGGCGGTACGGAGGGAGTGAGTGGGCATGCGAAAAGGTGGTTATTTGGTTAGGTAGAAGCGGAAATCGCTTACAAGCCCTAGTACGCAGAGCCCGCGGATTTTATTCAGGAGGCCGTGTGGATGAGGTCGCGCTTGATATCGGCGAAGGTGCCGCCCACTTTCTTGCCCGGGTTGAGGATGTTTTGCGGGTCAAAGATTTTCTTCGTCTGCTCAAAAAGCGCAATCATCTCGGGGCCGAAGAGCATCGGCAGATACGGCGTGCGGATGATGCCGTCGTTGTGCTCGCCGGTTATCGAGCCCCCGAATTTCTTGACGAGTTCGTACACCTTGGGTTGGAGCTCGAGAATTTCGCGGCGGTCTTTTTCTTTACTGAGATCCATCAGGGGAATGATGTGAAAATTACCGTTCCCCACGTGGCCGGCGATAGTGTAGAGGAGGTGATGCTGGTCGAGCACGTTGTTGAGTGCTGGAATGAATTCTGGGTAATCCTC
>DAICZA010000028.1 GCA_027311385.1 bacterium | reverse complement strand
GGCGTCACCCTTCCCGATAACAAACAGCTTGCGTATTCATTGCCGCTTATTTTCGGCATTGGTCCGACGCGCGCCCGCGAGATCCTCGCGCAGGTCGGCATTCCCGCAACGAAGAAGGGCAGCGAGCTCACCGCCGACGAAGAGCAGAAGATTCGCGCGCTCGCGGAGGGCTACACGATTGAGGGCGAACTGCGCCGCGAAATCGGCCAGAACATCAAGCGCTTGAAAGACATCAAGTCGCTGCGCGGCGAGCGCCACAGCCGCGGTCTGCCGGTGCGCGGCCAGCGCACGAAGACCAACTCGCGCACGCGCCGCGGCAATGTCCGCAAGACGATGACCTCCGGCCGCCGTACGCTTGAAAAGACATAAGTATGGGAAAGAAACGCATCATCAAGAAGAGTGGGCGGGGAATGGACGCGGGCCGCAAGGAGCGCGCGATGTCCAAGGCCACTAAGCGTCACCTGGAGAAGGGCATTCTCCACATTGAGGCGACGTTTAACAACACCAAGGCCATCATCACCGACGAGAAGGGCAACGCCATCGTCTCCTCTTCGGCCGGCGCGCTCGGCTTCTCCGGCGCGCGCAAGTCTACGCCGTACGCGGCGGCGAAGGTGGGCGAGTTCCTCGGCGAGAAGGGAATGATGATCGGCCTCAAGGAGGCGAACGTCGTCATCCGCGGCGTGGGTGCCGGCCGCGAATCGGTCCTCCGCGCATTCTCGGGCAAGGGTGTCCAGATCAAGTCCATCAAGGACGTGACGCCGGTCCCGCACAACGGTCCGCGCCCGCCGAAGCCGAGGCGAGTGTAGCGAAGCGGAACGAGCCGAGCCCCAGCACCACTTTTGCGAAACAAAAACAAACAAAAATGACATATCAAACCACAGCTCAATATGCACTTAAAAACTTGTCTGCAAGACAAGTTTTTGGAGGCGATTGCGCGGCAAAAGTGGTGCGGGGCATAGTGTTTTCTAACTCGCTTCGCTCCTAACAAAACACTATGAAAACCGGACCACGATACAAAATAGCCAAGCGCCTCGGCGCGACCGTCTTTGAGAAAGCGCAGACGCAGAAGTTTGCGCTGTCCGCCGACCGCTCGGCAAAGAACAAGAAGCGCAGCCGCGGCCGCCAGAGTGAGTACGGCAAGCAGATGCTGGAGAAGCAGAAGGTGCGCATCACCTACGGGCTCACCGAGCGCCAGTTCCGCAACTACGTGAACAAGGCGCTCGCGGCGCACAGCGCCCAGCCGACCGACCGGCTCCACGAGCTCCTGGAGCTCCGGCTGGACAACGTCGTCTGGCGCCTCGGGCTTGCGAGCACGCGGCGCGGCGCGCGCCAGATGGTCGCGCACGGCCACGTGACGGTGAACGGCAAGAAGAGCCGCGTGCCGTCGCAGGCGCTCTCCGTGGGCGACGCGATCGCCGTGCGCGAGGGCTCCAAGGGGCACGGCGTCCTGGTCGGCTTCGCGGAGAAATTCACGGAGCGCCCGCTCCCGTCGTGGCTCTCGTGGAGCCCGGCGAAGATGGAGGGCGCCGTGAAGGAGCGGCCGACCACGTCGTCGGCAGACGTCGCGGGCGACCTGGTTATGGTGCTCTCGTTCTACACGAGGTAGTTTCAGTATATTAATTGGTAATTACGATTGCGTTATGGAATACCACATCACACTTCCGAGTAAGCCCCGTATCGTTTCCGAAGAGGAGATGCAGGGCGTGTACGAGATAGACTCGCTCTATCCGGGCTACGGCCACACGCTCGGCAACAGCCTGCGCCGCATTATCCTCTCCTCGCTTCCGGGCGCGTCTATCACGCAGGTGAAGATTGAGGGCGTGCCGCACGAATTCGCCACTATTGAGGGCATCCGCGAGACGGTGATGGAACTCCTCCTCAACCTCAAGCGCATTCATTTCGTCCTCCACGGCGACGAGCCGCAGACCATTTCGCTCATCGCGAAGAACACCGGCGAAATCACCGCAAAGGATTTTAACCTGCCGAGCCAGGTGGAGATTAAGAACCCCGGGCAGCATATCTGCGATATGTCGGGCAAGGCGTCGCTGGAGCTTGAGGCGACCATTGAGCGCGGCCTCGGCTACGTGCCGCGCGAAGTGCTCAGCAAAGACAAGGTAGACATCGGCACCATCGCGCTTGACGCCACCTTCACCCCTATCCGCCGCGTGAACTACGAGGTGGAGAATATGCGCGTGGGAGACCGCACCGACTTCAACCGCCTGCGCATCCTCATTGAGACCAACGGCACCATCGCGCCGCGCACGGCGCTGGAGCAGTCTATTGAGACGATGATTCACCAGCTCAAGGCAGTCATCGGATTCCAGGAGAGCGAGCCGGCGTCAACCGTTTCGGCCAAGTCGGAGGGTTCTCTGGACGCCGCCAAGGTGAAGGTCGCCGATATGGAACTCTCGGCGCGCATCGTCACCTCGCTTGAAGGCGCGGGCATAAAGAGCGCCGCCGGACTCGCGAGGAAGACGGCAAGCGCGCTCAAGGAGCTGGACGGCATCGGCGACAAGGCGATTGAAGAAATCTCCGAGGCGCTCGCCGGCTACGGCCTCACGCTGAAGAGCGAGTAATTACCTATGGCATTTACCAAGAAAGCACAGACCTTCCATCGCGAGACCGGCCAGCGCGCCGCGCTCATCCGCTCGCTCGCTCGCTCGCTCGTGCTGGAAGAGCGCATCTCTACCACCGAGGCCAAGGCCAAGGCGCTGCGCCCGTTTGTGGAGCGGCTTGTCACCTACGCCAAGTCGGGCACGCTCGCCAGCCGCCGGCTCGCCATCAAGCGCATCCACGACAAGGAGGCGGTGGCGAAGCTCTTCGGCACCATCGGCCCGCGCTACGCGGACCGCAAGGGCGGCTACACCCGCATCACGAAGCGCACGCTCCGCGGCTCAAACGACGCGCGCAAACTTGCGTACATCGCATTTGTTTGATTTAGTAAGCATTCCAGTACGTATCCTATGACCAGCAACACGAAACCGGCACCCAGCACCTACGTCATTGACGCGACGGACCGCACGCTCGGCCGCGTGGCGAGCGAGGCTGCGTCTGCACTCCTTGGCAAGAAGTCGGTGCACTTCGCCAAGAACCAGGCGATTCCGGTCATGGTCACCATCAACAACGCGAGCAAGCTCCACATCACGGAGCGCCGCGCGAAGGGCAAGGTCTACACCCACTACACCGGCTACCCGGGCGGGCTCCGCGAAATGCGGATGGACGTGATGATTGATAAGAAGGGCATCGCGGACGTGGTCAAGAAGACTGTGGACGGGATGATTCCGCGCAACAAGCTGCGCAAGCCGCGGATGAAGAATTTGATAGTAAACGCATAATATGGCATCTAAACAATTCATTACCGCCGTCGGACGCCGTAAGACCGCCATCGCAAGCGTGCGTATGGTCAAGGCCGCGAAGTCGTCGCTTATGGTGAACGGCAAGACCCCGAAGGACTATTTCAAGACGGACGAGCGCGCACTCATCGCCGAGGAGGCGTTCGGCAAGGCTGAGAGCGCCGAGAACTACGAGGTGCACGCGCACGTGGAGGGCGGCGGCATTGCCGCGCAGGCAGACGCCATCCGCCACGCCATCTCCCGCGCTATCACGAAGGCGGAGCCCGGCACCCGCAAGGTGCTCAAGGCCGCGAAATTCCTCAAGCGCGACCCGCGCGCCAAAGAGCGCAAGAAGCCGGGGCTCAAGAAGGCGAGAAAAGCGCCCCAGTGGTCCAAGCGCTAGGTTCACGCAACCGGCTCTCGATTACGAGAGCCGGTTTGCTTATGTAGCGCAACCCCATTGCGCTTCTCGCCCAGAGGAGTACCATTCTCGCCAATAACAAACAAACCATGTTGGTAGGACTTTTTCTAAAAAATTTCAAATGCTACCAGGGTACCCAGTACGTGCAGATTTTTGAATCTGGTGCCGAGAACTTCATCGGATATCTTGGAAGTAATGGCGTCGGTAAAAGCGCGATTCTGGAAGGACTCGATGCTTTCTTCTCAAAGAAGCCACTGTGGATCCGTAACAAGGAATCTCGTAAAGGCTCCAGTGAATGTTTTGTCGCTCCTGTATTCGTAATAAGTCGAGACCTTTTGGGAGAAAACGGTGGTGAGCCGCTTGAGGAAATATCAAATTCACTAAAGGAGTTCATCAATACAGACTTCCTGAAATCCTTAGAGGAAGATAAGCTCGTCTTGTGTGTGACAAGGAGAGAGGACGGGGTTTTTGGATTCTATGATGGTAAAAGGGAAATAGAAAATGAGGTGGCACAAGAAATACACAGAATCCTCGCCACACATTTCCAATACATATACATTGATGCCGAAGTGGATATCGATCAAGGTATTAAAATCAACTCTGATCTCGCAGAAATCCTCATTGGTTCGCCAGTTGTCGCGGAGGTTGAAAAGAAATTCAAGGAAATAGACTTGAAAGATGGGCTTGTTGGATCCTTGAACGCGGCACTTGAAGAACTTATCGATAAAAAATTGACGAGCAAATTGCAAAAAGTAGATCCCTTGTATACTTACGCTGGAACACGCGGATTTTTCTCAAAGTTGACGACAAACATCTTGGCAAGAGTGAGTACCATTGCATTTCTCGAAAATCGCAAACTTAAATACAAAGGGCGAGAACTCGATAATCTGAGCTCAGGACAAAGACGAACGGCGCTTCTTGACTTCATTTTAGCCGTTCTAGAAGGGAAGGGCGTTCAAGAGAATCGGCAACTTATTCTGGCGATAGACGAACCGGAGATTTCTCTAGATGCGTCCAAAAGAATGGCGCAGTTCGACAAATTAATGACCATAGTTGGGGAGGGTGTCTCCGTGATATTCACATCACATTGGTATGGATGGGTGGCCAACGTCAATACTGGATATACTGGTCTCATCGACGAAGACGAGGAGGGTAAACGTGTGATCGAACTGCACCGTAATTCCAGTTTCCCGTTCAGAGATATCCCCCGTTACGAGATGAGAATGATCTTTGACTTCTTGATTGGATTAGGATCAAGTGCCGAATCAAATCCGGATAGAAAATTCGTTATTTGTGAGGGCGAATCGGACGCTCTTTATCTAGAAGCTTCCTTAAATGAGCCCGACTACCGTTTCTTGGCGGTACGAAAGGCTGGTGTCAAGAAAATCGCGGATATATTCAAAGATTACCATTGGAAGAGGGGTGCGGCGAGCATTCGTAATGTCATATTCATGATTGACACGGACACTGACCAAAAGGATGAATACGGAAATCCTTTTCTTCGCAGGTGGACTAAAGGAGGGGATTCTGCAGTATCTCTCAAAAGTGGGTCCGAGAACTTCAATGTCCCCTGTGTTATTGAGGATGCACTCGATGCAGGCACATTTGCACAAGCATTAAAGGAAATAATTTCTACTGAAGCGATAATACAATCCCTCGAGGTGAAGTACCCAGCACTAACTGGCGTAGACGCTTTCGGTTTGGATGTTGTCGAACGACGAGAATTTGATGCAGTCTATAAAACAAGTAAACTCGAGGTCGCCAGAAGGTATGCTGAACTCCTTAATACGGAAGAACCGAACGTAATAAAAGAACTCGTATCTCAAACTTTCCCTACCTGAAAATCCCCTCAGGATCTCCTTAATCCACACCAACTCCGCCTCGCCGTGTTCCGTCCCGGGAGAGGGAATTAGACACACTCTGCCGGGTGTGATAAGTTGCGTCCGAACGTCCGGCGCATCCGCGCCTATTTCAGAAGGGAGGTAGAGGCTATGAGCAGTAGCTTAGCAAAACGACGCAAGGCTCTCACCAAGAGAGCCGAGCGGATTCACGGCAAGGTAAAAATGGGCTGGTCGCATGGCATCCTGTATTTTTTGGACACCAAGGCACCGGTCCCGAACATTCCGCGCGTGCCGGAACAGCAAGCTCCGTCGACGACGAGGCCGTCGTCACGGCCGCATTACGGGTGGTGACACGACTTTGCACGAGGGCGGAAAGGGTGGACCTTTCCGCCCTTTTCTTTTTATCCCCCACCACCCGCCTCGGGGAGGCGGGGTGGAATGGACAGGCACATAAAGTGCGTGGTATGTTCAGTCCGAATGTTCGGCACGAAAGTGCCTTTTAAAAAGGAGTGAGCGATGTCCAATCCAAGACCGCGTTTTATCCAACAAACAGATCCGACATTTCCAATCATTTGGGCGATCGTACTCGCGCTTTTGAGTGCGGTGCCCATATTCCACTCTGGCCACTGGATTACGGGGATTCTCTGCGTAATGGCGATGTACGTTCTGTTGCGCGTCATTTCTTACGGCGTGACACGCATTTCCTCCTCCAATCCGGCACGCCACACCCTGTTAGACGGAGTTGGTTACTACGGCGGCACGTTCGTTGCATTGCTGGTGTTCTTCGTCTCTGTTTACCTCACCAAGTAGCCTTCATCCGCTGATCAAAATCCAGGATCGTTTGCTGGTAGCCCGTGCAAGCGGGCTTTCTTTTTACCCCACCACCCGCCTCGGGCAGGCGGGGCGGGACCGGTGCTATCATGATTTATGGTTGAGAGACGATGCACCTTTCATCAACTGTGAGGAGGAATCAGATGAACACGCTTCTATCCATTTCCCCGGTGCTCGCTGTTGCAGC